>NZ_JBPFDE010000007.1:0-234561 GCF_051025595.1 Pantoea phyllosphaerae
TTCGCTTTGGCGCGGGCGATGGCGGCTTCAACCGCCGCCTTGCGCGGGTCGACCGCTGGCGCGTCGTCGACCGGCTGCACCTCTTCGGTCGACGTGCCCGCCGCGGCCTGCGCCGCTTCCGCTTTCTTCGCTTTGGCGCGGGCGATGGCGGCTTCAACCGCCGCCTTGCGCGGGTCGACCGCTGGCGCGTCGTCGACCGGCTGTACTTCCTCGGTCGGCGTGCCTGCCGCGGCCTGCGCCGCTTCCGCTTTCTTCGCTTTGGCGCGGGCGATGGCGGCTTCAACTGCCGCCTTGCGCGGATCGGCCGCCTCTGCCTGAGGTTCTTCCGCTGCTTCTGGCTGCGCGACTTTCTTCGCTTTGGCGCGGGCGATGGCGGCTTCCACCGCCGCCTTGCGCGGATCGTCCGTCTGGCGGGTTACCGGCTGGGTTTCCGCCTGCGCTTCCGCCTGACGCAGATGCGCCTGCGCATGACGCGCCTGACGCTGCGCCTCTTCCACCGCCGGATCGACCACGCCCGCCGCCTGGCGTTTCGCCATCACGCGTTCGCGGGCGGCAGCCAGCTCGCCTTCGTCGCTGCGCGCCACGCGCTGCTTCGCCTGTTCATGCTTCGCTTCGCGCGCCAGCTTCTCACGTTCCAGACGCGCCTGGCGCGCCTCGAAGCGCGCTTTCGCTTCGGCGGTGCGCTTCGCTTCAAGATCGATGGCGCGCAGCTCCGCCTTCTCCTGACGGTAGTACTGCACCAGCGGAATATTGCTCGGGCAGACATAGGCGCAGGCGCCGCACTCAATGCAGTCATCGATATGGTGGGCGCGCGCTTTATCGTGATCGCCGCCCTGGCTGTACCAGTAGAGCTGCTGCGGCAGCAGTTTCGCCGGGCAGGCGTCGGCGCAGGCGGAGCAGCGTATACAGGACTGCTCTTCGTCGTTGTTGCCCATTTCGCTGACGGAGGGCGCGAGGATGCAGTTGGTGATCTTCACTACCGGCACATCGAGCGACGGCAGGGTAAAGCCCATCAGCGGGCCGCCCATAATTACCATCTGACGCGGCGCGGGCGTAAAGCCGACCTGATGCAGCAGATGGCTGACAGGGGTGCCGATACGGCTCCAGACGTTGCGCGGCTGCGCGATCGCCTCGCCGGTCAGGGTCACCACGCGCTCGGTCAGCGGCTCGCCGTCAATCACCGCGCGTTTCACCGCCCAGGCGGTGCCGACGTTCTGCATCAGCACGCCGATATCGGTAGAGCGTCCGCCGTGCGGCACTTCCAGTCCGGTAAGAATTTTGGTGAGCTGCTTCGCGCCGCCGGAGGGATATTTGGTCGGAATCACGCGGATTTGCAGATCGCGCTCGCCGCCCAGCGCCCGCTTCAGCGCGGCAATCGCTTCCGGCTTGTTGTCTTCGATGCCGATCAGCACGCGCTCGGCCTGCAGCACCCAGGCGAGGATGCGGCTGCCTTCCAGCACTTCGGCGGCATAATCCTGCATCAGGCGATCGTCGGCGGTGATGTAGGGTTCGCACTCGGCGGCGTTGATAATCAGGGTTTTTACCCCGCGCAGGCCGCCGCGCAGCTTGGTGCCGGTAGGGAAGCCCGCGCCGCCAAGGCCGGCAACGCCCGCGTCATGAATGCGCTGCACGACGGCGGCGCGCTCACGCTGGCGATAGTCCGCCATCGGCTCAAGCAGCGTCCAGCGATCCTCGCCGTCCGGCGACATAAAAATGCACAGCTCCGACAGCCCGGAGGGGTGGGCGGTCATATGCTGGCCAATGGCGTCAATGGTGCCGGAGGTCGGCGCGTGCACCGGCAGCATCCGGCCGTTGCCGAACGTCAGCGGCTGGCCGCGCAGCACGCGATCGCCCGGCGCGACGCAAATCTCGCCCTCATGGCCGATATGCTGCTTCAGCGGGATAATAAAGCGGTCTGGCAGCGGCAGCTGACTCAGCGGCGTGCCGTTCGACTGGGTTTTCATTTCCGGCGGATGAATGCCGCCCTCGAAATCCCACAGCTTCTCTTTACGAAAGATATTCAACAGATTAAGCATGACTTTCTACCGGGATCACCCGTACAGGAATGGTTTCAAGATCCCATTTCCAGTTAGCGGTAGTGGTCGCCACTGGACGCATCTCGATGCAGTCGGTGGGACAGGGCGCGACGCAGAGGTCGCAGCCGGTGCAGACATCGCTGAGCACGGTATGCATGGCGCGCGTTGCGCCGACAATAGCGTCGACCGGACAGGCCTGGATGCACTTGGTGCAGCCGATGCAGTTCGCCTCATCGATCCAGGCGACGGTGCGCACCGGCTCTTTCGCCGTTTCGTCGCCGTCAATCGGCTGCGGGTCGACGTTCAGCAGCGCCGCCAGCTTGAGCATGGTCTGCTCGCCGCCCGGCGCGCATTTATTAATCGCCTCGCCGTTATTGCCCACCGCGTCCGCATAGGGGCGGCAGCCAGGATAGCCGCACTGGCCGCACTGGCTTTGCGGCAGCAGCTCGTCGATCTGCTCGACGATGGGATCTTCTTCGACTTCGAAGCGGCGCGAGGCGTAGCCCAGCAGGGCGCCGAACACCAGGCTCAGCGCGCTCAGAACGATAATAGCAATCCAGATCGCGCTCATCAGAATTTCACCAGACCGGTAAAGCCCATAAACGCCAGCGCCATCAGGCCAGCGGTCACCAGCGCAATAGAGGAGCCTTTAAAGGGCGCAGGCACGTTTGCCAGCACCAGACGTTCGCGCATGCCGGCGAACAGCACCATCACCAGCGAAAAACCGAGCGAGGCGCTGAAGCCGTAAAGCGCCGCCTGCAGAAAAGTATGATTAAGGTTGACGCTGAGCAGCGGCACGCCGAGCACCGCACAGTTGGTGGTGATCAGCGGCAGAAAGATGCCGAGCAGTCGGTAGAGCGACGGACTGGTTTTACGCACCACCATTTCGGTGAACTGCACGACGACGGCGATCACCAGGATATAGGCCATGGTGCGCAGGTAGACAAGGTCGAGCGGCACCAGTATCAGGTGGTTCACCAGCCAGGCGCAAATCGACGCCAGCGTAATGACGAACGTGGTCGCCAGGCCCATGCCGATCGCCGTTTCCAGTTTTTTGGAAACGCCCATAAAGGGACAGAGGCCAAGAAATTTCACCAGAACGAAGTTGTTCACCAGCACAGTGCCTACAAACAGCAGCAGATAATCGGTCATTTTTTCGCCATTGATTCGGAAAGCGGCCCATTATCTGTGATCTGTGACGCTATCTCAACCACTGCGCGAAACGCAGTGCGCGGTTTCGCACTCAGGATTAAATTGTTGACGAAACTCACGGCGTTACGGCTGGACAAAGGTCGATTTCACCCGCTGAGAGCGTTTGAAATAGGGCACGAACACTGCCGCGGCCAGCAGCGCCAGCAGCAGGGTCTGAGCCGCCTTGCCGTCGGAGACCGGCGTGAAAGCGAAGGTCTTCAGCGCCAGCAGCAGCGTGACCAGCAGCCAGATAATGTAGTGGCGCGGCAGACGGCGCGAACGTTTGCAGAACATCCAGCAGACCCAGAGGCTGTAGAGCCAGACGGCGAGCGCGGTCAGCAGGGAGATCGCCCAGTTGGTGACCAGCATGCCGCCGTGCGAAAAGAGCGTAGCGCGCCATACCGGATTAAACAGGGGGCTGAGATACATCGCCAGCACCATCGCGCTGGTGAGCATCATCATTATCAGCCAGGCGAGCGGCACAAGCAGCCAGCCGCCCAGACGCGGCGCGGTCACCGATTCATTCATGAGGGAGATCCTGTTGCGACAAGGAGAGCGGGAGAGAATAACACGTTCTGACAGGGCCTGCCTGCGCAGAAGCGGCAGGCCTGATAAGCGTTAATCAGACCACGTAGCGCCACACCGTTTTCGGCACGCAGCCCAGGTCGTAGAGTCGTCCACCGGACGCCAGCTCAGCGCGTCGGTGATCCGCCGCGCGGTACATATTGATAATCTCGCGGTCATCGGTAAGCGAGTAGTTAAGGTGATCGTAGAGTTTTTCCAGACTTTCCAGGTTGTTCACTTTGCGAAATTTGAGCAGGTAATCTTGCGCAGTCATGATTGCCATTATGAGAGAGAACAGAGAAGCGGTCAGTATAGGGGGCAGGCGCGGGCTGTCCAGCGACTTATTCTGGAAAAAAGAGAAATTCTTAATTTTTGTTTATCAATGCGCTAAAAAACCCACTTTTTATAGCCCGTGTCTCCATAAAGCGAAACGGCAAAAATCTGGCGTGCCGCTTTTAGCGCTGCGCTGCTGCGCTAACCGGCGCCAGGGCAGGAGAGAGGCGTTACTGCTCTTCTTCAGGCAAAATCCGCTGCGCTAAGGGGATAAAAAGAGCACGAATAACGTCCCGCGCTGCGTTGGCTGGATCAAAGCCAGTAATATCCTCTTTTTAGCTTTTTTATCCCCTGCGCTGAGGGCGAGGCACTGCGCCGCCTGCGGCGCGCCACTGTGCGGAAAATCACAAAATCACTATCTCGCCTGCATAACAGGCGGTGACCAATGTTTACGTATTATTGTAATCGCTTCCAGAGGAAGATTTCATAAGCGATTCTGTTTATTACATTTATTTAACCAGCACATTTAAATAACGCAGTCGTTTTGTCCATGAACGCTACCTCGCCAGACTGCCATACCTGCACGTAACCCCTTTAATTTGAACCGATTTGTGAGGCGCGTCGCCCTTATTCACGCCGATTTACGCCAGGCTAAACGGGCTCTTTACCCTTACTCGCAAAAGCCCTTCAGAGGAATGCAAACTATGTGGAAACGTTTACTTTTGACCAGTCTGGTCAGCGCCGCCTTAGCCGCGCCGGTCATGGCGGCAGACCTGACGGTCGGCTTCTCTCAGGTCGGCTCCGAATCGGGCTGGCGCGCAGCGGAAACGAACGTGGCGAAAAGCGAAGCGGCGAAACGCGGCATCACGCTGAAAATTGCCGACGGCCAGCAGAAACAAGAGAACCAGATCAAGGCGGTACGCTCGTTCATCGCGCAGGGCGTCGACGCGATTTTTATCGCGCCAGTGGTGCAGACCGGCTGGGAGCCGGTGCTGGAAGAAGCGAAAGACGCCAAAATCCCGGTCTTCCTGCTCGACCGCGCCATCGTGGTGAAAGATAAATCGCTCTATATGACGGTGGTCACCGCTGACAACGTGCTGGAAGGCAAGCTGATTGGTGACTGGCTGGTGAAAACCGTCGGCGACAAGCCGTGCAACGTGGTCGAACTGCAGGGCACCGTGGGGGCCAGCGTCGCCATCGATCGCAAGAAAGGCTTTGCCGAGGCGATCGCCGGGCATCCCAATATCAAGGTGGTGCGCTCGCAGTCAGGCGACTTTACCCGCAGCAAGGGCAAAGAGGTGATGGAGAGCTTTATCAAGGCGGAAAATAACGGCAAAAACATCTGCATGGTTTACGCCCATAACGACGATATGGCGATCGGCGCGATTCAGGCGATCAAAGAGGCGGGGCTCAAGCCCGGCAAAGATATTCTCACCGGCTCAATCGACGGCGTGCCCGATATCTATAAGGCGATGCTGGCAGGCGAGGCCAACGCCAACGTCGAGCTCACGCCGAATATGGCAGGCCCGGCGTTTGACGCGCTGGAGAAGTTCAAAAAAGACGGCACGCTACCGCCGAAGATCACCAAAACCGAAACCCGGCTTTTTCTGCCAGCCGATGCACAGGCGCAGCTGGATTTGAAAAAGGGCATGGGTTACTGAGCCGCGAGCCGCTCTCCGGAGCGGCTTTTTATCTGTTGAGGCGGGGCTGACAAGATGATTAGGCACAATGACGATACGCTGCTCACCATCAGCGGCGTCAGCAAAGGGTTTCCCGGCGTGAAGGCGCTGGACAACGTGTCGTTTAGCGTGCGCAAAGGCGAGATCATGGCGCTGCTGGGCGAAAACGGCGCGGGCAAGTCGACGCTGATTAAGGTGCTGACCGGAGTCTACAGCCGCGACGCGGGCACGCTGACGCTAAACGGGCAGACCATTGCGCCGCGGAGCACAGCCGATGCGCAAAAGGTGGGCATTGGTACCGTTTATCAGGAGGTCAATCTGCTACCCAATATGTCGGTGGCAGACAACCTGTTTATCGGGCGCGAGCCGCGCCGCTTCGGCATGGTCGATCGCCGCAAAATGGTGCGCGATGCCGACGCGCTGATGCGCAATTACGGTTTTATTCTCGACGTGACGCGTCCGCTGGGGCACTACTCGGTGGCGATGCAGCAGATTATCGCCATCTGCCGCGCGGTCGATCTCTCGGCGCAGGTGCTGATCCTCGACGAGCCGACCGCCAGTCTCGACGCCAGCGAAGTGGAGATGCTCTTCACCCTGATGGCGCAGCTGAAGGCGAAGGGGATGAGCCTGATTTTTGTCACGCACTTTCTCGATCAGGTTTACCGCATTACCGACCGGATCACGGTGCTGCGCAACGGCCAGTTTATCGCCACGCGCGACACCGCTACGCTGCCGCAGATTGAGCTGATCAAGCTGATGCTGGGGCGCGAACTGCTGGAGACCGCCCTGCAGCGCCAGGGCAGCACGCTGCGCAGCAACCAGCCGGTAGCGTCGTTTCGCGACTACGGTAAGAAGGGCACCATTGAGCCTTTCGACCTTGAGGTGCGCCCGGGAGAAGTAGTGGGTCTGGCTGGGCTGCTCGGCTCCGGCCGCACCGAGACCGCCGAGGTGCTGTTCGGCATTCGCCGGCCCGATCGCGGCACGGCGACCATTAAAGGCAAACCCCAGACGATCCGCTCGCCCGCGCAGGCGTCGCGGCTCGGTATCGGTTTTTGTCCTGAGGATCGCAAGACCGACGGCATTATCGGCGCCGCCTCGGTGCGCGAAAATATTATCCTGGCGCTGCAGGCGCAGCGCGGCTGGCTGCGGCCGATTAAGCGGCGCGAGCAGCAGGCGATCGCCGAGCGCTTTATTAAGAGCCTCGGCATTCGCACGCCGCACGCCGAGCAGCCGGTGGAGCTGCTTTCCGGCGGCAATCAGCAGAAGGTGCTGCTGTCGCGCTGGCTGGTGACCAAACCGCAGTTTCTGATCCTGGACGAACCTACGCGCGGCATTGACGTCGGCGCCCACGCCGAGATTATTCGCCTGATTGAATCGCTCTGCGCCGACGGTCTGGCGCTGCTGGTGATCTCGTCCGAGCTGGAGGAGCTGGTGGGCTACGCCGATCGCGTGGTGATTATGCGCGACCTGAAGCAGGTGGCGGAGATCCCGCTTGAGCAGCTTTCGGTGGCGTCGATTGTGAACGCCATCGCGGACGGAGGGGCACAACATGCTTGAATCCCATATGACGAAGCCAGAACGCCGTAAGTTTCGCCTGCCGCCGGGCCTGCCGCAGATCGCCGCGCTGATTCTGGTGCTGCTGGTAGATAGCCTGGTGGCCAATAATTTTTTCGCCGTGCATCTGCAGGAGGGCCGTCTGTTCGGCAGCCCGATCGATATTCTTAACCGCGCCGCGCCGGTGGCGCTGCTGGCGATCGGCATGACGCTGGTGATCGCCACCGGCGGTATCGATCTTTCGGTCGGCGCGGTGATGGCGATTGCGGGCGCGACCGCCGCCACCCTGACGGTGTCGGGCCATAGCCTGACCGCGGTGATTTTTTCCGCGCTGGGCGCCGGGCTGCTGTGCGGGCTCTGGAACGGCGTGCTGGTGGCGCTGCTGCGCATTCAGCCGTTTGTCGCCACGCTGATTTTGATGGTGGCGGGGCGCGGCATCGCGCAGCTGATTACCCAGGGGCAGATTGTCACCTTTGACAGCGCGGCGCTCGGCTGGCTGGGCAGCGGGTCGCTCTGGCTGCTGCCGGTGCCGGTGTGGATTACCCTGGCGGCGGCAGTGCTGGTCTGGCTGCTGACGCGCAAGACGGCGCTCGGGCTGTTTATTGAGGCGGTAGGGATTAACCTGCGCGCCGCGCGCAACGCGGGCGTGACCGGCTGGCTGGTGGTGATGTCCACCTATGTGATCAGCGGGCTCTGCGCGGCGGTGGCGGGGCTGATCGTGACCGCCGATATTCGCGGCGCGGATGCCAATAACGCCGGTCTGTGGCTGGAGCTGGATGCGATTCTCGCGGTGGTGATCGGCGGCGCCTCGCTGATGGGCGGCCGTTTTAATCTGGTGCTGTCGCTGATCGGCGCGCTGATTATTCAGGCGATGAATACCGGCATTTTGCTGTCCGGTTTTCCGCCGGAGCTGAATCAGGTGGTGAAGGCGGTGGTGGTGATGGGCGTGCTGCTGCTGCAGTCGCCGCGCTTTCTGGCGATGTTGAAACGGAGACGGCCTCAATGATTAAACGTCATCTTCCCCTGATGATTACGCTGCTGGTGTTTGTCGCTGGCTATCTGTTCTGTCTGAGCCAGTTTCCCGGCTTCGCCTCGACGCGCGTGATCTGCAATATCCTGACCGATAACGCTTTTCTGGGCATTATCGCCGTCGGCATGACCTTTGTGATCCTCTCCGGCGGTATCGATCTGTCGGTGGGCGCGGTGATCGCCTTTACCGGCGTGTTTCTGGCGCGCGCCATCGGCGATTTGCATATTCATCCGCTGCTGGCGTTCGCCATTATGCTGGCCGCGGGCGCGCTGTTTGGCGCCATGATGGGCTGGCTGATCGACGCGCTGAAGATCCCGGCGTTTATTATTACGCTGGCGGGGATGTTTTTTCTGCGCGGCTGTAGCTATCTGGTGTCGGAGAATTCGATTCCCATCGATCATCCGCTCTACGCCACGCTCTCCAGCCTGGCGTGGAAGGTGCCGGGCGGCGGGCGTCTGAGTTTGCTGGCGCTGGTGATGCTGCTGGTGGTGGCGGGCGGCATTTTGCTGGCGCACCGCACGCGCTTCGGCAATCAGGTTTATGCCGTCGGCGGCAGCGTGACCTCGGCGCAGCTGATGGGCATCTCCACGCGCGCTACCACAATTCGCATTTATATGCTGTCGACGACGCTGGCGACGCTGGCGGGCATTGTGTTCTCGATTTATACCTCAGCGGGTTATGCGCTGGCGGGGCTGGGCGTCGAGCTGGATGCTATCGCCTCGGTGGTGATCGGCGGCACGCTGCTTTCCGGCGGCGTCGGGACGGTGCTGGGCACGCTGTTTGGCGTGCTGATTCAGGGGCTGATTCAGACCTGGATTAATTTCGACGGTACGCTGAGCTCCTGGTGGACCAAGATCGCCATCGGTATTTTGCTGTTTGCATTTATCGCGCTGCAGCGTCTGCTGACGGTGATGTGGGATCGGCAGAAGAATGCGCCGGTGAAGCGGATAGCGACCTAAACGGTCGGATGCGAGTTAAGCCGCCTGCGGGCGGCTTTTTTGTGGTTATGAGAGTGTGTGGCGTGGTTATGAGAGTGTGTGGCGTGGCTGTGAGAATGTGCAGTGTGAAAGCGGGTTCTGCCCGATCGCAAAGAATGCCCGCATCCATGCGGGTCGGCCTCGCCATCCTGGCTCGGACGCTTTGCTCTTCGGGCAGAACCCCCTTCCACGCATGAGCATTTTTATGGCTGTTTAAACCCATCGTATTTATGGCGATCGGCCTTGTCTTACTCGCCCCATCCTTGTGGCCCGCTTGCGGGCGAGCCCCAGGGATGGGGCGAGTAAGGCGAGGCCGAGGCTCCAGGGATGGATTTACGCCGTCTTCACGGAACTGCCCATCTTCCCGACTGATCAGCTCTGGCCTGATAAAAGAAAACGCCGACTTTAAAAGTCGGCGCTGATTTTTATCAAACCACAACCTACGACCTAGCGTTTCGAGCGGTAATAGACCTCATTCCAGCGCAGCGCGTCTTTAAACGCCGGCAGTCGCGTGTGCTCGTCAATCACCAGCACTTCGATGTCGTTCATCTCGCCGTAAAGATACATATCTTCCAGCGTCAGCGCCTGGCTGAACACCGTGTGGTGCGCGCCGCCGCCCAGAATCCAGGCCTCTGACGCCACGGACAGCGACGGCTGGGCACGCCACAGCGCGCGCGCCACCGGCAGCTTCGGCAGCGGCTTCGGCTGCTCAATGGCATCAACCACGTTCACCAGCAGGCGGAAACGGTCGCCCATATCGATCACGCTGGCGTTAACCGCGCGTCCGGCTGGCGTTGAGAAGATCAGGCGCGCCGGATCCGCTTTGCCGCCAATGCCGAGGAACTGCACGTCGATCAGCGGCTTCTCCTCTTTGGCGATGGAGGGGCAGACCTCCAGCATATGCGAGCCTAGAACCAGGTCGTTGCCGGGTGAGAAGTGATAGGTGTAGTCCTCCATAAAGGAGGTGCCGCCAGGACGATCGCCCGCCAGCACTTTGAAAATGCGCAGCAGCGCGGCGGTTTTCCAGTCGCCTTCGCCGGCGAAACCATAGCCCTGGCCCATCAGACGCTGCACCGCCAGCCCGGGAAGCTGCGTCATGCCGTGCAGCGTCTGGAAGTTGGTGGTGAAGGCTTTGCAGCCCTCGTCGTCGAGGAAGCGCTTAATGCCGATCTCAATACGCGCCGCGTCGAGCACGTTCTGGCGCTTCTCGCCGCCGCTGGCCGCCACGTCGCTAAAGCGATAAAGACTTTCATACTCGTCGATCAGCGCGTTGACCTCGCCGTCGCTGACCTGATTGATCACCTCAACCAGATCGCCGACGCCCCAGCCGTTGACCGCATAGCCGAACTGGATCTGCGCCGCAACTTTATCCCCTTCGGTCACGGCTACTTCGCGCATATTGTCGCCAAAGCGCGCCACTTTCAGCTGCTGGCTGCTCTGCTTCGCGAAGGCGGCGCGCATCCAGTTGCCGATGCGCTGCTGGCTCGCCGCATCCTGCCAGTGGCCGGTGATGACGCTGTGCTGCAGCCCCATGCGCGCACCGATAAAACCGAACTCGCGGCCGCCGTGCGCGGTCTGGTTCAGGTTCATAAAGTCCATATCCATGCTGTCCCACGGGATCTCCGCGTTGAACTGGGTATGGAACTGCAGCAGCGGCTTGTTCAGCACGCTGAGCCCGCCGATCCACATTTTGGCGGGCGAGAAGGTGTGCAGCCAGGTGATGATACCGACGCAGCTGCTGTCGTGGCTGGCGTCGCGGCAGAGCGCCAGCGCTTCATCCGGCGACTTCACCAGCGGTTTGGCGATAAGCTTTAACGGCAAGGCGGCAGAGGCGTTCAGGCCCTCGACCACCTGGCGCGCATGCTCTTCTACCTGACGCAGGGTTTCTGCGCCGTAAAGATGCTGGGTGCCAATCACAAACCATACGCTGTGCGCGTTGTACTGATCCATAAAACCACTCCTCAATTAGCGTTGGCGGGGCGCGACGCATACTGCGGCTCAGCCGCGGCGCACCAGAGTTGATAACGTTCATAAAGCTGCTGATAGCGTGCGACGCGCGCGGCATCGGGCTGGAGCGTAACGGCAATCGGGCTGGCCATCGCTTTCTGCGCCTCGGGCACCGAGGCGTACACGCCTGCGGCGACGGCGGCGAAAATCGCCGCGCCCAGCGCGCAGCATTCGTCGGAGGCGACGATATCCAGCGGACGGTTCATCACGTCACAGCACGCCTGCATAATGGCGGGCGATTTGCGCGCGATGCCGCCCAGCGTCAGGATGTTCTCGACCGGGATCTGCTGCTGTTCGAAGCACTCCATAATGGCGCGTGCGCCAAAGGCGGTGGCGGCGATCAGGCCGCCGAACAGCGCGGGCGCGTCAGTGCCGAGATTCAGATCGGTGATAACCCCTTTCAGGCGCTGGTTGGCGTTGGGGGTGCGGCGACCGTTGAACCAGTCGAGCACCACCGGCAGATGATCCAGCTGCGGATCCGCAGCCCAGGCTTCGGTCAGCTGGCGGATCAGGTTGCGCTGCAGCTCAGCCAGCTGCGGCTGCAGCTCAGGATGCTGCGCCGCCGCCTGCTGCAGCGGCCAGCCGAGCAGGCGGCTGAACCAGGCGTAAATATCGCCGAACGCAGACTGGCCCGCTTCGCAGCCGATGGCGCCCGGCATCACGCTGCCGTCGACCTGGCCGCAGATGCCTTTAATGGCGCGATCGCCGACCTGGCTGGCATCGGCGATCAGGATGTCGCAGGTAGAGGTGCCGATCACTTTCACCAGCGTGTAAGGCTGCGCGCCAGCGCCGACGGCGCCCATATGGCAGTCGAACGCACCGCCAGCAATAGTGACGGTCTGCTTCAGGCCGAGCCGCTGCGCCCATTCAACGCTCAGCGTGCCGACGGGAACATCGGCGGTCCAGGTGTCGTGGAACAGCGGCGAGTCGAGCTGCTGGGTCAGCAGCGGGTCAAGCGCGTTGAGGAAGTCGGGGTCAGGCAGCCCCTGCCAGTCGGGATGCCACAGCGCCTTATGCCCGGCGGCGCAGCGGCTGCGGCGCAGGCTGGCCGGGGCAGTGGTGCCGCTCAGCAGCGCCGGCACCCAGTCGCACAGCTCAACCCAGGAGACGGCGGCGTCGCGAACCGCGGCGTCGGCGCGCGAGACGTGCAGAATTTTTGCCCAGAACCATTCAGACGAATAGATGCCGCCAATATAGCGGCTGTAGTCGGTAAAGCGGCCGCTGCGGCAGAGCTGGTTAATCGCTTCCGCCTCTTCAATCGCCGTGTGATCTTTCCATAGCACGAACATGGCGTTGGGGTTGTCGGCAAAGTCGGGACGGAGCGCCAGCACGTTGCCGTCGCGGTCGATGGGGGCAGGCGTCGAACCGGTGGTATCGACGCCGATTCCCGTGACGCTGTCACGTTGCGCTGGCGTCAATGCGTCAAGCACGCCCAGCAGCGCCTTCTCCATCGCCTCGATATAGTCCAGCGGATGGTGGCGGAAGCGGTTGGTGTGGGGATCGCTGTACAGTCCCTGCTGCCAGCGCGCGTAGTTCACGACGGCGGTTCGCAGCTCGCTGCCGCTGTCGCAGTCCACCGCCAGCGCACGCACCGAATCACTGCCAAAGTCGAGGCCCAGAGTGATGGCTCCAGCACGCATCGGAAATCTCCTGTTATGAATAGTCGTCCTCTATCCTGTGGCGGCGGCGCAGGAAACGTTATTCCCCAATCGCTGAGAATATGCACTTTTCTGTCATGGGCAGCGATTTTGTGATCGCCAACAAAAGTTACCAGTCGGTTAAAATTGCTGAATATATGGAACATTTTGCCGTGATTTCAGGGTGTGATACCGCTCTACATTTTTCATCGCCTTTCCCGCTACAACTAGCCCAGCGTTTGTACAGGCTTTACTCATTCACTTGTCTAACGCGCTGATTTTCATCTGTACCCAAAAAAGAAAATTGACTGGTAGCGTTTACACCGATTCGTCAACAGCAGGGAAAAACACCCTGGCTCCGGAGAGCATCATGCATAAATTCACTAAAGCGTTCGCGGCCATCGGCCTGGCAGCGGTTATGTCACATTCCGCTATCGCCGAAACCATGAAGCTGGGTTTTCTCGTTAAGCAGCCTGAAGAACCCTGGTTCCAGACCGAATGGAAATTCGCGGACAAAGCCGGCAAGGATTTAGGCTTTGAAGTGATCAAAATCGCCATTCCCGACGGCGAAAAAACCCTTAACGCCATCGACAGCCTGGCCGCCAGCGGCGCGAAGGGCTTTGTCATCTGTACGCCCGATCCTAAACTCGGCTCCGCTATCGTCGCTAAGGCGCGCGGCTACGATCTGAAGGTGATCGCCGTCGACGACCAGTTCGTCAACGCCAAAGGCAAGCCGATGGAGAGCGTGCCGCTGGTGATGATGGCCGCCACCAAAATCGGCGAGCGTCAGGGGCAGGAACTCTATAAAGAGATGCAGAAGCGCGGCTGGAACACTAAAGAGACCGGCGTAATGGCGATCACCGCCAACGAGCTCGATACCGCACGCCGCCGCACCGGCGGATCGATGGATGCGCTGAAAGCGGCCGGCTTCCCGGCGGCGCAAATCTACCAGGTGCCGACCAAATCTAACGATATCCCTGGCGCATTTGACGCCGGCAACTCGCTGCTGGTGCAGCATCCGGAAGTGAAACACTGGCTGATCGTCGGCATGAACGACAACACCGTGCTGGGCGGCGTGCGCGCCACCGAAGGCCAGGGCTTTAAGGCGGCTGACGTCATCGGCATCGGCATCAACGGCGTCGACGCCATCAGCGAACTGTCGAAAGACAAAGCGACCGGCTTCTACGGCTCGCTGCTGCCCAGCCCGGACGTGCACGGCTACAAGAGCAGCCAGATGCTCTATGAGTGGGTGAGCAAAGGGGTGGAGCCGCCGAAATTCACTGAGGTCACCGACGTGGTGCTGATTACCCGCGACAATTTCAAAACCGAACTGGCGAAGAAAGGGTTGATGTAAACCCGCGTACCGTGCCGCCGCCTGCGCGGCGGCACCTTTACGGTAAACCAGAGGAGTTACCATGAATAGCGAGCCAACCTTTCTGTCGTTTCATGGCATCAGCAAGACCTTTCCCGGCGTTAAGGCGCTGCAGGATATCTCATTCGACTGTCGCGGCGGCGAAGTGCACGCCCTGATGGGCGAAAACGGCGCAGGCAAATCGACGCTGCTGAAAATTCTCAGCGGCAGCTATCAGCCCAGCGGCGGCGAAATCCGCATAAAAGGCGAGCCGGTCAGCTTTCAGCATACCAGCGAGGCGCTGGATGCCGGGGTCGCCATTATCTACCAGGAGCTGCATCTGGTGCCGGAGATGAGCGTGGCGGAGAACATCTACCTCGGTCAGATCCCGCACAGGCGTGGCCTGGTGAACCGCAAGCTGCTGCGCTACGAAGCGGGCCTGCAGCTGAAAAACCTTGGCATGGATATCGATCCCGATATGCCGCTGAAATACCTTTCCCTCGGCCAGTGGCAGATGGTGGAGATCGCCAAGGCGCTGGCGCGCAATGCGCGCATTATCGCCTTCGACGAGCCGACCAGCTCGCTGTCGGCGCGTGAAATCGAAAACCTGTTCCGCGTGATCCGCCAGCTGCGCGCGGAAGGGCGCGTGGTGCTCTACGTCTCGCACCGCATGGAGGAGATCTTCGCCCTCAGCGACGCCATTACCGTCTTTAAAGATGGCCGCTACGTGCGCACCTTTACCGATATGGCCAATACCCATCACGACGACCTGGTGCAGGCGATGGTGGGACGCAATCTGGGCGACATCTACGGCTATACGCCGCGTCCGCACGGGCCGGTGCGCCTGGTGCTGGAAAAGGTCGAGGCGAAGGGCGTGCGCGAGCCCATCTCTCTCGAGGTGCGCGCCGGTGAAATCGTCGGCCTGTTCGGGCTGGTGGGCGCCGGACGCAGCGAGCTGATGAAGGGCATCTTTGGCGCGACCCGGCTGCGCGGCGGTCGCATTCTGCTGGACGGCGAGGTGCTGAAGCTGCGCGAGCCGATTGACGCGATCCGCGCGGGCGTGATGCTCTGCCCGGAGGACCGCAAAGCCGAGGGGATCATCCCGGTGCACTCGGTGCGCGACAACATTAATATCAGCGCGCGCCGCCACAACCTGACCGCCGGCTGCCTGATCCAGAATCAGTGGGAGACCCGCAACGCCGACAGCCATATTCGCTCGCTCAATATCAAAACGCCTCACGCCGAGCAGCTGATCATGAATCTCTCCGGCGGCAACCAGCAGAAGGCGATTCTTGGCCGCTGGCTGTCGGAAGAGATGAAAGTGATCCTGCTGGATGAGCCGACGCGCGGCATCGACGTCGGCGCCAAACATGAAATCTATAACCTGATTTACCAGCTGGCGAGCAAAGGCATCGCGGTGCTCTTCGCCTCCAGCGATCTGCCGGAAGTGATGGGGCTGGCCGACCGCATCGTGGTGATGCGCGAAGGCGCCATCGCTGGCGAACTGCTGCATGACGCCGCCACGGAGCAGCAGACGCTGAGCCTGGCGATGCCTAAAACTACCCAAGCGGCCGCTGTGGCCTGACAGAGGAAAATATTATGTCTTCATCCACAACTTCAGGTACGCCGCCGGTGCAGCAGCGCAGCGGCATGCGCTTCGGGCGTATTTGGGATAACTTCGGCATGCTGGTGGTGTTCGCGCTGCTGTTCGTCGCCTGCGCCGTGTTTGTGCCTAACTTTGGCTCCTTCATTAATATGAAAGGGCTGGGCCTGGCGATGTCGATGTCGGGCATGGTGGCGTGCGGCATGCTCTTCTGCCTCGCCTCCGGCGATTTCGACCTGTCGGTCGCCTCGGTGATCGCCTGTGCGGGCGTGGTCACCGCAGTGGTGATCAACATGACGGAAAGCCTGTGGATCGGCGTCTTCGCTGGCCTGCTGATTGGCGTCGCTACCGGCTTTGTTAACGGCTTTGTGATTGCGCGGTTGAAAATCAACGCCCTGATCACCACGCTGGCGACCATGCAGATCGTGCGCGGCCTGGCCTATATCTTCTCCGACGGCAAGGCGGTGGGCATAGAAGATGAGCGCTTTTTTACCCTCGGCTTTGCCAACTGGCTCGGCGTGCCTGCGCCGATCTGGCTCACTATCGCCACCATGCTGATTTTCGGCTTCCTGCTCAACAAAACCACCTTTGGCCGCAATACGCTGGCGATCGGCGGCAACGAAGAGGCGGCGCGACTGGCGGGCGTGCCGGTGGTGCGCACCCGCATCATCATCTTTATTCTCTCCGGGCTGGTATCGGCGGCGGCGGGCATTATTCTCGCCTCGCGCATGACCAGCGGCCAGCCGATGACCTCGCTGGGCTATGAGCTGGTGGTGATCTCCGCCTGCGTGCTGGGCGGCGTCTCGCTGAAGGGCGGCATCGGCAAAATTTCCTATGTGGTTGCTGGCGTGCTGATCCTCGGCACCGTTGAAAATGCGATGAATTTACTCAATATCTCGCCGTTCTCACAGTACGTGGTGCGTGGTCTGATACTGTTAGCGGCGGTGATTTTTGACCGCTATAAACAAAAGCATAAAGCCTGACGGCAAAAAAGGCGGCGCTCAGGCGCCGCGCTCTGCTTAACCCTGACTGAGTGAGGACGTTATGTACCACCGTGAAACCACAGCGGCGCAGCAAAATCCTCTGTTGCCCGGTTATCCCTTCAATGCCTGGCTGGTCGCCGGGCTGACGCCCATTGCGGCCGACGGTCCGCTCGACTTTTTTATCGACCGTCCGCACGGCATGAAAGGCTTCATTCTTAACCTCACGATTAAAGGCAAGGGCCGGGTGTTCGACGGCGAAAACGGCTTTGACTGCCTGCCGGGCGATATGCTGCTGTTTCAGCCGAAAACGCCGCACTACTACGGGCGCGCGCCGGACAGCCCGGAGTGGCATCACCGCTGGGTCTATTTCCGTCCGCGCGCCTACTGGAACGACTGGCTGCAGTGGCAGGACGCGCGCGAAGGCGTCGGACGGCTGCACCTCAACGAAACGCTGCGCGCCGAGTTCGACCGCCTCTTTGCCAGCATCGAGCAAACCCATAATTCCGGTCGCCGCTTTGCCGAAGAGCTGGCGATGAACCTGCTGGAGCGCCTGCTGCTGCGCGCGGTAGAGGAAGATCCGCGCAGCCACCAGCAGGTGCGTGACCCGCGCATCATTGAGGCCTGCCAGTACGTTACCAACCATCTGGCCAGCGAAGTGAAGATCGAAGAGGTGGCGCGCCACGTCTGCCTGTCGCCGTCGCGGCTGGCGCACCTGTTCCGCGAACAGATGGGCGTCAACCTGCTGCGCTGGCGCGAAGACCAGCGCGTCATCCGCGCCAGGCTGCTGCTGCAAACCACCCAGGAGCCGATTGCCAGCGTCGGGCGTGAAGTAGGCTACGACGACCAGCTCTACTTCTCACGCGTCTTCCGCAAACGGGTCGGCGTCAGCCCCAGCGATTTTCGCCGTCGCAACCAGGATGCACAGGATACCTTGCTCGCGGAAACGCCCTGGCCGATGGCGCAGCGGGCTATCTCCTGATTTTTCGGGGGATTCCTGCTTGTCCTGACCAGCGCTATGGTCTTAAATCAGTCGGGTATGCGAATAAGAGGAGTGATAATGAGCGACAAACTTCGTGTTGGACTGATAGGGTACGGCTTCGCGAGCAAGACGTTTCACGCGCCGCTGATTGCGGGCACGCCGGACGTTGAGCTGGCCGCCATCTCCAGTAGCGACGAAGGGAAAGTGCACGCTGACTGGCCGCAGGTAACCGTTGTGGCCGATCCTCAGGCGCTGTTAGAGGACCCGTCGCTGCAGCTGATCGTGATCCCGACGCCCAACGATACCCACTTTCCACTGGCCAAGGCTGCGCTGAACGCAGGCAAGCATGTAGTGGTAGATAAGCCCTTTACCGTGACGTTGTCACAGGCGCGCGAGCTGGACGCGCTGGCGAAGGCCAAAGGCCTGCTGCTTTCCGTCTTCCACAACCGCCGCTGGGACAGCGATTTCCTGACCCTGAAACAGCTGCTGAAAGAGGGCACGCTGGGCGACGTGCGCTATTTTGAATCCCATTTCGACCGCTTCCGCCCCGAAGTGCGTCAGCGCTGGCGCGAGATGAAAGGCGCCGGCAGCGGCATCTGGTACGATCTGGGACCGCATCTGCTCGATCAGGCGCTGCAGCTCTTCGGCGCGCCGGTCGCCATTAACGTCGATATGGCGGAGATGCGCCCCGGCGCGCAGACCACCGACTACTTCCACGCCACGCTGACCTATCCGCAGCGTCGCGTGGTGCTGCACGCCAGCATGCTGGTGGCGGCCGAGTCGCCGCGCTATGTGGTACACGGCATGCGCGGCAGCTACGTGAAATATGGTCTGGATCCGCAGGAAGATCGGCTGAAGGCGGGCGATTTTCCGCCCGCTGAAGAGTGGGGCTACGATATGCGCGACGGCGTGCTGACGCTGGCCGACGGCGAAGGCGTCAAGGAAGAGACGCTGATGACGCAGCCGGGCAACTATCCTGCCTATTATGCGGCGGTGCGCGATGCGATTAACGGGCGCGGCAATAATCCGGTGACGGCGGAAGAGGCGATCCAGGTGATGGAGCTGATCGAGCTGGGGCTGCAGTCGGCGGAGAAGCGCCAGACGCTCTCGCTGAAGTAACGAGAAAAGGTTTACTGCGCATCGAGCTGCATATATAAAGCCATCGCCCGCCCGCAGACGACTGAAAACTCAAAACGCGGGTAACATAGCCCGAAGAGCAAAGCGTCCCGCGCAAGGACAAAAACGTCGGGAACGTTTTTGGACAACGCAAAGCGTTGGCCCGGCGACGGGCGCACCTCAAGGATGAGGTGCGTATCTGCGCGGGCCGAGCCGCCAGGGATGGCGTTTTTGCGATCGGACTATGTCACCTGCGTCAGCACATTACAAACAAGCTAAGGCCGCCTTCGCGGCCTTTTTTTACGCCTGCACTTTATTGCGGATAGCGGTTTTCTCAGCGTCGCTCAGGAAGGCGATGGTCAAACCGTTCTCCTGCGCCTGGCGGATCTGCGCGGCGCTCAGCCCGGCGGCAGGCGCCGCGTGCTGATACTCATGCGCCAGCTCAATGCCCTGAACCGCCGGATCGTCGGTATTGATGGTTGCCAGGATGCCGTGCTCCAGGAACGCTTTCAGCGGGTGGTGCGCCAGCGAGGAGACGGTGCTGGTCTGGATATTGGAGGTCAGGCAGGACTCGATGCCGATGCGGTGCTCGGCGAGAAAATCCATCAGCGCGCGGTCTTCAATCGCCTTCACGCCGTGGCCGATACGCTCGGCGCCCAGCTCGCGGATCGCCTGCCAGATGCTCTCCGGACCGGCCGCTTCGCCCGCATGCACCGTCACGCGAAAACCGGCGTCGCGCGCCTGCGTAAAGTGGCTCAGAAACTCGCTGCCGGGAAAGCCCAGCTCATCTCCAGCCAGATCGACGGCGGTAATATGATCGCGGTGCGCCAGCAAGCCTTCCAGCTCGCGCAGACAGGCTTCGTCACCGAAGGTGCGGCTCATAATGCCGATCAGGCGCACGTCGACGTTATATTTCTGACAGCCTGCCTTAATCCCGTCAATAACGGCTTCCACCACGCCCGCCACCGGCAGGTTATGGTTCATCGCCATATAGCCCGGCGAGAAGCGCAGCTCGGCGTAGTGAATGCCGGCGCGCGCCGCATCTTCCACATTTTCCAGCGCGATACGGCGACAGGCGTCCAGATCGCCCAGCACCTTAACGCCCCAGTCGAGCTTATTCAGGAAACTTACCAGGTCGGGCTGGTTTTCCACCACCTGAACGTGGGGGCGCAGCGCTTCCAGCGTGGCGGCGGGGAGGGCGAGGTTAAACTGGCGGCCTAAATCCAGAATGGTTTGCGCGCGGATGTTGCCGTCAAGATGGCGATGGATATCGGTAACGGGAAGGCTGGAATCGAACATGCTGCACTCTCTGACAGGAATAAAAGTGCAGACCATTATAGAAACAAGGTGCGCAACATGGCGAGCCCTTTGCGCAACCTGCGCCACAACTGCTGGGATAGTAAGCGAAAGGGCTTAAGCGCGCATCAGGGCGGGCATGGCAGACGGAGACCGGGTTCGCTTTTTTCGGCGCAAGCACAGCCGCTTTTCGTGACGTTGTCACACCTGTCGGTGGCGATCGCCCGCGCTTTCTGGCGTCTGCGCCAGTTATCTCCATCAGGCTAGCCAGAACCAGAGAGGAATAGCGTCGGCATTCTGAGCCTGACCAGCAGACAGAGCAACCGGACACGGCCAGGGGAGCCGACAGGTAAAGTAAAAGATAAAACGTTTTACCTTGTGTTTAACCCGCATTCCGCCTGATAACAGGCGGGTAAATCAGCAAGTTTTTTTTCAGGTTAAACGTTTTACCTTTATAATGCGGTTACTTAACCTCCTTTTCGCAGGCGTGCCCTATGTCGCAGCAAAAAATCACCATTAACGATGTCGCTGAAGCGGCTGGCGTCTCTGTCACCACCGTTTCGCTGGTGCTGTCCGGCAAAGGCCGTATCTCTCCCACTACGGCGGCGCGGGTCAATGAGGCGATCGAGCAGTCAGGCTATGTGCGTAACCGTAGCGCGGCCGCGCTGCGCGGCGGTACCAGCGGCGTCATCGGCCTGATCGTCAGGGAGATGAGCCAGCGGTTTTATGCAGAGATGACGGCCGGGCTCAGCGAGGCGCTGGCGGCGCATGACAGGATGCTGGTGCTGGCTCAGAGCGGCGCGCAGGGGCAGCACCTGGCGCGCGCCTTCGAGTCGCTGGTGGCGCAGGGTGTCGACGGCATAGTGCTGGGCGGCGACGCGGATAACGGCGCGGCGCTGGTCACGCGCGCTGCCGAGCTTGAGCTGCCGCTGATCTGCGCCTCACGCGCCAGTTATCTGGAGGGAACGGACAGCCTGCGGCCCGATAATGCGCTGGGGGCGCGCATGGCGACCGAATACCTTATCCGTCAGGGACATCAGCATATTGCCTGGCTAGGCGGCAGCAACGCGTCGCTGATGCGCGCCGAGCGTATCGGCGGCTACTGCGCCACGCTGCTGCAGTACGGCCTGCCGTTTAAGCCGGAGTGGATTATCGCGTGTGAAATGAGCCAGCAGGCGGCGGCTGAGGCGACTACGCAGCTGCTGCAGCGCCACCCGCAGCTGACGGCCCTTATCGCCGCCGACACCGCTACCGCGCTCGGCAGCTACGTCGCACTGCTGCGTAGCGGACAGACGCTGGGCCAGGGCGCGGTTGACAGCGAGGAGGCGCAGCAGATAGCGCTGGTAGGTTTCAGCGACGAGCCGCAGGCGAATCCAGGCGATCCGCCGCTCACCTATATCTGCAGCCCGGCGCGCGAGATGGGGCGCGCCGCCGCGGCGCGCATTCTGCTGCGGCTTAGCGCGCCGGATATCGCCAGCCAGCATACGATTTTAACGCCGAGCCTTGTTAGCGGCGGCAGGAAATAAAAAAAGCGACCTGCAGGTCGCTTTAGCTATCGTGCCGCTTGCGCTTACTGCGGCATGCCTTCGCTGGTGGGCAGGCCGAGCATATAGCGCGACATAAACTGCTCCAGCGTCATGGTGTCGCCGTTCATGTTCACCTGGCCGCCGTTGTACTGCAGGCTGGTGACGATATTGTTATCCTGCTGCTGGGTCAGGCGGAACATCTGGCCCATCGCCGCCAGGCCTTTCACCTGCTGGTCCGCCAGCTTCTGCGCGTCGTCGCCGGTATAGCCTTCGGCCAGGCCAACGTTGCGCATCACTTCGGTCGCCATCGGCATATTGATCACCAGCTTGGCCGATAAGCTCTTCAGCACGCGATCCACCATGCCGGAGAGATTTTGCGGCTGTCCGGTAACGGTCGCGGGATCGTTGAAGTTAGCCGTGAGGTTAAAGGTGCTTTCGCCTTTTTCATTTTTCCAGCTCAGCGGCGCGATGCTGACCATCGGCGCGCCTTTCAGCAGCGTCGGCAGGTTATTCAGCAGAATCGTGTTGACGCCGGCCTGATAGCGGATCGGGTCGTTCGCCAGGCCCGGCTGATTCAGCAGCTCCTGCATCTGCGCATGATAGTTATCGGAGAACGCTTTCACCGCCTGAGCGTCAAACTGCGCCAGCTTCATGCTCAGCTTCGCTTCGCCAAAATCGTTGTTCTGCAGGTGCACGTTATCGACGCGATAGTCGATATTGCCGCTGATTTTGCCCGCTTTGTTATCGAACGATGAGGTGCCGTTGAGCTTTTGCAGCGTCAGCGCATCCTTGCCGTTGACGCTGGCGTTGAATTTCTCCAGCTCGACTTTCTGATCGCCGATGCGCACGCCTTCTGGCGTCAGGTGCGTATTGCCGCTCACCTTCACGCCGTTAGCGGTAAACAGCACCGGCATGCCCATCTCGTTTTTGCTGGTGATGGCGATGCTGTCGATATCGCTGTCTACTGAGACTTTATCGCCTTTGCTGTCTGCGCTGACGTTTAGCGTGCCGCCGTTGGTCGCCACGCGCTGGCCGGTCTGCGCATTCTGATAATTAACCGGTAAAAAGTGCAGGGCGGTATCGGTCGCGCCGCTGTAGCCGATGCGGGTATCCGCATTTGCCGGTGACTTATTGTCGGTCAGGGCGAAGAGGTTTTTCAGCGCATCGGTGTTTTCCAGCTCGGTGTGCACTGACGCCATGCTTGGGATCAGCGTAAAGCGACGCAGCTGGGCGAACGGGAAAGGGCCGTGATCGATGGTTTCGTTGAAGACGATGCTCTGACCGGGCTTCAGGAACGCGTTATCTTCGGTCTGCGAGTTGGCCTGCAGCACCAGCTTCGTGGTGCTGCTGAAGACGCCGCGCTGGTAATCCTGATAGCTGAGCTTGAGGCGGCTGTTGGGCGCCAGGGCGTTAAGCTGCGTATTGGCGTTCTGCACCAGTTCATCCATATGGCTTTCCAGCTGCTTACCGGTAAACCATGCCGCGCCGGTCCAGATTACGCCCAGGGCGATAATCACACCTACGGCAACGTTGGTCTTTTTCATTGCTGAGTCGTCCTTATCCTTGTGTCCGCTTACGCCGCTGTCCGACGTCCGGCGAGGGAAGAAAAACGCCCGCGGGCGTTTTTCGCTAATAGATTGAAATAATAGCAGTTAGCGCCAGTTCCGTCAGGCTAATCAGCGCAATGCGTTAAAAACGCGCGCCAGGCGACCACTGCCGGTGGCTTTCAGGGTGCCGTCGCTGGCGGGCACAAAGCAGGATTCGCCGGGATGTAGCGTCAGCTGCTGCTGGCCCAGCGTCAGCGTCGCCTCGCCTTCAATGCAAAACAGGATTGCCGCGCTCTCCTGCGAGAGGGGCTGCGGTTCGCTGTCCAGCGCGTGAATGGCGAAAGCGAAATCCTCCACCGGAACAGGGAAGTTCAGGGCGCGATCCTGCTGTTGCGGCTGGGTCAGCAGCTGCGACGCCGGTTTTGACTGAAACCTGACGTTGGCGAGCAGCTCGGGGATATCGATATATTTTGGCGTCAGGCCGGCGCGCAGCACGTTATCGGAGTTGGCCATCACCTCCAGCGCCACGCCGTTGAGGTAGGCGTGCGGCGTCTCGGCGTAAAGAAACATCGCTTCGCCCGGCTGCAGCGTAATCACGTTCAGCAGCAGCGGCGAAAACAGTCCGCCGTCGTCCGGGTAATCCGCCGCAATCGCCTTAATGGTCTCCCACGGCTGGCCGTCGCGCGCGTTGAGCGCGGCTTTCAGCACGCCCAGCGCCAGCGACTTCGCTTCCCCCTGCAATGACAGCAGGGTGGTGAACAGCGCCGCCAGATTATCGCTGTCGGGGTGCTGCAAAAAGTGGGCGATCTGCGGATGCGCGCCTGCCAGCGGCTGCAGCAGCGAGGCGATCTCCGGCAGCTCACGGAAGCCGTTCATCGCCTGAAAAGGGGTCAGCGCATAGACCAGCTCTGGCTTATGGTTGGCATCTTTATAGTTGCGCTCCGGCGCATTGAGCGGAACGCCTGCCGCGTTCTCCCGTGCGAAACCCTCTTCCGCCGCGCTTTTGCTGGGATGGACCTGAATTGAGAGCGGCTGAGCGGCGCACAGCACTTTAAACAGGAACGGCAGTTCGCCAAAGCGTTTCGCTACCGCATAGCCGAGCGTCTCTTCGGGCGCGGCGTCGATGAGGTCGCGCAGCGAGCGGCGCTCGCCCTTGACCTCGACCTGCGAAGGGCTTTTTGGGTGCGCGCCCATCCACAGCTCCGCCATCGGCGCGCCGCTGGGGTTAGCGATGCCGTAGAGTTCCGTTAAGGCAGTTTTGCTGCCCCATGCGTAATTTTGCAGCGAATTGACCATTTTTTGCATGATTAACCCTTTAATCACGGGAAGTTATTGCGCCTATTAAAGCAGAAAATGGCACCGGGAATACATATGAAGTGCAAACATCGCTTATGACTCGCATAATGTTAAATTCTTGTATGCAAGCATTCTGCGCGTCCAGCATTCTTCCCGCGCTGGGCGACCAATCACCACAACCTGTGCTAAAGGAGACGTAGACATGGCAGCCACGCGCATTGAAAAAGATTCAATGGGGCCCATTGATGTACCCGCAGACAAGTTATGGGGCGCGCAAACGCAGCGCTCGCTGGAACACTTCCGTATCTCGACAGAAAAAATGCCCACCGAGCTGGTCTATGCGCTGGCGCAGACCAAGCGCGCCGCCGCCACCGTCAACCGCGATCTTGGCCTGCTGCCGGCTGAACGCGCGGACGCCATTGTTAAAGCCGCCGACGAAGTGCTGGCCGATCAACACAGCGGCGAATTCCCGCTGGCGATCTGGCAAACCGGCTCCGGTACCCAGACCAACATGAACATGAACGAGGTGCTGGCCAACCGCGCCAGCGAGATCCTCGGCGGCGAGCGCGGCATGTCGCGCCTGGTGCACCCCAACGACGACGTCAACAAAAGCCAGAGCTCAAACGACGTCTTCCCGACCGCCATGCACGTGGCGGCAGTGATTGCGCTGCGCGAAAAGCTGATCCCGCAGATTGAAACGCTGAAGAAAACCCTGAGCGAGAAGTCCAGCGCCTTTCAGGATATCGTCAAGATCGGCCGCACCCATCTGCAGGATGCGACGCCGCTGACCCTGGGCCAGGAGATCTCCGGCTGGGTGGCGATGCTGGAGCACAACCTCCGGCACATTGAGCAGAGCATTCCTCACGTCGCTGAACTGGCGCTGGGCGGCACCGCCGTCGGCACTGGGCTGAATACCCATCCGGAGTACGCGGTGCGCGTGGCAAAAGCGCTGGCTGAACTGACCGGACAGCCGTTCGTCACCGCGCCGAATAAATTCGAGGCGCTGGCGACCACCGATGCGCTGGTGCATGCGCACGGCGCGCTGAAAGGGCTGGCCGCCTCGCTGATGAAGATCGCCAACGACGTGCGCTGGCTGGCGTCAGGCCCGCGCTGCGGCATCGGCGAACTCTCTATACCGGAAAACGAGCCGGGCAGCTCAATCATGCCGGGCAAGGTCAACCCGACCCAGTGCGAAGCGATGACCATGCTCTGCTGCCAGGTTATGGGCAACGATGTGGCGATCAATATCGGCGGCGCGTCGGGCAACTTCGAGCTGAACGTTTTCCGGCCGATGGTGATCCACAACTTTCTGCAGTCGGTACGCCTGCTGGCCGACGGCATGGACAGCTTCAACCACCACTGCGCCGTCGGCATCGAGCCGAACCGCGATCGCATTTCGCAGCTGCTCAATGAGTCGCTGATGCTGGTGACCGCCCTGAATACCCATATTGGCTACGACAAAGCGGCCGAAATTGCGAAGAAGGCGCATAAAGAGGGGCTGACGCTGAAAGGCGCGGCGCTGAAGCTGGGCTATCTTACCGAAGAGGAGTTTGACGCCTGGGTACGTCCGGAAGAGATGGTCGGCAGCATGAAGGCGTAACCCGCCGTCGTGATAAAAGGCCAGCGCTGCTGGCCTTTTTACATTATATCGGACAGTCAACCCACAGGTGCAGCCGCGGGATCAGCAGGTTGAGCGGCTGCGCTGCTGGCTTGTAGCGGTGCTGCACGTTATCCGCATTGTAGTTCAGCAGTTCGCCCAGCACCGGCACCTGGCTGCAGTCGCGGCACAGCACAACGATCGGGGAGGGACAGGCGAGCTGCGTCTGTTTTTTCTCGTCGGCGCGCCAGACGCGCGCAATGGGCTGCACCTTTACCGGGCGCTTGATCTTCAGCCGCGCGGTGGCGGGCAGGGCGCGCACGCTCTCCAGCTCATCCTGCACCTTTTCCGCCCACTGCTCGCGCGTCCAGGGCGCCTGCGCGCGATTCGCGCTGAGGCTCTTTTCCAGCTGCGCGATAATCTCCTCGCGCTTGACGTTTTTAATCACATGCTTGTTGGCCCAGCCGAAACGCAGGCTGTCCGGCGCCTGCAGCAGGGTGATGGTGCGATAGGCGTTAAGGGTAATCAGGCCACGCAGATGCTGGTGCACGAACTCAAAGCGCGCTTCGCTCGGCAGGCCTGACTCCACGGTGATGATCTGCTCCAGCCGCGCTTTGTATTGATTCACCAGCGCGATCTGATCGATAAGGGCAGTTTCGCGTTCGCCTTCGGCTTCGATGCAGAGGGCGCCGGGCAGGCGAACGGCCGCTTTGGTGCTCAGTTTTTCTGACTGATGCTGCATAAAAAGGCGACAGAAGTGCGCCAGCGCCATCTCGCGCGCGGCTTCCCCCAGGTGCTGCTCAACGGCGATTTCGGTCACGGCGTCATGCTCGTGGCCTTTTTCTATCGGCGGCAGCGAGAACACCCGCGCGATCAGCAGCGGCTGCGTCATTATCATCTCGCGCAACTCCCCCAGCGACGCTTCGAGGCGGTTAGCGCAGTCATGCAGGTCGGAAATCAGGTCGTAGCGCATCAGCGGTCTCCATAGTTACAACATACCTTACTGTGACAGAGAGCGACGCTGCACGCAATCTGTTCTATTAGTTACAGCATACTTGTGAGTTGATCAAACAAACGGTGCGGCTTGACGGCTAAACAGGCAAAGCGAAGCAACCGGCACCGTTTCGGTTTTTTCCTTATCTCATAGCATGTTATAAAAGCTGCTACTGTACAAAAAGGTGATGGATGTGAATCAACGGAATAAACCGGGCGTGATGGCGGTAGTGGTGCTGGGGCTGGTGCAGATACTCTCCTGGGGCGGCTCGTTTTATCTGATGGCGGTGATGGCGGCCCCGATCGTCGCGGAAACCGGCTGGTCACAGCAGTGGGTCTACGGCGCGCTGTCGCTCGGCATTCTGGTTTCCGGCCTGCTGGCGCCGCTGAGCGGACGTATAATCGCGCGCAGCGGCGGCCGGATGCTGCTGGCGCTGAGCGGGGCGGTGATGGCCTTAAGCCATTCGCTGCCGCTGTTCCTTGCCGCCTGGGTCATTATCGGCGTCGGCATGGCGATGGGGCTTTACGACGCGCTGTTCGCCACGCTGGGCACGCGCTACGGCGGCCAGGCGCGCAGCGCCATTACCAGCATTACGCTGATCTCCGGCTTTTGCACCTCGCTGGTGTGGCCTGGCACCGCGTTGCTGATTCATCTGCTGGGCTGGCGCGGCGCCTGTTTCGCTATCGCCGCAGTGCTGCTGTTGCTGGTGCTGCCCGCCTATTTTTACGCGCTGCCGGACAAGGCGGCGGTTGTGAAGCCAAAATCAGCGACGATGCCTGCGCCGCAAAGCGATATCGCGCCGTCGCTGTTCTGGCTGCTGTGCGCCATTTTTACGCTCGCCTCGGTGATCATGACGGCAATCTCGGTACAGCTGATCGCTTTACTGCAGGCGAGCGGCTACACCCTGGCTGCCGCGCTGGGGCTCAGCGCCATTCTGGGGCCGTGTCAGGTGGGGTCGCGCGTGGTCGATATTCTGTTTAAACGCGGCCATCCCATCTGGACGGCCTTGTTCTCGGTGGGCCTGGTGGCGCTCGGCCTGCTGTCGCTGGCGCTGTTCCCGCAGCTTGTGCTGCTCAGCATGGTGCTTTACGGCGCAGGAAATGGCCTGCGCGCCATTGTGCGGGGAACTTTACCGCTGGCGATGGTCAAACCGGAAGCGTATGCCGTAGTGGTCGGCCGGATGGCGCGTCCGGCGCTTATCGGTCAGGCGCTGACGCCTCTGGCGGGCGGATATCTGTTTGCAACCTTCGGCGCGTCCGTTACGCTGTGGACGCTTTGCGCGCTGGCGCTGCTTAACGTGGCGCTGGTAGTGCTGCTGAAGAATCGGCTGCCCTCAGCGGCGCCAGAGGCGCTTTAAGGGCAGGGCGGCGGCTGGCGCGACGCAGGCTGAACAGCTTGTGCTATCGGCAGCTGGCTTTTAATGAATACGTGCCCTGGCACCGCTGCCTTGCTTCTAAAAAGCAACAGTGTTTGTTATATTTATTGCTCACTGAATGTTCACTTACGCGGCAATAAAACAATAAGATGCACCGCAACTCAGGATAAAGAAATGCTTGATTACCGCTTCCCGACAGCTTTGCAAATGGTTCTTAGCGTAGCGATGGCGGAGCAGATGGGTAAACGCTCGACCAGCGCCATTCTGGCATACGGCCTTGAGGCAAATCCCAGTTTCATCCGTAAGCTGATGGTTCCGCTCACCCGAGATGGCATTATCGTCTCGACGCTTGGCCGCACCGGTTCGATTCATCTGGGGCGTCCGGCCAGCGAAATCACGCTGCGCGATATTTATACCTCGGTGATTGAGGATAAAAAGCTATGGGCGTCGCGTCCGGACGTTGCGCCTCGCTGTCTGGTCAGCGCCAATCTCTGCTGGTACTTCAAATCGATTGCCGATGAAGCCGAGCAGGCTTCGCTGGAGGTGCTGGAAAAACGCACCGTCGCCGACGCGCTTGAAGAGCTGAAGAAAGGCAACGAAACCGAGTGCGCGCCGGTGCTGGAACCGGATGCTATCGAAGACCTGTGCAAAAAAAGCCGTTAACAGCGGCTTTTTTTATGCCCCGCAGCGCGGCGCACCCGATTCCTTCCAGAATGTTTTTCTCTTCAGCCGCAACAGACTTACCCACGCTATAGCAAAAATACCTTCCTTAAAGAAAGGGCGGTCGCTGACCGCCCTTAATAGATAGTTACGCTGTCTGCATCGCCTCTTTCGGCGCCTTACGCGTCACCAGCTTACGCAGCGTGACGTAAAATACCGGCGTCAGGAACAGACCAAACAGGGTAACGCCCAGCATCCCGGCGAACACGGTGATGCCAGTGACGCCGCGCACTTCTGCGCCCGCGCCTTCGCCGAGGATCAGCGGCACGGTGCCAGCGATAAAGGCGATGGAGGTCATCACGATAGGGCGCAGACGCAGACGACAGGCCTCCAGCGCCGCTTCCACAATGCCTTTGCCCTGCATCTCCAGCTCGCGGGCGAACTCCACGATAAGAATGGCGTTCTTGCACGCCAGCCCCATCAGCACCACCAGACCGACCTGCACGAAGACGTTGTTATCGCCGCCCGTTAGCCAGACGCCGACCAGCGCCGACAGCATGGTCACCGGCACAATCAGGATCACCGCCAGCGGCAGCGTCCAGCTCTCATAGAGCGCGGCCAGCACCAGGAACGCCAGCAGCACCGCCACAGGGAAGACGATAAAGGCAGTATTGCCCTGCGTCGCCTGCTGGTAGCTGAGATCGGTCCACTCAATATTCATGCCGTTTGGCAGCAGCTGGCTGGACATCGCCTCCAGCTGGGTCATTGCCTGCGCGGAAGAGAGGATGCGCGGATCGGCATCGCCAATCAGGTCCGCCGCCGGGTAGCCGTTGTAGCGGATCACCGGATCGGGCCCGTAGGTGGTGGTGATATGCACCATGCTGCCGACAGGCACCATCTCGCCGCGGTCGTTGCGGGTGCGCAGGTTAGCGATATCCTCCACGCTGTCGCGGAACTCGCCGTCCGCCTGCGCCATCACGCGCCAGGTGCGGCCGAAGCGGTTAAAGTCGTTGACGTATGACGAGCCAAGATAGGTCTGCAAGGTGCTGAAAAGATCGGTCAGCGATACCCCTTGTGCCTTGGCTTTATCGCGGTCGACCTGCACGTCGAGCTGCGGCACGTTCGCCTGATAAGAGGAGATGGGATAGTGCATGCCCGGCGTCTGCATCACCGCACCGGAAAGGGTATTGATCGCCGTCTGCAGCGCGCCATAGCCCAGCCCCGCGCGATCCTGCACATAGAGCGAATAGCCCGACCCCTGGCCGAGGCCCAGAATCGGCGGCGGCATAATCGAGAAGCCGAAGCCCTGCTGCAGCTGGGCGATTTTGGCGTTGATTTCCGCGTTAATCTCTGCGGCGCTGTGCTTGCGCTCGCTGAACGGCTTCAGGCCAAAGAAAACGGTGCCGGTATTCGGCGTATTGGTGAACTGCAGCGCATTCAGGCCGGGAAAGGCGACGGAGTAGGCCACGCCTTCGGTATTCATGCCGATTTCGCTCATCTTGCGGATCATCTCGTCGGTACGCTCCAGCGACGAGCCTTCAGGCATCTTCACGCCGCCGATCAGATAGAGCTTATCCTGCGTCGGGATAAAGCCGCCCGGCACGGCGTGGAACATAAAGCCCGCGCCCGCCAGCAGCAGCACATAGACGCCAAATACCGCGCCGCGACGGCGCAGCGTTTTGCCGACCAGCCCTTCGTAGCCGTGCGCGCTGCTGTTAAAGAAGCGGTTGAACGGACGGAACAGCCAGCCAAGCAGGCGATCGATAATGCGCGTCGGGATATCTTTCGGCGCATGGTGATCCTTCAGCAGCTTCGCCGCCAGCGCCGGCGACAGCGTCAGCGAGTTGATGGCGGAGATCACCGTAGAAATCGCGATGGTGACCGCGAACTGCTTATAGAACTGGCCGGTGACGCCGGAGAGGAACGCCATCGGCACGAACACGGCGCAGAGCACCAGCGCGATGGCGATAATCGGCCCGGACACCTCGCGCATCGCCTGATGCGCCGCCGCCTGCGGCGAGAGGCCCAGCGCGATATTACGCTCGACGTTCTCCACCACCACGATGGCGTCATCCACCACGATGCCGATCGCCAGCACCAGCCCGAACAGGCTCAGGGTATTAAGCGAGAAGCCGAGCAGGTAGAGCACGCTAAAGGTGCCGACCACCGAAACCGGCACCGCCAGCAGGGGAATAATCGAGGCGCGCCAGGTCTGCAGGAACAGGATCACGACCAGCACCACCAGGGCGACCGCTTCCAGCAGCGTATGCACCACCGCGCTGATGGAGTCGCGCACGAACACGGTAGGGTCATAAGGCGCGGCCCACTGCACATCGTCCGGGAAGCGTGTCGCCAGCTCGGCCATTTTGGCGCGCACCGCGTTAGAGAGATCGATGGCGTTGGCGCCCGGCGCCTGGAAAATACCGATGCCGACCGCGTCCTTATTGTTGAGCTGCGAGCGCAGCGCATAGCTGCCGGATCCCATCTCGATGCGCGCCACGTCGCGCAGCCGCACCAGCGAGCCGTCATCCGAGGTTTTCAGGATGATATTGCCGAACTGCTGCTCGTTCTCGAGGCGGCCTGCGGTATTGATAGAGAGCAGAAAGTCGGACTGCTTCTTCAGCGGTTCAGCGCCGAGCTGGCCAGCCGACACCTGCACGTTCTGCTCCTGCATCGCCGCGATTACGTCGGCAGCGGTCAGGCCGCGCGCAGCGACTTTATTGGGATCGAGCCAGACGCGCATTGCATATTCGCCCGCGCCGAAGATCTGAATCTGCCCCACGCCCGGCAGGCGCGCCAGCTCATCTTTGACCTTCAGCGTGGCGTAGTTGCGCAGGTAGAGCGAGTCGTACTTGCCGTGCGGCGAGAACATATGCACCACCAGCGTCAGCGTCGGCGACATCTTCTGGGTAGTGATGCCGAGGCGGCGCACATCTTCCGGCAGGCGCGCTTCCGCCTGGGCGACGCGGTTCTGCACCTGCACCTGCGCCTGATCGGGATCGGTGCCGGGGCGGAAGGTCACGGTGGTCACCAGCACGCCGTCGGAACCGGCCACCGATTTCATATACATCATGTTCTCAACGCCGTTGATCGCCTCTTCCAGCGGCGTCGCCACCGAGTCGGCAATTACCTTCGGGTTGGCGCCGGGATATTCGGCGCGCACCTGCACGCTGGGCGGCACCACGTCCGGGTATTCGCTGATCGGCAGCAGCGGAATAGCGATCAGGCCGGTAACGAAAATCAAAATCGACAAAACGGCGGCGAATATCGGCCGGTCGATAAAAAAGCGGGAAAAGTCCATAGCGGCAGTAGCCTCGGTTAGTTGGCGTTAGCCGCGCGCATCGCGACCTGCTGAGCCGTTACCGGCATTCCGGGCATAAACACTTTTTGCAGCCCGTCGACGATCACGCGATCGCCCGGCTGCAGCCCGCTTTTCACAATGCGCAAACCCTCGACCATTGCGCCAGGCTGAATGTCGCGGCGCTGCGCCTTGCCCTCTTTGTCCATGACATAGACATATTTGCGATCCTGATCGGTCAGCACCGCCTTGTCGTCAATCAGCAGCGCCTGGAATGCGGCGCTGCCCGGCAGGCGGACGCGGGAGAAGAGGCCGGGCGTAAACTGACGCTGGCGGTTATCAAGCAGGGCGCGCATGCGGATGGTGCCGGTGCTGGCGGTGAGCTGGTTGTCGGTAAAGTCCACCTGGCCGCGGTGCGGATAGCCGCTTTCGCCCGCCAGGCCGATTTCGACCGGCAGCGAGCCGCGCTGCTGCCCCTGACGCGCCATCGCCTGGTAGTGCAGGAAGGTGGTTTCATCGACGTCGAAGTAGACATACATACGATCCTGCGACACCAGCGAGGTGAGCACGCTGGCGCTGTCGCCGGCGGTCACCAGGTTGCCGGTGGTGATCATGGCGCGGCTGGCGCGTCCGTCGATCGGCGCAGTCACGCGGGTAAAGTCCAGGTTGAGCTGCGCCATATCCACGGCCGCCTCGGCGGAGAGCACGTCTGCCTGCGCCTGGCTGGCGGCGGAGCGCCGCTGCTCCCACTGCTCGCGCGACACCGCCTGTGTGCCGATCAGCTTCTCGGTGCGCGCCGACTCGCTGCGCGCCAGCGCCGCCTGGCTGCGGGCGCGCGCCAGTTCGGCCTTCGCCTGCTCCAGCGCGGCGCGATAGGTGCGGTCGTCGATGGTGAACAGCACCTGGCCTTTTTTCACTTCGTCGCCTTCGCGGTAGTTCACCGAATCGATATAGCCGGAGACGCGCGGGCGCAGCTGCACGCTCTGCACCGCTTCGATGCGGCCGTTAAAACTGTCCCACTGGCTGACCGGCTTCACCACCACGTCGGCGACGCTGACCTGAGGGGGCGGCGGCGGGGCGTTTTGCGCCACGCCTTTGTCACATCCGCTAAGTATGCTGCTGAGCAGCACCGCGCCCAGAAGGGTTGAACCCTGACGAACCCACTTCGTTTGTCTGTTCATTATTGTTATTCCGCATAGCGTTAAAAAAGAGCCCACAAGGGCGGGCCAATATTTGCAACTTTTAAGATTGCAATTAATCGCGAGGAGTGTAGGCTTGGGCATCCAGCAACTGCAAGAATATCTGATACACTTTATGTGCGGTTTTGACTGAGGCAGAGCGGGGCGGAGAATGTCCTTACGGCGAGTGCGGCATTTAATGTATCAATCCAACTTGCATTAAATGGCAAAGTCAGTCACCCTTAAAGTGTAATTGCAACTGATACTGATACTGTTCGCAACGGCGACGGGAGAAAATGGGATGATGAGCGACGCATTTATTCACGATCTAATCGACTGGATCGATAACAACATCGAAGCACGTCTGGATCTGGACACCGTATCGGAGCGCGCAGGCTATTCCAAATGGCACCTGCAGCGTATGTTTAAAGAGCACACCGGCTATCCGCTGGGTGAGTACATCCGCATCAAGAAGCTGAAGAAATCCGCGGATCGGCTGACCACCACCAATGAGCCGATCCTTAACGTCGCGATTTCGCTGGGCTTTGACTCACAGCAGTCTTTCAACCGCAGCTTTAAACGCCAGTACGGCGTTGCGCCAGGCGCCTGGCGTCGCCACGGGGCGCAGATGCAAGCGATGCAGTGATCCCCGCAGGGCCAGCTTCGCTGGCCCGCGCTGTATCTGCCCGCTAAAGCTGGTATCATCAGCGTCCTGTTGTCTGGGATGCCATCATGTCGAAAAAACTCTGGATTGCACTGTTCATCGTGCTTGCGGCCGCCTGGGCCGGTTTAAAACCCCATCTGAATCTCTCATCCACGCCTGAATCTGGCGACATCAGCTCGCTGACCGATGCGCGCACCGTAGCGCGTTACCTGCTGCAGCATCAGCAGCTGCCGACCTATTACATCAGCAAAAATGAGGCGCGCCGCCGCGGCTGGGATCCCGCCAAAGGCAATCTGTGCGAGGTGCTGCCGGGCAAGGCGATAGGCGGCGACCGTTTCGGCAACCGCGAAAAGCGTCTGCCGCAGCGTAGCGGTCGCTTATGGTATGAGGCGGACGTCAACTATCGCTGCGGCCATCGCGAGGCGGATCGGCTGGTCTACTCCTCTGACGGCCTGGTCTATATCACCACCGATCACTACCGCAGCTTTAAGCAGGTGCCCTGAAAATGCTGACCATTACGCTCGACTTCCGTCGCCTGGCGGATCGCGACGCGCTCTACCGGACGCTGGCGCAGCAGAGCCATTGCCCGTTCGCCTTCGGCAATAATCTCGATGCGCTGTGGGACTGGCTGACCGGCGGCATGGCGCTGCCGGCGCGCATTCATCTGCGCCACGTGGCGGAGGCGGAAAGGCGCGACGAGTTCGCCGCCGTGCTGGCGCTGCTGGAAGAGGCGGCGCAGGTGCTGGAGGGCGACCTGCGCCTGAAGCGGGATTAGCCGCGCAGCGGCGCGAGGATCGCGGCCAGCGCGGCGCGCGCGGCGGGCGTCACGTCGCGTCCGCCGGCGTAGCCGTTGTTCTCCAGAATCACGGAATTGAGCCCGACCAGCCAGTCGTAAATGTAGTAGGCGGTATGGTTGGCGGGCGCGGCGGAGAGACGCGTCAGCCGCTGTCCGGCAGAGAAGTTAACGCTCGGCGCGGGCGGACGCGAGAAAATCGGCTGACCGCGATTGACGCGGCTTGGCGGCCGCTCAGCCTCGTCTCGCTGCAAAAAGCCCAGCCAGGCGACAAAATCCCCCAGCACCGTCATGGCGCGGGAAACCTGACGATCGGCGCGCGACTCATGGCTGACGGAAGGGTTATCCGGCTCGTGCAGCGCCTGCTCCAGCGACGTCAGCATATCGAGGCGGAAGCTGGCGACAATCAGCTCTTCAACCAGCCACTCCAGCGTGCCGCGATCCACATTCAACAGCGTCAGCAGGCTGCGGTTCTCCGGCAGTTCGCGCAGATGATCGAGCCACAGCGCCATCACCTGGCGCGCGAAGCTCTGTCCCGCGGCGCTGACGTGATGCTGCACGGCCGCCGGTTCAGCCAGCGGCGTATCGCTAAAAAGATCAAATTCAAAGCCGACGCCGAAATGCTGCGCGGGCGCCTCGGCGCGGATCGCCGCGGTCGTGGTCGGCGCATCATGCTGGCTGAGCCAGAGCTGACGCAGCGTTTCGCGCGGCGGCTGCAGACGCTCCAGCAGTTCGCCGTGCAGGCCGGTACGGTGCTGCAGACATTTCAGCAGGGTATCGGCGATGGTCTGCCTGCGCGCCGCCTGCTCGGCGCTCGCCTCGGCGTCAATCCAGGGCAGCAGTCGACGCTCCAGCACGCTGTGCTGCAGGGCGCGCAGCTCGGCCAGCAGCCGATCGCGGCGCGCGTCGGGCTGCATCTCTTCCTGCAGCCACTCCGCCATGCGATCGACACCGGCGCGATCGAGCGCCAGCATCGAGCCCCAGCGCTGGCCGGGCTGGCCAATCTGGCGCTGCACCGCCTCATCGACGTTGATCTGCTGATGGCGCGCGTCGTATGGGGTGATCGCCCAGATCAGGCGCGGCTTTTCGCCGTTTTCGCGCGGCGGCTGATGCAGCTGCCATTCGCGCAGCGCCCGGCTGGCGACATCGACATCCTGACGCTGGCTGGCGGCGGTGCAGATCAGCATTAAATCGATCCCCTGGCGCGTGGCGTAAAAGCCAGGCAGCAGGGCGCGCTTCTGCTCCAGCAGACGGGCGCGCAGCGGATCCTGCTGCGCCAGACGCTGGCGCTCCTCGCGCGCCGCCGCCTCGGCGGGCGTGCCGGGGGCGGGCAGATCGAGCATATCGGCGTCGTCAAACAGTGCGGTGCGCGGCGTCGAGCTTAAGGGGATAACCAGCTCCAGCGTCAGCAGCGCCAGCCAGCCGAGGGGCGCCTGCTGCGGCTTGCCGATGCGGTTGCCGTTCAGCGGACAAACCTCCACCTTCAGCTGCTGATCCTGCTCGCTGGCGGGTGCGATCAGCTGTTCGCTCGGCAGCAGCGCGTCGTCCGCCAGCAGACTGAGCGGCGCGAGCACGCGGCTGGCGTTGCGCAGCTGATGGCGCAGATGCAGCAGCGCGCGCAGCGCGTCGCTCAGCTCCGGCTGAGTCGGCCAGAGCAGGGCGAAAAGCTGCACCCGATCGTCGACGCTGAGCGCAGGCGCCAGCTCTACCGCCTGCGGCCAGAAATGGCGGTCAAGCCGCGGCTCGTGACAGCGGTGACGACGGCTCCAGGCCCAGAGCGTGACCAGCGCGTCGCTGTCGAGGCCGCCGACCGGCGCGCTAAGGCGCTGGCGCTGCAGGCGCTGCAGCTGCTGGTCAAGCTGGGCGCTTTCCGGCTGCGGCGCCGCATGGCGGCAGCTCAGCACCAGACGCAAAACTTCCGCCTCGCTCAGCAGCGTCAGCTCTACCGGCCATTCGCCGGAGAGCGGCTCGCGCTGATGGCAGTAGCGGGTCGCTGCGGCAAAGTCGAGATTGCCGGGATTGATCTGCTGAAAGACGTTAAGGTTTTTCTCGCCCAGACGCGTCAGCAGCTGGCCCTGAGCGTCGGCAACCATTTCGCTCAGCAGCCAGGCTTTGCCCGCCTGCGACTGGCCGAACAGCGCCAGCGTCACCGGACGGGCGACCTGCTGAGCAAGCGCATCGCTCTGCGCGCGGGCGCGGCGCAGCTGGCGCGTAAAGGTTTCCGCCTCCAGCGCCAGGCGGGGCGAGGCGTCGCGGTGGTCGGCGACCCAGCCCAGGCTGGCGTTGAGCGCCTCCTGCAGCAGGCCAAGTCGTTTTGCCAGCGTCTGCGGCTGGCGCGGTTTTACAGTTCTCATCGTTTGCAAAGGCTTCCGCTGTCAATCCAGTACTGGGCGTTGGCGTTGCCCGTCGGTGAGAGAGTATTAAGTTTCAGGCTCAGCTGCTCAAGCGGCACGCGGGTGCCGTCGTCGAGGCGCGCGTCGCTCAGCACCAGCCGCTCCGGGCCGGGCAGCGTCGGGCCTGGCGCCACCGCCAGCTTCACGCGCAGCACGCTCTCTCCGGCCACCTTGCGCGCCAGCTGGGCGTCGTTCAGGGTCAGGCTGTAGAGCGGCGACGCGGGCCAGCGATCGTTATCAAGCTGGCGGAAACCGAGGCAGACGTTGCCGCGAATGCGGAAGCTGCTTTTGCGGTCCAGCGCGAAGCGCTGGTCGTCGAGATCGATTTCGCTGTAGCAGAGATTATCGTTGGTCAGCGCCTGATTCTCGTCAAGTACGCCCAGGTAGCGGATGGTGGAATAGGGTTCGAAATCGCCCGCGCGGAACCAGAAGCTGTTCAGGCGCAGATCGAGCGCCAGCAGGCAGAGCATCGCGCCGACCGCCGCGGTGGATTTCGGATTGTCGATACGGCCATGTTTGTTGAACGGATACCAGTCGCTGGTGTGGTAGCCCTCCAGCGACAGAATGCGGCTGCCTGGCAGCGGCTGCAGATGGCGCACCAGCGCCTGAATGCCGGGGAAGCGCGACGGGCGCCCGGTGAGCAGCAGCACGTCGCACTGATAGAGCGACACCACTTCGCACATCGAGCGCAGCGCCGGGATGATTGCCATGCGGTGCTGCATAAACTCGGCGTGCAGCTGGGCGAGACTGACGATCAGCGGCACCTCCAGCAGATCAAACCCGCTGTCGACGCCCAGCGCGCGCTGGATTTCGCCGTTGATAAAGGCGAGCACCGCGTCGGCCGGCCGGCTCTCCACCAGTTCGCCGAACAGGGCGTTGATCTCCGCGTGGCTCTCCAGCGGATCCCAGTTCTCGTAGCGCTCCAGCACCGCCTGCGCCAGCGGAATAAACAGCTGCAGCGTCGCCTGCTGGCGCAGCGTCGCCTGGCCGTCGAGGCGGCCGTCGTGGCCGAACAGCTTGTTCAGCAGCGGCTCGGCCAGCGTCAGGCCCGCTTTCTGCAGGCTCTGCTGTAGCGCAGGCAGGATCCAGAGCTGAATTACATCCAGCAGAATATCGTCGCCCGCGACCTTGAAGCCTTCGCGGAACAGCAGGCGCGGGGTGATTTTGACGTTATTGCCCTGGCCGTCGTCGAGACGGTAGTGGGTAATGGCCAGATCGGTGGTGCCGCCGCCGATATCGATTGAGGCGATGCGCAGGCTTTTGCCCGGCACCTCATCCGCCTCGCGCGGACGATCCGGGCGTGCGGTGCTGCTAAAGAAATCCTGCGCGCGACCGGCGAAGTTAACCTGCGTTTCGTTGAACAGCCACACCATCTGGCCGCAGGTGGCTTCGTCCCACTCCATCTGCACATCCGGCACCGGCTTGCGGCAGGTCGGCGGCGCGGCGGCGTCGAACGGCTCGTCGGCCGCGTGCCAGCCCTCGGCTTTCCACACCAGCGCGATCGCCTGCTGCATGCGGCGGCGGAATATTTCGCGCTCCGGCTTCGGCATCGCCGACGGCAGCGTCAGGATCACGTGACGCAGCTGGCGCGGCGCGTGGCTCTGCGGCATGCGCTGGCGCTGCGCGGCGCTGTTCATCTGCATCAGCGCCTGCGCCAGCAGTTCGCACAGCATAAAGGTCATCAGCGAGCTGCGGCTGTAGTGGGCGGAAAAAACCGGCAGGCGATCGTCCTCGGCGAGCGCGTGCAGCGGCTCCCCTTCGTCATTCAGCAGAAAGGTAAAGGGCGCGGCGTTGGCCTGCGGCTCGTTCAATCCCTGCGGCTGATTAAAGCGCCAGCCGGGCTGATAGCGCGCCTCGTCCCACAGATAGCGGCGTGGGCTGGAGATGCCGGTGCTGCCCTCAAGGCCGGCGCGCTGCAGCGCCAGGCGGCTCGCTTCGCGCCCGACGCGCGTCAGCGACGGCCACATAAAGGCGTTTTCGCGGCCGCTCTGCAGCGAAAAGCTCGCCTTGCCGAAGTCGGTTTCAGCAAACTCCAGGCGGCTGTCGAACAGCTCGTTATAGACCTGATGCGGCTGCGAGAGGTCGCGCAGCTGCAATTCATAGGTCTGCTTCAGGCCGTTGCTCTCTTCAGGATGATCTTCCACCAGAATGCCGCAGGTGTGTGAATTGCCGACGTCGAGAATAATGTCGACGTTCACCGCCGGGGTCTGCTGGGTGGCGGCCTGCAGGTGGATATCGCTCAGGTTGAGCTGCTCACCGAGCAGCTCCAGCAGGTTCAGGTAGTGCGCCTGGTATTCGAACTCGCGCAGGGCCTGCGCGATCGCCTGCTCGCGGCGGTCGCCGACGCGGTCGCTGAACGTTTCACGCAGCCAGCCGTCGACCCAAATGTGATCGAGGAACTCGCCCAGCTCGTAGTTGTGCCAGGCGAGCGAGAAGGTGACGCCGTTCTGCGCGTCGGCGGCGGTCAGGCCGAGCTGTTCGCCGCCATCCTCCGGCGCCACGCAGCGGGTATCGAACGCCAGGGTCACGCGGTGGGTATTGCCCGCCGCGTCCGGCTGCGCCAGCGCGGTGAGGCGCAGGCGCGCCCAGTTCTCCGGGCCGCCGATAAAGCGACGGCCGCTGGCGCAGCGCAGCATCGGCAGCGGCAGCCAGCAGTCCGCCAGCAGCGCCAGCGAGTCCGCCAGCGCCACGTCCGATTCCGGGCGCACCACTTCCGGCGCGCCGCCGTCCTGCGGGTAGAGCAGAAATTTGCCGCTGTTGCCGTCGACGTTGAGGCGCAGCAGCGGGCCGTTTGCCGTCTGGCGCACAAACTGACGGCGCGCCTGGCCTGCGGCGATGCGCAGGCCAAAATCGAGAAACTGTACGCCGCTCTCTTCAATCAGCGTGATTTTTTGTTTGTCATCGATCAGGGGAGCCAACATGGTTACTTACTCTCACGCTTAATCGTCATCGGGAAGGATTTGTCGTCGCTAAACAGCGCTTCGCACACGGCGGCACCGTCTCCCGGCTTACACATTAGCTGCGGCATGCGGTAGCGCGAGCCGTCGCTGCATTTGGCAGTATAGCGGCTGCGCACCGAGAGCTGGCCGCTGCTGAGCATAGCCGCGGTAACCTCGTCGGCGCTGCAGCGCAGGTTATTGCCCTGAGTGACGGTGGCGCTGCCTTTGCCGCTGCGGATCGTATAGTGCAGCACCGGCGAGGCGCCCCCCGGCAGAGAGTTCTGCATCACCACGCGCCAGCGGCCGTCGACGACGCTAATCGCGCCGGTGCGGACATCCTCCACGCTCATTTTCAGCGCGTCCCCCGCAACGGGAACGGCAGGCGTCACCACGCTGGCAAGGGTGGCTGAAGACGCTGGCGTCTCGGCGGGCGCGGCGACGCTGGCGGGCGTCTGCGGCAGTGTGGTGGCAAGCTTTTGCGCGGCGACCAGCGCGGCAGGCGGCGCGATAGCGGTGGCAGCAGGAACGGCAGCGGGCGCGGCCTGCTGCGATGCGGCGACCGGCGTTGGCTGATGCAGCCAGAACGCGGCGGCACCGGCAACGGCCAGCGCCACCGGCGCCAGATAGAGGAGGCGGAAGGCATGGCGCTTCGTGGCTGGCACGGCAGGGGCCGCGGCGGCTGGCGCAGCCGCAGGTGGCGCGACGACCAGAGGCGGTTCGACAGCGGGCGCCGGCAGCGGTTCAGGCTCAGCGATCGTCGGCAGCGTCTCCGCTACCGCTGGCTGCGGCTCGACGACAGCCACTTCCGGCAGCAGCGGCGGCAGCGACACCTCCAGCGTATCGCGCAGGCAGGCGAGCGCGTCGTCGCGCGTGCGCGCCTGCGCGTCGACAAAGCCCCAGAAGGTGATCACCGGCTTGCCGTCCACCAGGTAGACATACTGTTGATCGGGAAACTGCAGCGTTTTGCCCAGCAGCGCGCCGAACAGGCGCATCGCTGGATTGTCCGCCTCGCGCGCGCGCGCGCTGAGATCGCGCATCTCCTGCTGGGTCGCCGTCAGCTGTTCCAGCGCCAGACGGCGCTCGCGATCGCTGGCGCCCAGCCAGGATTTTACCTTGCCGCTGAAGGGCGCGTACCAGTCGAGGCGGTCGCCGCGCGCGTTAGGCTGAGGAATGGCCAGGCAGTTTGCCAGCACGGTCTGACGGCGCAGCCGCAGCGTTTCACGAATTTGCAGGGCGGATGCGTAGACCGGCTGGCCGTTTTCACCCAGCGCCAGCACCGCGTCAAGATTGCCGCTGCGCAGAAAAGTTTTTGCCACCTGTTGGGCCCTTATCGGTCAAAGTGTGAGGCAGAAAATCGTGTGATATCGACGACTGGAGCGATTTTACGCGGAGCAACGCCAAATCAAACGCCGGAAAAAACGGTGATTAAGGGCGTTTTTCGCGCGCTGCGATAAAAAATGCGCAGCCTGTCTAGTCGGTTAAGCGCCGCGACGCGTCAGCACGGCATGCGCGACGAGGCCGCCGACCAGCCCCCAGAACGCCGCACCGATGCCGAACAGCGACAGGCCGGAGGCGGTGATCAGAAAGGTGATGGCGGCGGTGTCGCGCGTATCCGGCTCCGCCAGCGCGCGCGTCAGGCTGCCGCTGAGGGTAGAGAGCAGCGCCAGGCCAGCAAGGGTGGCGATCAGCGGCGACGGCAGCGCCACGAACAGCGCGGCGATAAGCGCGCCCGAGAGCCCGGCCAGCAGATAAAACAGACCGGCCAGCGCGGCGGCCATCCAGCAGCGGCGCGGGTCGGGATCGACCTCGTCGCCCATGCAGATGGCGGCGGTGATGGCGGCGATGCAGACGGAAAAACCGCCGAAGGGCGACAGCAGCAGGGCGACCAGCCCGGTCCAGCTCATCAGCGCGGAGACCGGCGGCTGATAGCCGTGCGCCTGCAGCGTGGCGACGCCCGGCGCGTTTTGTGACGCCATGGTGACAAGAAAGAAAGGCAGGCCGACGCCGAGCAGCGCGGTCAGGCCAAAGTGCGGCATGATGCCCTGCGGCAGCGCAACGCTCGCCATCTGCGCCGGAAAATGGATCGCGTGCCGGGCGAACGCCATCGCGACGCCCACCGCCAGGGTGGCCAGAATGGCGTAGCGCGCCAGCCAGCGCCGCGCCAGCAGCCAGGCGAGCAGCATCGCGCCGCACAGCACGGCGTCGTGCTCCAAGCCGGTAAAGGCCTCCAGCCCGAAGCGCAGCAGGATCCCGGCGAGCATCGCGGAGGCCAGCGCGGGCGGAATAACCTTCATCAGGCGCGCAAACAGGCCGGTGACGCCGCTCAGCACAATCAGCGCGTTAACGAAGATAAACACGCCGATCGCCTCATTGAGGGAGAGCCCGTGCAGGCTGGTGGCCAGCAGCGCCGCGCCGGGCGTAGACCAGGCGCAGAGGATCGGCATACGCGTCCAGAGCGACAGGCCCAGCGAACAGAGCCCCATCGCGATGCCCAGCATCGACAGCCAGCCGCCGATCTGCGTCGGCGAAGCGCCAGCGGCCTGCGCCGCCTGAAAAATAATGGCAGCTGAACTGCTGTAGCCGACCAGTACCGCGACGAAACCCGATACCAGCATGGGAAAAGAAAAGGCGGATCGCGCCGCTATGCTCTGCATAAAACCTCCGCTGTGCGTTATAGCGCACATGGTATCAGTGTGCGCTATAGCGCTCAAGTGCTACACTGCCGCCATGATTTCAGGAGAACCTCATGGAAAATCTGCATCAGCATCTTAGCGAGGCGCTGAAACAGCTGCGTCAGGCTAACGGCTGGAGCCTGACGCTGGCGGCGGAACGCACCGGCGTCAGCAAAGCGATGCTCGGCCAGATCGAGCGCGGCGAGTCCAGCCCGACGGTGGCAACCCTGTGGAAAATCGCCACCGGCTTTAACGTTCCTTTCTCTTTTTTCATTCAGGGCAACGGGTTGCAGAGCGGCGACAGCGCGCGCTTCAGCCAGCCCAACGCCCAGATGACGGTGCGGCCGCTGCTGCCTTACGACGCGCGACTGCGCTTCGATCTGCTGGCGGTCGAGCTGGCGGCGGGCGCGCAGAGCGACTCCTCGCCGCACGAGCAGGGCTGCGTCGAGCAGGTGGTGGTGATCGAGGGCGAACTGCTGCTCGGCACGGGGGGTGTCTGGCGTCGGCTACAGACGGGCGAAGCGCTGCAGTTCGCCGCTGACGTGGCACACAGCTACCGCAATCCGCTCGCCACGCCGCTGCGCTTTCACAGTCTGATCCACTACCTGCAGCGTCCAGACCTTACAAATTGATACGAAGGTAAACTACACAGTTTACCTTCGCATCTCTATACTGGCGCTAACGTAAGGAGAATGGCGATGAGCGAACTCACTGAAGCCGCCGCGGCGCTGCGCATGCTGACTGGCAAGCTAAGCCGTCGGCTGCGCGAATCTGCGCCGCCGGGCGATCTCACCTGGTCGCAGGTGTCGGTACTGGGTTATCTGGTACGCGACGGCGCGATGACCATCACCGAGCTGGCCGCCGCCGAAGGGGTGCGCAGCCAGTCGATGGGCGCGACCGTCGCCAGCCTGCTGGCGGCGGGCATGGTGCAGGGCGAAGCGGATCCGCTCGACGGCCGCAAAACCCGCTACTCGCCGACGTCAGCCGCCCGCACCCTGATCGCCGCCAACCGCGCGATGCGCGATGACTGGCTGGTGCGCGCCATCGACACCCGCCTCAGCGCCGACGAGCGCCAGCGGCTGATCGCCGCGATCCCCTTACTGCAACGACTTGCCGACAACGCATCCTGAGAGGACTTTTCATGGCTCTGACTACCCTTGATACCCATACCGCACTGATTATCATCGACCTGCAGCACGGCATTGTTCGCCTGCCGGTGGTGCATGAGCCACAGCCGGTGATCGACCGCTGCGCGCAGCTCGCCGCGGGTTTCCGCGCCCGCCAGCTGCCGGTGGTGCTGGTGAATGTCGCCGGCGGCGCGCCGGGCCGAAACGAGCAGGGCAGCCACAGCGGCGAACTGCCGGCCGACTGGGCGACGCTGGTGCCGGAGATGACGCCGCAGCCGGGCGATATCACCGTCACCAAGAAAACCTGGGGCGCCTTTCACCAGACCGATCTGCATGCTGAACTGCAGGCGCGCGGCGTGACTCAGGTGGTGATCTGCGGCATCGCCACCAGCATCGGCGTTGAATCTACCGCGCGCCAGGCGTATGAGTTAGGTTACAACGTCACCCTGGCCACCGACGCCATGACCGATCTCAATCTCGACACCCATAACAACAGCGTGAAGCTGATCTTCCCGCGCCTGGGCGAAACCGGCACCAGCGCCGAAGTGCTGACGCTGGTCGACGCACGCTAATATGGCGTCGGCGCAGGCGGGCCTGGGGCGCTGGGCTGGGCTGATCCTCAGCTCGGCGGGGCTGGTGGCGGTGCTGGAGTGGCTGCATATTCCGGCCGCGCTGCTGCTTGGCCCGATGTTTGCCGCTATCGGCTTCGCTGCCTCCGGCCGCACGCTGAAAATCGCGCGGCCGCTGTTCAACAGCGCGCAGGCGACGGTGGGTGCGATGATCGCCGCGGCGATCCCCGCCACGATATTTCATGAAATCGCCAACGACTGGCCGCTGTTTGTGCTCTGCGTCGGCTCGGTGATCGTCGCCAGCCTGGCGCTTGGCGGCCTGCTGGCGCGCTTCCGCGTGCTGCCGGGCTCGACCGCCATCTGGGGCTCGTCGCCCGGCGCGGCGACCGCCATGACCCTGATGGCGGAGAGTTTCGGCGCCGACGTGCGCCTCGTCGCCTTTATGCAGTATCTGCGCGTGATGATGGTGGCGCTGGTCGCCACGCTGGTGACGCGCTTCTGGGTTGGCGGAAGCGATACCCCGACAGCGTCGCCCGCGCTGAATCTCTTCGCGCCGTTCGCGCCGATCTCATTTCTGTTTACGCTGCTGACCATCGCCGCAGGCGTGCTGGCGGCGCGGCTGCTGCGCATTCCCGCCGGGCCGATGCTGATGACGCTGATTGTCGCCTCGCTGGCGCAGGATCTCGGCGGCCTCGATATCACGCTGCCGAAGTGGCTGCTGGCGCTGGCCTACGCCTTCGTGGGCTGGGGCATCGGCCTGCGCTTCAGCGCCGATATCCTGCGCTACGCGGCGCACGCCTTTCCGCGCGTGCTGCTGTCAGTGCTGACGCTGATCGCCATCTGCGGGCTGTTCGCCTTTCTGCTGGTGGAGTTTGCCGGTATCGATCCGCTGACCGCCTATCTGGCGACCAGTCCGGGCGGCGCCGATTCGGTGGCGATTATCGCCGCGTCGAGCAACGTCGATATGCCGTTTGTAATGGCGATGCAGACCGGGCGCTTTATCGTGGTGATGTTCACCGGCCCGATTTTGTCGCGCTGGATCGCCAACTGGATGGCGCGGCGACCTGACTGAAACGACCCCGCCATGCGGCGGGGTATGAGGGGACATCAGAAGGTAAAGCGGTAACCTGCATTGACCTGTCGCTGATTGAAGCGGTGCCCCGTTGACGCGTCTGCTTCAAGGTAGAGATTATGGTTGCCCAGGCTTGCGCTAACGCCCAGCCCATTATTCCACCAGTTGCCACGAAAATTATTCTCCTCCGCAGAACCGTTAAGCAGATAGGCAGGACGAGCAGTAAATTCTCTGACCACGCCCGTTTTTAAATAGAGGTTGAGGCTGCCAGCGGAGGTTTGCTGAGTGAAGCCAGCCAGCGTCGACGCTCTTGCCATAACCGAATCATAATCATGGAATGACACCGTCAATCCGTTAGTGGCTTTAATCTGCGTGCCTTTTTGTCGACCGGCAGAGAGCTGGAGCTGCGGTTCAATATAAAAACCTTGCTGGTCAGGTGAAAAGGTAAAGCGCTTACCCGCTTCAACCGAGGCATGCAGTCCGTTGGTTTTAGCGGCACCGTTAACAGGATTATTCTGGCTGTCCTTAACGTTAAATGCATTACTCATTCGGTTATATTTAATAAACTGATCGATATAGAAGCCATTCTCGCCCACCCAGGTTAAGTAAGCGCCGAAATGCTGGGATTTTGCCGTGCCGCTGCCGCCACGGCTGTAATGGGGCGAGGCGCTGGTTTCTCCCATAAAGAGCCCGCCAAACAGCTTAGTGCCTTCCATCAGGTTTTTATCCACGCCGAACTGATAGCCGCTATAGCTCATGCTGAACTGGCTCAGTTTTCCGCCGGGGAACGCACTAAATTTGCCGCCGTAGCCTTTTAGCCAGACGTTACCCTGGCTCTCACTCTGGCGAATGTCACCCAGGCGCTGGAGTAAGGTCTGGTTTTCAGCATAGGTGAGCAAATAGCCGATTTGTAAATAATTCGCGCCTGCGTCAGCGGTGGTGGTAATGACGTTATGATTTCCTGCGCCAGGTTGAGGTGGCGTAACGACGGCGTCAGCAGGGGGAGCGGGATCAACGGGGGTGACAGAGTCAACGGGGGTGACAGAGTCAACGGGGGTGACAGAGTCAACGGGGGTGACGGTGTCAGCAGGCGGAACAGTATCAGCAGGCGGAACGGGATCGGCTGGGGTAACAGGGGCGACGGGCGCGGTGCCGGCGGCGTAAAGCTCCCAGTTGGTTCCTGCCTGGCGCACCTGATAAAGGTAACCGCCCAGTTCGACATCTGACTTAGACGAAAAGCTCGCCTGACCATCCGGCGTTTCAACAACGGTCAGTCTCTCGTTGCCGGTTGTGGCCAGGCTGCCACGGTTAACGAATGACAGCGAATAATCCCCTTCACTGCTATTGGTCACGATGAGTTTATCCCCGGCATTATTGACACCGTCGCCATCACCGACCAGGTCGACGCGCAGGGTGAAATCACCGCTTCCCTTTAAGTCAGCAACGGTTAAGGTGGTATAGCTGGCTGTACTGTTGCTCTGCGTAAAATCGACGCGACTTTGGTTTAGCGCCAGCAGGTCGAGAACTGATGTGTCGCTGACGCGCCACGTACTTTCATTAAGCGAGGCATTCAAGTAACCGCCGTTGAGGTTATCGCTATACGCGCTGCCCGTCCAGGTAGAGCCGGGTTGCAGGGTCATATCAATTTGACCGCCATTTGATAAGACGGAGCCTGTCATATCCAGCTTGCCATTGGCATTGATGCGGCTGGTGGCATAGCCGTCAGTGTAGGCTGCTGCAAGCGCATAGAATTCAGGCGATGGCATCGTAATGGTGAGGTCGCCGGTGAGATCCACTTTGCCTCCCGCCATGGAGGTCACTGCGGCACGCTGCTGGGTTCCACTTTCAATTGAGAGATTATGACCGGTGATGGTGCCTCCAAACAGCGCCCATAATCCCATATCGCTGCTGACGATATCTGTCTCAGCAAGATTCACCGTCGAGTTTGAGGTCTGCGCAGAGGCGCCATAAGAGCCTCCCGCATTGAGAGTATTGCGCTGCTCCGCCGTACCTGAATAATTAATGACGGCATTGGTGCCGCTTGCCACAATACCGCCAGCCCTGGCTGAAGTGACATGGCTGTCTGCACCGATATTCACCAGGCTGCTGCCCCGGGTTTCAATGCCTATGGCTGACTCCCCGGTCGTCGTCACCGAAAGATTCTCTGCCGTTAACTCGCCAAAGTTCCAGATGCCGGTCGCGCCGATTCCTGATGTCGTAAGCGTACTGCCCGTTCCAAGATTGACCTGCACATTTTCCTGTAACTCAACGCCGTAAGAATAATCCCCCTGCGTGGTGACCGATAAATGACTGGCTGACAGCGTTGATGGTTTTTTCGTTGTGCCATTCAGGGCATCAATGGTAATCCCGTTACTTCTGTTGCCACTGGTCGAAATTGAACTGTTTTCGCCGAGGCTGGCGCTACTGCCCTGATTGTTAACAGCAAATCCAGTGCCATAGTCGCCCGTGGTCGTAACGGTGAGCTCGCTGGCGGTGAGTGAGGAGCCGTTGCTAACGGAGATGCCGTTCGCATTAATGTTGCCTGTGCCTGTGGTATTAACCACGCTGTGAGTGCCTAAATCCGCGGTAATATTGTCGCCCCAGAGGGTAATGCCATTCGCACTTTTTCCTGTGACGTTAACCGTCAGGCTATTAGCGGTTAAGGTACTATTGTCACCCAGGATATTAATGCCGCGCGCAAAATTATCTTTATCGGTCACGTTAATAGTGGCGTTGTTAGCTAAATCTATCTCTCCCGTTTCCCGGTAGGGATTTATTATTCCATAAAGCCCGCCCGAATAAAGCGCATCACCGGTAAGTATATCGCCATCGTTCAGCTTAATATTTGCTCCGCTCATACTGCCTGTTTCGGCGCCAGAGGCATTTCCCGTTAAAATAAAGGCGATGAATATTGTCAGCGGCTTGAATCCGCTTTTAATTACGCTTTTCATTAAAACACTCCATTGTATTTATGATGAGGTAACCTGTTGCGTTGCTCAGGGGGTATTTTATTAGCTGCTCAGCTGGCAATAATTTATCAGTTTGATGGCAATTTAATGGGGAAATGTTGGCAAAGGCTGGCGTGAATTGTTGTTAATTTGGAATGGGTTTTTATTTTATGTTTTTGGGGTGTTAGAAAGACAGGAGAGATCGCGAAAATTCTTATTATTGATAAAAGAGAGGTTATGGTCGGCTTCAAAGAAGCCGACCATAACGCTTAATTAAAGCGGTAACTCGCCGTTATACCCACGCTGTAATTGCGACCCGGTGCCGGCTCAAAGTAGCGGCCGTTGCCTTCGTTAACGATCACCGAGCCGATGTAGTTGCGGTCGAAGAGGTTATCGACGCGGCCGAAGAGATCGAGCGTCCAGTTCTGCACCAGCCATTTGTAGCCGCTGTTAAGCGCCGCGACGGTATAGGCGGGCGCCTTCACGTCGTTTTCGTCATCGGCGGCGATATTGCTCATATAGCGCATCTCCGCGCCCGCATAAAAGCCCTGTTCCGGTGCGTAGGCCAGTGTGGCGTAGAGCATATTGCGCGCAATGCCGGGAATGCGGTTGCCGTCACAGCTCGCGTCGCCGCAGGCGTTGCTGCGATAGCGCGCGTCGAGCAGCGTCCAGGCCGCCTTCGCGCGCCAGTCGGCGGCGAACTGCTGATCTATACCCAGCTCCAGGCCGCGCCGCCGGGTTTCGCCGGCGTTTTTGTAGGTGGTGCGGCCGCCGAGGCTGGTATCGGTCACGATCTCATTTTGGGTGTCGGTCTGGAACAACGCGGCGGTGACCAGGCCGTTGCCGATGCGTTTTTTGGTGCCCAGCTCGACCGTGTCGCTGGTGGCCGGTTTCAGGCCGGTATTCAGGCCGGTTTCGCCGTCGGCGCGGTAGGAGAGCTCGTTAATGGTCGGGGTTTCAAAGCCGCGGCCCGCCGAGAGATAGGCGTTCCAGCTGCTGTCGATAGCGTACTTCAGCGACGCGGCGGGCAGCCATTTGTGGTAGCGCGCGTCGCCGCTGTCGTCGCCGTTGGCGGCGGTAATATAGTTGTCGTTGGCGTCGAAATTAACCGTGCTGTAGCGCAGCCCGGCGTCCAGCGACCAGCTGTCGGTAAGCTGCCAGGCGGTCTGCAGGTAGGGATCCAGGTTCCACATCAGGTTGCGTTCGTTACGGCGAATGTCCCCCTTCACGCCGAGGTCGCTGCCGCTGAAGTTTTCGAATCCCTTGCGGCGCTCGGTCAGGGTTTCGTAGTCGAGGCCGCCAGTCAGCGTCACCGGCACGCTGAACAGGCTGTCGCGGTGGGTCCAGCGCGTGTCGATGCCCTGATAGTGGCGCGTCAGGTCGATAACGCCGCCAGGATGCTTCGGGCTGAGCTGCACATTTTTCGGGATCGACTGATACTGGGTAGTTTCGCGGATCCCGGCGTACATCATTACGCTGAGATCGTCGTTTTCGCCCATCTGGCGCTGATAGTGCAGGCCGCCCTGGGTCTGATCCACGGTTTTACGCGTGTTGTAGAGCGTGACGTTGCTGACCACCTGGCGCGGGTTGGCGCGCCACTGATCCGGCGTCAGGCCGCCGGGATCCTGCGCCTCGATGTGCACGCTGTTGAACAGCAGCGTCAGGGTGCTGACGTCGTCAATGCGCACTCCCAGCTTCGCGTTGCCGAGGTTCTTCTGCGCCTCGCTGTGGTCGCGGTAGCCGTGCGTGGTAAAGCGCGAGGCGGAAACGGTGTAGTTGACGTCGCCCGCCTGGGTGCCGTCGCCGGTCGCGCCGCTCGCCTTGACGCTGTTGCGCCAGCTGCCGTAACTGCCGTACCAGCTGCCTGCTTCCAGCGTCGCTGGCTGCTGGCCGGTCTGGGTGTCAACGTTAATTACGCCGCCCGAGGCGTTGCCGTAGAGCGCGGAAAAGGGGCCGCGCAGCACCTCGATATGGTCGATCGAGCCGATATCGATATTGGAGGTTTGGCCCTGGCCGTCGGGCATGGTGGCGGGAATGCCGTCGACGTAGAGGCGCAGCCCGCGCACGCCGTAGGTAGAGCGCGAACCAAACCCGCGCACCGAGAGCTGCAGATCCTGGGCGTAATTCTGCCTGTTCTGGATTTGCAGGCCCGGCACGCTGCCGAGATTTTCCGACAGATTGACGCGCGGCGCGGCCTGGCGCATATCCTCGCCGTTGACCACGCTGACCGCGGCGGGCGTATCGAGCTCAGAGAGGCCGGTTTGCGCCGGCGCGGCGCTGACCACCATGGTCGCGCTGCCGTTATCCTCAGCCGCCAGCAGGGGCAGCGGCAGCATAGCAGGCAGCAGCACGCCGACCTGTCGCAGTGATGCAATTTTCATGAATGAAAGACCGTTATTAAGAGATGAAATGAACCAAGCGGGACATTGCGCGCGTATGTTACGGCTTTTTACGATTATTTGAAAAGCGTAAATAATAAGGGGGTTTTATGCGAAGTTCAGCGTTGAAAAATGTTTTTACCGACTGGATTTTTCGGGACTTTCCCTTCAGTGTTAAATGCTTAGTTCCCGGATAACCAGAGGAGTCAGAATGAGTCAACAACCTGCCGTCGCCGTATTAGGGTTAGGCGCCATGGGGCACGCGTTTGCCGCCAACCTGCTGAAAAAAGGCTTTACCGTCTATGGCTGGAACCGCACGCGGGCGCGCGGCGAAGATCTGATTGCCTCCGGCCTGACGCTGAGCGACAGCCCGGAAGCGGCGGTGCGCGACGCTGACGTGGTTATCGCCATGCTCGCCGACGGCGACACCACGGAAAAAACGCTGCACCAGGTGAAAGAGGCGCTGAAGCAGGGCGCGACCTTCGCGCAGATGGGCACCATCGGCGTTGAGAAAACCGACGCCCTGATCGCCTGGTTCGCCAGCGAGCGCCCGGACGTAACCTTTATCGACGCGCCGGTTTCCGGCACCAAAGCGCCAGCCGAAAATGCGCAGATTCTGGTGATGGCCAGCGGCGATCGGACGCGCGCGCAGGCGGCGGAAACGGTCTTCGCCGCGATTGGCAAAGGCACGCAGTGGCTGGGCGAGGCGGGCAAATCGTCGCGCATGAAGCTGGTGGTCAACAGCTGGCTGATCGGCCTGATGCAGAGCCTGGCGGAGAGCACGCGCCTGGCGGAGGAGTTTGGCTTCAGCACCGACGACCTCTGGAAGGTGCTGGACGGCGGCCCGCTGGCGGCGCCTTACGCCAGAGCGAAGCTCGCGATGATCGCCAGTGAAGATTTCACCCCGCAGATGAGCCTGGTGTGGGCGCTGAAAGATGCGAAGCTGGCGTTAGAGGCGAAGGGCGACGCGAAGCTGCCCGCGCTGGAGCAGATCGCCGCACTCTGGCAGCAGGCGGTGGACGCCGGCTACGGCGAGCAGGATCTGGCGGCGATCCATCGCTACCTGAAGGAATAATCGTGACGGCGCGGCTGTCGTTCGATTTCACCTCTCGTCCGCTGGTCTCTTACGCCCATGACTATGCGCACGGCGAAAGTGAACCCTGGCATCACCACAGCTGCGCACAGCTCATTCATACGCTGAGCGGCGTAGTGCGCGTTGATACCGCGCAGGGCAGCTGGATCGTTCCGCCGGGCCGCGGCGTCTGGCTGCCTGCCTATACGCGCCATGCGCTGCAGATCACCGGTCCGGTTGCTGCGCGCACCTTATTCGTCGATCCGCTGGCGCGTGCCGACCTGCCCGCCAGCTGTCAGGTAGTGCCGGTATCGCCGCTGCTGCGTGAGCTGATCGTCAGCGCGCTGCCCCTGCCGGAGGTTTACGCACCCGGCAGCCGCAGCGAGCATATCTATGAGCTGATTCTCGATGAGCTGCGCGGCCTGGACGTGCTGCCGTTCAATCTGCCAGAGCCGCAGAGCGCCCGGCTGCAAAGCCTCTGCCGCGCCATCCAGCAGGCGCCGGGAGATCGCTGGACGCTGGAGGAGGGGGCGCGGCGGCTAAACCTCTCCAGCCGCACCCTGGCGCGCCACTTTCAGCGCGAGACGGGGCTGCATTTCAGCGACTGGGTGCGTCGCGCGCGCCTGGTCATCGCCCTGACCCGGCTGGCGCAGGGCGAGTCGGTGCTGGGCGTGGCGCTCGATCTCGGCTATGACAGCCCCAGCGCCTTCAGCGCAATGTTTCGTCGCCTGCTGGGGGTGGCGCCTGCCGCCTATTTTCCTCAGGCAGAGAGGCCGTCGCCGCGTTAAGCAGCGCCTGTACCGAGGCGCGGGCGATATCGCTGTGGATACTGACGCCCCAGGCGCGCTCGCCCAGGCTATTCAGGCAGCAGACGTAGGCGACCGAACGGCTGTCGCTGCGTTTGCCCAGCGTATGCTCGTGGTAATCCGCTATCGTCAGCTCCAGACCCAGCGCGCGGCGCAGCGCATCCACCGCCGCCGACAGCAGGCCGTTACCGCTGCCGCGCAGGCGGCGCATGCCGCCGTTTATCTCCAGGCTCGCCTCAAGCCGCGTCATTTCGCCGTCGCTTCGGCTTTCCGCCTCCAGCAGCCTCAGCGTCGGCTGCTCTACGCCGTAGTGCAGGCAGAAGCTGCGCCAGATGGCGCGCTGCGTCATCTCCTTGCCGTGGCGGTCCGTCTCTTGCTGCACCCGCTGGCTGAAATCCTGCATCAGCGCACGCGGTAGCGTCAGGCCATGGTTTTGCTCCAGCAGCCAGGCGGCGCCGCTCTTGCCCGACTGGCTGTTGACGCGGATCACCGCCTCATAGCTGCAGCCGATATCGGCCGGATCGATCGTCAGATAAGGCATCTGCCAGATGGTCTCCTGCCGCTGCTGACGGAGGGCGAACCCTTTGCGGATCGCATCCTGATGCGAACCGGAAAAAGCGGTGAACACCAGCTCGCCCGCATAAGGATGACGCGGATGCACCGGCAGCTGGTTGCAGCGCGTCACCACCTCCGTCACCTTGCTGATATCGCTGAAATCGAGATGAGGTGCGATCCCCTGGCTGTAGAGATTCAGCGCCAGCGTGACGAGATCGACGTTGCCGGTGCGCTCGCCGTTGCCGAACAGGCAGCCTTCAACGCGATCCGCGCCCGCCAGCATCGCCAGCTCCGCGCAGGCGGTGCCGGTGCCGCGGTCATTATGGGGATGGACGCTAATACAAACGGCATCGCGGCGGCTGAAGTGACGGCAAAAATATTCAATCTGATCGGCATAGACGTTCGGAGTATTGACCTCCACGGTCGCAGGCAGATTGACGATCATCGGCCGGGCGGCGCAGGGCTGCCAGATATCCGCGACCGCCTCGCAGATCGCCAGCGCAAATTCCGGTTCGGTAAAACAGAAGGTTTCCGGGGAGTATTCGAAGGTCCAGTGGGTTTCAGGCCGGGCGTCGCAGCCCTCGCGGATCTGGCGCGCGCCCGCACAGGCCAGCGCGACGATCTCCGCCTGGCTCTGGCCGAACACCCGTTCGCGAAACAGCGGCGCAGTGGCGTTATAGAGATGCAGAATAGCGCGCGGTGCGCCCTGCAACGCCTCAAAAGTGCGGGCGATAAGCGCTTCGCGCGCCTGCGTCAGCACCTGAATCGTGACCCCTTCGGGGATGCGGCGCTGCTCAATCAGATCGCGCACAAATTGAAAATCGGTTTGCGATGCCGCGGGAAAGGCGACCTCTATCTCTTTGAAGCCGCAGGCCAGCAGCAGATCCCAAAACGCCAGCTTGCGTTCTGCGTCCATCGGCTCCGCCAGCGCCTGATTACCGTCGCGTAAGTCGGTGGAAAGCCAGCGCGGCGCCTTTGTCAGCTGGCGATCTGGCCACTGACGATCGGGCAGGGCGATAACGGGAAAAGCGCGGTACTTCTCGGTGGGTTGCGTCAGCATAAAACCTCCTTGATGGTGTCAACGCAGTCTGCCGTGTCGCACCGCGCCGCCGCGCGCGCAAAAATGACAACCGATAACGCAAAAGCGACAGCCTTATGCGGCCGCTGGCTAACCTCATGCGGAATCGGCATCGGCGTTTCTCAACGTCCGGTTTATGCTGGTTTTTTTTGCGCCAGGAGAAAACAGGATGAAATACCATGCTCTTTATATCGCGCTTGCGCTGGCCAGCGCCTCCTCTGCGCAGGCCGTCACGCTGCGCATCGCCGATCAGAAAGGCAATATGCGCGCCGAGATGACGGCGGCGCATCAGCTCGACAAGCTAAGCTACGCTATCGAGTGGGTGGAGTTTCCCGCCGCCGCGCCGCTGGCGGAGGCGCTTAATGCGGGCGCGGTGGACGCGGGCATTATCGGCGACGCGCCGCTGCTCTTTTCGCTCGCCGCCGGCTCGCAGGTGAAAGCGGTGGCGGTCAGCAAATCGGTGCCTGCCGGTCTGGCGGTACTGGTGCGGCCCGATTCGTCCATCAAAACCGCCGCCGATCTCAAAGGAAAAAGCATCGCCACCGGACGCGGCTCTATCGGCCATTTTCAGGCGCTGAAAACCCTGGAGCAGGCGGGCCTGAGCGATAAGGATGTCAGCTGGCGCTTTCTGCAGCCTGCCGACGCGCGTATTGCGCTGTCTACCGGTGCGGTAGACGCCTGGGCGACCTGGGATCCCTATACCGCGTTGGCGGAAGTGACCCAGAGCGGGCGCATACTGGTCAACGGCGTAGGGCTCTCGACCGGCAACAGCTTCCTGGCCGCCACCGACGGCGCCATCAACGATAGCGAAAAGCGCGCTGCGCTACAGGACTACGTCAACCGGCTGGCGGCGGCGGATCGCTGGGCCAACAGCCATGTCGCCGACTACGCGCAGACGCTGGCGAAAATTATCGGCTTTCCACCGGCGGCAGCGGAAAAAGCGTTTTCGCGCCGCCAGTCGCACTGGCAGAGCATTGACGACCAGACGGTGCGGCAGCAGCAGGAGACCGCCGACTTTTACCAGAAATATGGCCTGATCCAGCGGCCGCTCGAGGTGAAGCCGACCTTTTATCGCGGCCTGACGGTGGCGCAGGGCGGTTAAATCAGGATGCGGTTGCGCGCCCGCGCAAAACAGCGTAGAAAACGGAACAAGGAATGTTTGCAGCGGCTGAGGTATACTCAACAGGGTGCAACCGCTCAGGTTGCCGCACCGTTAAGGCGAGGTGGAAAAATGAACAGGCTAAAAAGGTTAATGGGCACGTGGTTCGCCGCACCGGATAAGTTTATGCGCGGCTTAACCAATGAAGATCTTCGCTACTCCGATCAAGATAAGCTGATCCTCGACGTTAACGGCAACGCCCGTCTGAATATGAATAACCCGGAGGTCGGCAGAGCGATGCGCGCCCGTATGGAAGAGCTGGCGCAAAAACCTTAAGGACGTGTAATGGGACCGCTGGTCATTATGGTCGTACTGGTCTGCGGCTACTGGTATACGGAAAACCACTACCCCTCGCGCACGCGGCAGGCGCGCTCAAGCGGCTGGCTCGCCTATTTTTACGTGGCGATGCACGGCGCCAAATTTGCCCTTCAGGGCTTCTCCGGCGTGGCGCTGCTCTACCTGGCGCTTTTTCTGCTCAGCCTGCTGCTCTCTCTTCCCCATCTCTTTTTCACAGGCTATGCCGTGCAGGATTATTACTCCTGGCTAACCCATACCACCCTGATGAACTATCCGCTCTTTTTCGAGCTGGGGCTGGCGCTCGCCGCGCTGCGCGCCTGGCGCGCGGGCGAAGCGGCACGGCGCGCGATGCGAGACGGGAAAAGCAGCATGGCGGAATACCGGAAAGTCGCGCGGGAAGATGGCATGGAGTCGCTGCTGCTGCAGGCGATCGAAGAAGAGAAGCTGGTGTTCGTGACGCTGAAATCGCGCAAGGTCTATATCGGCTACGTCGCCGCGCCGCGCATCGAACACACGCAAACGGAGCATCTGGCGCTTATACCCTATATCAGCGGCTATCGCGACAAAGAGACGCTGCGCTTTTGCGAGCAGCACCGCTACTATGAGCTCTATCTGGCGCAAAACATCACCCCCGATTCCCAGCCCCTTAACCTGCAGCACTTCAGGCATCTGATTCCCATGGCGGAGGTCGAGGCGGTTTCGCTGTTTGACGTCGCGACCTACAAGATTTTTGACCAGTTCTCGGTTGCGCCGCAGTCAGAGTAACCATTCGTGCCCTCTGATTTGGCGTTTATCCCGCAGCCGCGTAACATAGCGCGATGTTGAGTTCTTTAAGCGCTTATTTCTCCGATGTTAACTTTTGATGGCCATAACGATCTGCTGCTCAATCTGTGGCTGCATCATCGCGACGCGCCGGTCGACGCCTTCTTTAATGGCATCGAACGCGGCCAGCTCGATTTTCCACGCATGCGTCAGGGCGGCTTTTTCGGCGGCCTGTTCGCTATCTTCGTGCCGCCGCAGGCCTATATCGCCCAGATGGCGCCGCACCTTGCCGAGACGCTTTATCAGCCGCTGGAGATCATGTGGCAGCAGCTGGACATTCTCACGCAGATCGCCGAGCAGTCGCAGGGCCGGGCGCGGCTGTGCCGCAGCGCCGCCGAGATTGTCGCCTGCCGCGACGCGGGCGTGCTGGCGCTGGTGGCCCATATCGAAGGCGCGGACGCGCTGGACGAAGAGGGCGAACAGCTACAGGCGTTTTACGCTGCCGGCGTGCGCAGCATCGGGCCCTTCTGGAATCTGCCTAACCGCTTCGGCGTCGGCGTGATCGGCGGCTTTCCCGGCTCGCCGGACAGCGGGCCCGGCCTGACCGAGGCTGGCAAAGCGCTGATTAAACAGGCCAGCGCGCTAAATATGCTGATCGACGTGTCGCATATGAACGAAAAAGCGTTCTGGGATACCGCCGCGCTCTCCCGCTCGCCGCTGGTGGCAACCCACTCCAATGCCCATGCGCTCTGCGCCCAGCCGCGCAACCTGACCGATGCGCAGCTGGGCGCTATTCGCGACAGCGGCGGCCTGGTCGGCATCAACTTCGGCAATGCGTTTCTGCGCGCCGACGGCAAGCGCGACGGTAATACGCCGCTGGGCGACATCGTCAGGCACTACGAACGGCTCATAATGATAATGGGCAGCGATCGGGTGGGATTCGGCTCCGATTTTGACGGCATCTCCGTGCCAGACGCGCTAAAAGATGTGGCGGGACTGCCGCGTCTGTTCGCGGCATTCCGCGATGCGGGCTATGATCAGGATCGGCTGGAGAAGCTCGCCTCGGATAACTGGCTGCGCGTGCTGCGCCAGGTCTGGCAGGGCTGACTGATTTCCTTAACATTTGCGGGTTGATCTCGATGCGCCGTTAGCGCACCATCAGCCCGCCTAAAATTGCGTGCATAATCACTGGATTGTTTACGTAATGATGCCTGACGGGTATCGCTTTGTTCATTCACCTTAGAGGAAGACTATTATGTGGAAAAAACCTGAATTTGTTGACTTACGTCTCGGTCTGGAAGTAACGCTCTACATCTCCAACCGTTAATATTCATGCCCGCCAGCTGCGCGGGCATTTTGTTTCAACGCCGGGTTTCTCCTATGTTCATCAAAGTCCTTGGATCCGCCGCTGGCGGCGGTTTTCCTCAGTGGAACTGCAACTGCGCTAACTGTCAGGGCGTGCGCGAGGGCACCCTTCAGGCCAGCCCGCGTACGCAGTCCTCGATTATTCTCAGCGACGACGGCGAAAACTGGGTGTTATGCAACGCCTCGCCGGACATCAGCCAGCAGATCGCCCATACGCCTGAACTGATAAAAAAAGGGGTGCTGCGCGGCACCGCCATCGGCGCCATTATTCTTACCGACAGCCAGATCGATCACACCACCGGCCTGCTCAGCCTGCGCGAAGGCTGCCCGCATCAGGTCTGGTGCACGCCGGAGGTGCACGCCGATCTCTCCAGCGGTTTTCCGGTGTTCACCATGCTGAAGCACTGGAACGGCGGGCTACAGCATCGTCCCATCGCGCCGCTGGAGCCGTTCAGCGTCGACGTCTGTCCGAACCTGCGCTTTACCGCTATCCCCATCCTCAGCAACGCGCCGCCTTACTCGCCATACCGCGGCCGTCCGCTGCCGGGACACAACGTGGCGCTGTTTATTGAGGACCTCGCCAGCAAGCAGACGCTGCTCTATGCGCCTGGCCTCGGCGAGCCGGACGCGGTGATTATGCCCTGGCTGCAGAAGGCGGATTGCCTGCTGATCGACGGCACCGTCTGGAAAGATGACGAGCTGCAGGCCACCGGGGTCGGCACCAACACCGGCAAGGCGATGGGCCACCTGGCGCTCTCTGAAGAGCAGGGGCTAATGGCGCTGCTCGCCTCGCTGCCGGCGAAACGCAAGATCCTTATTCACATTAACAACACCAATCCGATCCTCAACGAGCAGTCGCCGCAGCGCCAGTTTCTGACGCAGCAGGGCATTGAAGTTAGCTGGGACGGCATGGCGATTCATCTTCAGGAGTGAGTGATGCAGATCACCGAAACGCTGACGCCGCAGGCGTTCGAACAGGCGCTGCGCGATAAGGGCGCTTACTACCATATTCATCATCCTTACCATATCGCGATGCACAACGGCGACGCGACGCGCGAGCAGATCCAGGGCTGGGTGGCAAACCGCTTCTATTATCAGACCAGCATCCCGCTGAAAGACGCAGCGATCATGGCGAACTGCCCCGATCCCGCCACGCGCCGCAAGTGGGTGCAGCGCATCCTCGACCACGACGGCAGCAACGGCCACGAAGGCGGCATCGAAGCCTGGCTGCAGCTGGGCGAAGCGGTCGGGCTGACGCGCGAGGCGCTGCTCTCTGAACGCCATGTGCTGCCGGGCGTGCGCTTCGCGGTTGACGCCTACCTCAACTTCGCGCGCCGCGCCAGCTGGCAGGAGGCGGCCTGCAGCTCGCTGACCGAGCTTTTCGCGCCGCAGATCCACCAGTCGCGTCTCGACAGCTGGCCGCAGCACTATCCCTGGATCAAGGAAGAGGGCTACTTCTATTTCCGCAGCCGTCTGAGCCAGGCGAACCGCGACGTCGAGCACGGCCTGGCGCTGGCGCTGGAGTTTTGCGATACGGTCGAGAAACAGAACCGCATGCTGGAGATCCTGCAGTTCAAGCTCGATATTCTCTGGACGATGCTGGACGCCATGACCATGGCCTACGCGCTGCAGCGTCCGCCTTACCACACGGTCACCGATAAGGCGGCCTGGCACACGACGAGACTGGTATAACACCATGAATGACAACTCAATTCCCGCGTTCCGCCGCGGCTATCGCATGCAGTGGGAAGCCGCGCAGGAGAGCCACGTGGTGCTTTATCCGGAAGGCATGGCGAAGCTGAATGAAACCGCCGCCGCCATCCTGGAACAGGTCAACGGCAAAGAGAGCGTCAGCGCGATTATCGCCACCCTCGACGCGCGCTTCCCGGAAGCGGGCGGCGTCGGCGAAGATGTCAGAGAGTTTCTGCGCGCGGCGTATGAACAAAAGTGGATAATGTTTCGTGACCCAGAATAAACCCGCCGTCAATCCGCCGCTCTGGCTGCTGGCGGAGCTAACCTACCGCTGTCCGCTGCAGTGTCCTTACTGCTCCAATCCGCTCGACTTTGCGCAGCAGGAGAAAGAGCTGACAACCGGACAGTGGATTGAGGTCTTCCGCCAGGCGCGCGCTATGGGCAGCGTCCAGCTCGGCTTTTCGGGCGGTGAACCGCTGACGCGTAAAGATCTGCCGGAGCTGATCCGCGCCGCGCGCGATCTCGGCTTCTATACCAACCTGATCACCTCCGGCATCGGCCTGACCGAGAAGAAACTCGACGCCTTCGCCGAGGCGGGCCTGGACCATATCCAGATCAGCTTCCAGGCGAGCGACGAGACGCTGAATGCCGCGCTGGCGGGATCGAAAAAAGCGTTTCAGCAGAAGCTGGAGATGGCGCGCGCGGTGAAGAAGCACGGCTACCCGATGGTGCTGAACTTTGTGTTACACCGTCACAATATTGACCAGATCGACAAGATTATCGACCTCTGCATCGAGCTGGAAGCGGACGATGTCGAGCTGGCAACCTGCCAGTTTTACGGCTGGGCGCAGCTTAACCGGCAGGGCCTGTTGCCGACGCGCGAGCAGATTGCGCAGGCGGAAACGGTGGTCAGCCGCTATCGCGAACGCATGAGCGGCAGCGGCAACCTGACCAACCTGCTGTTCGTGACGCCGGACTACTATGAAGAGCGTCCCAAGCCCTGTATGGGCGGCTGGGGCGCGATCTTCCTCAGCGTCACGCCCGAGGGCACCGCGCTGCCGTGCCACAGCGCACGCCAGCTGCCGGTGCAGTTCCCGTCGGTGCTGGAACAGTCGCTGGAGGATATCTGGTATCGCTCTTTCGGCTTCAACCGCTATCGCGGCTTCGACTGGATGCCGGAACCCTGCCGCTCGTGCGACGAGAAAGAGAAGGACTTCGGCGGCTGTCGCTGCCAGGCCTTTATGCTGACCGGCAACGCCGATAATACCGATCCGGTGTGCAGCAAGTCGCCGCACCACGACGTGATCCTTGAGGCGAGACGCGAAGCGGCCTGCAGCGACGTGAAAATCGGGCAGCTGCAGTTCCGCAACCGCGCCAACTCGCAGCTTATCTATAAAACCCGGACCTTTTAATCATGGCGGAGACGCGTCAGCTGAGGCTGCGCAACGGTCTGCACGTCACGCTGATTAACCAGCCCGACGCGCGCCAGGCCGCCGCGCTGGCGCAGGTGGCGGCGGGCAGCCACGATGAGCCCGACGCCTGGCCAGGGCTGGCGCATCTGCTGGAGCATCTGCTGTTCAGCGACAGCGCCCGGTTTCAGGGAGATGCGCGGCTGATGCCCTGGGTGCAGGCGGCAGGCGGGCGGCTCAACGCCACCACGCTGCCGCGCAGCAGCGCCTGGTTTTTCGAAACCGAGCCGGGCCTGCTTGGCGAAGGCGCGGCGCGGCTGGCGGATATGCTGGCCGCGCCGCAGTTTGCCCCTGAGGCCATCGCTCAGGAAGCGGCGGTCATCGATGCTGAATATCGGCTGATCCAGCAGCATACCCCCTCCAGACGGGAAGCGGCGCTCAATACGCGCGTCAGCGCGCCCGCCGCTTTCCAGCGTTTTCATATTGGCAGCCGCGTCGCCTTCGGCGACGACGTCGGCGCGCTTAAGCAGGCGCTGCACCAGTTCCATCAGCGTTTCTTTCTGGCGGGCCAGATGCAGCTGTGGCTGCAGGGGCCACAGTCGCTGGCCACGCTCGAGCAGATCGCGCGCGCTTTTGGGGCGCTTTTGCCCTCAGGTGAAAGCGCGCCGCGGCCCAGAGAAATGCACTTCGTTGCAGAAGCGGATATTGCGCTGAAGACGCAGGGCACGAGCGAATTGTGGATTGCTACCGCGCTGCGCGGCGAGATGGCGGCGATGCGTGACAGTGTCACCTTAATCCGGGAGTTTTTACAGGATGAGGCGCCAGGCGGGGCGATGCAGAGTCTGCGCCAGCGCGGCTGGGCGCAGCGGCTTGAATTTGCCTGGCTGAATCTTGACAGCGCAGGCGGATGGCTGGCGCTACAGGTAGAAACGGAACGGCCCGACGCGATTTGCGCCTGGTATCCACAGGTGCTGCGCGCGCTGGCGCAGAGTTCACCAGCGCAGCAGCAGCACTACCTGCGCCTGGCGCAGCGGCGCTTTAAGGCGCTGACGCCGCTCGATCAGCTGCGCGAGCGGGCGTTTGGTTTCCCGCCGCCCACCGACACAGCCGGTTTTACGCCGCTGCTGCACCAGCTTGCAGAGGCGCCGCCAGCGCGTCTTTGGAGCGCGGCCGACGTGCAGGGCACGGCGATTGAGACGCAGGGGTTTAGCCTGGCGCTTCAGCCCTGGCGGCCCGCGCGCGTTGACGAACCGCTGCCGGCCCTGCAGTTTTACCCGCTGGCGCAGCCGCTTGCCGATCGGACGCCGCCCGCAGCATCCGCGCCGCTGCTGCATCTGGCGCCCGGCGAGCCGCCAGCCACCCTGATGCTGCGTCCGGCTTTTTTCACCACGCTTACTCTCGCGCAGGCGGCGGCTATCGACCGGCGTCTGCGTCCGCTTTTCGCGCTGCTGCGTCATCAGGGGGGCGCGGCAAGCTGGCGGGAGAGGCAGGGCGTCTGGCTGCTGGAGGCGCAGCTGCCCCCGGGCAGCGAGGCCTGGCTGGCGTCGCTGCCGGACGCGTTACGCCTTGACGAATGTCCGCAAGGCGAGCCGCCGCCCGATGATGTGGCGATCCGCGAACTGCTGCGTCGGCTGCCGCAGGCGGTTGCCGCTTCTGCATCGGCGGGCGGCTGGCGGGCGGCCCTCTACGGCGGTTCGCCGCCGCAGCATGCCGTTATTGCGCGATGGCTGACGCTGCTGGCGGGCGCGGGCCATGGCGATAGTGCCGAGCCGGAGCAGGGCAAACGGCTGACGGTGGCGCATCAGAGCCGCGACGGCGCGCTGCTGCTGTTTCTGCCTTGCCCGCCTGCGATCTCGCTGGCGGCGCTGCGTGCGCTGGCGCTGCTGATGGAGCCGCGCTTTTTCCAGCGCCTGCGCGTTGAGCAGCAGATCGGCTATGTTGTCAGCTGCCGCTATCACCGCTGCGCCGATCGCGACGGCGTGCTGTTCGCCCTGCAGTCACCAGACGTTGCGCCCGCCGCGCTGCTGGAAGCGTGCCACCTTTTCGTGCAGCAGCTGCAGATCCCCGAGGAGGCTGACGTACTGGAGAGGTTACGCGCGCGCCTGTGTGCCCAGCTGGACGCCGTGCCCGACGCGACAGCGGCGCTGCAGCTTGGGCTGCGTCAGGAGGGCGGGCTACGCGATCTCGACCGCGCGTCGCTCACAGCGCTGACGACTGCGCAACTCCGTCAGGCGCAGACGGAACTGCTTCGCCGCTGGCATGACACCATTGTGGTGGAGTCGCGCCACGCTAACCCGCAATAGTCACGCCAGGATATTGCTGAATTTATTTGAAAATTAAGACCAAAACTCTTCACTATGTCTGCGGGGGCGTTTAGGGGACACTCGAATGGATTCGGCTGTTTTAAAAGGAACCTAAAAGTGAAAAAGATCAAACGTCTCGCGCTGCCGCTGCTGGCCGCTTCTGTACTCTACGCTCCGCTGTCGCAGGCGGCCGCTCAACAGTATGAGCTTGACCCTGCGCATACTTCAGTGATTGTGACCTGGACCCACTTCGGTTTTTCACATCCCACCGCCGACATTCCTGACACAAAAGGAACGCTGGTGTTTGACAGTGAAAATCCGGCCGCTTCGCGCGTTAACGTGACCCTGCCGATAACCAGCATCGACAGCCATGTGCCTGCGCTGACCAAAGAGTTCAAGGGCGCGGAGTACTTCGACACGGCGAAATATCCGACCGCGACGTTCCACAGCACCAAAGTGACCGCAAAGGGTGATAATAAATTCGACGTGGAGGGCAACCTGACGCTGAAAGGCATCACCAAACCGGTAACGCTGCACGCCACGCTGAACAAGCAGGGCGAGCATCCGATGGTGAAGAAGCAGGCGATCGGCTTTGATGCCACCGGTACTATTAAGCGTTCTGACTTTAAGCTGGATAAATATGTGCCGGCCGTCAGCGACGACGTGACGCTAACAATTTCAACCGAAGCTTACGCAAAATAAACCTCCGCTTATTTGCTATTCTGAATAAATTAACATCCTGATTCAGAAGGGTTAAAACAGAACCGGCCGCCGTGCCGGTTTTTTTATATTTGCGTTGCGCTTGACGCCTGCGCAATTAATGACCGTACTTAACTATCGTACCCGTCATTAAATTAAGGAGATAATTATGCCACAGCCACCCTTTCTCAAGCCCGGCGAAAAGGTCGTGCTCTATGACGGCGTCTGCAAAATTTGTAATAGCTGGGTCAATATCCTGTTGCGCCTGAAGCTTTCCCGACGCGTCCGGTTTGCGGCAGTACAGAGTGAAGAGGGCAAGGCGCTGCTGCGTTTTGCTGGCCTGCCCGATGAAAATATCCGCACCATTGTGCTGATTGATGGTGACCGCCACTGGATCCGTGCTCAGGCGATTTTACGCGTGATGCGGCTACTGCCTTTTCCCTGGGGACTGCTGTCGCTGCCGGGCCTGCTGATCCCCCATTTTATCAGCGACTTTTTATATAACCGTATTGCGCTAAATCGCTACCGGCTGTTTGGCCGCTATGAGAAGCAGCACCCGGTATCCCCTGATTTTCCTGGCCGGTTCCTGCATGCCTGAACTTAATCCGGCGACAGAAAATCCTCACGCTGCGGGGTAAAGGTATCCAGCAGCGTGCCAGCCTCCAGGCAGACGCATCCGTGCACCACGTTGGGCCCTTTATAGAGCGTGTCGCCTGCGCCGACCTCCTGAGTCACGCCATCAATGGTAAAAGCGAAGCGCCCACTGAGCACCCAGGTCAGCTGCTCATGAGGATGATGGTGCAGGGGACCGATCGCGCCCTGTTCAAAGGTCACTTCCACCGCCATCATGGTGCCGCCGTGCGCCAGCACGCGCCGCGTCACGCCATTGCCTGCTGCTTCAGGCTGCATCTGCGATCGATATACAAACATTTATCCTCCTCATACGGATCGGCCTCTGCCTGCCGTTTTTGTGATACGCCTCACGCCTCAGTGCGCGATTAGTCCATGCACTTTAGCCGCTTTTGATTAAAATGAAACGGTGTTTCATAAATACTTAAGGGCAGATCATGAAAATCGCATTAATGATGGAAAACAGCCAGGCCGCTAAAAACGCCGTCGTGCGCAAGGAGCTGGAAAACGTCGCGCAGCCGTTGGGCCATCAGGTCTTTAACGTCGGCATGAGCGACGAACAGGATCACCATCTGACCTATATTCACCTCGGTATCATGGCCAGCGTGCTGCTTAACAGCAAAGCGGTCGATTTCGTTATCGCTGGCTGCGGCACCGGACAGGGCGCGTTAATGTCCCTTAACCTGCATCCGGGCGTCGTCTGCGGCTACTGCATCGATCCGGCGGACGCCTATCTGTTCGCCCAGATCAACAACGGCAACGCGCTGTCGCTGCCGTTCGCCAAAGGCTTTGGCTGGGGCGCGGAGCTGAACCTGCGCTTTATTTTTGAAAAAGCCTTCACCGGTGAAAAAGGGCTGGGCTATCCGCCTGAGCGTAAAGAGCCGCAGGTGCGTAACGCCGGCATTCTGAATCAGGTAAAAGCGGCGATGCTGAAAGAGAACTATCTCGATACGCTGCGCGCGCTGGATCCAGAGCTGGTGCGCACCGCGCTCAGCGGCCCGCGCGTGCAGCACTGCCTGTTTGAGCATGGGCAGGTGCCGGAAATCGCCGACTTCGTGCGTCAGATGACGCAGTAACGCCTTCCTGGCGCGCCGCCTTCGCCGCGCGCCTCTTTTTCCTCTCTAAATCTCTTTCGCCAGCGCCGGACTGTAGTGACGGCTCGCCTCTACCAGCATGCGCGTATAGGGCATCGCCGCGCGGTCGCCCACCAGCGTCGGCACGTCGAGCGTCTCCAGCACGCGACCCTGCTGCATCACCGCCACGCGATGGCAGAGATGCGCCACTACGCCTAAATCATGCGTTACCATCAGATAGGTAAGATTCGCCTGCTGCTGCAGATCGCTCAGCAGGTTAAGTATTTCCGCCTGCACCGAGACGTCGAGCGCCGAGGTCGGCTCATCCAGCAGCAGCACGCGCGGCTCGAGTATCAGCGCGCGCGCGATGGCGACGCGCTGGCGCTGACCGCCGGAAAGCTGATGCGGATAGCGCGTCAGCCAGGCGCGATTCAGCCCGACTTTTTCCAGCATTGCCACCACGCGCGCCTGCCGCTGGCCGATGCCGTGGATCAGCAGCGGTTCCTCCAGAATATCGCCGATGGTGTGGCGCGGATGGAGGGAGCCGTAAGGATCCTGAAACACCATCTGCACCTGTCTGCAGCGCGCGCGATCGATGCGGTGCCCGAGCGGCGCTCCGCCTATCGCCAGCGCGCCGTGCCAGTGGGTAATCAGCCCCGCCAGGCACTTCAGCACCGTGGTTTTCCCCGAGCCGGACTCGCCCACCAGACCGAAGATTTCCCCTTCGTTAACCTTCAGAGCGACGTCGAACAGCACCTGGGTTCGGGCCGCCTCTTCGCCGAAGCTCAGGTTCAGATTCTCAACAGCGATCATGCGCGCTCCTTAATCATTCAGCCAGCTTGCCTGGCGCTGCAGCACCGGCAAACGAGGGCGGCGCTGGTCGATATCGGGCAGCGCCGCCAGCAGGCCCTGCGTATAGGGATGGCGTGCGCGATCGAGATCGCCTGCCGCCAGCGACTCCACCACGCGCCCGGCGTACATCACCAGCACGCGGTCGCAGAAGCTGCGCACCAGGCTGATGTCGTGGCTGATAAAGATCAGCCCCAGCCCGCGCGCCTTTACCAGCTCATCCAGCAACGCCAGAATTTGCAGGCGAACCGAGACGTCGAGCGCGGAGGTTGGCTCATCGGCGATGACCAGCTCTGGCTCGGTGATCAGCATCATGGCGATCATCACGCGCTGCCCCTGACCGCCGGAAATTTCATGGGGATAGCGCTGATAAAGGCGCTCCGGCTCGCGAATGCGCACCACCTCCAGCATCTCCAGCGCGCGCTTTTTCGCGGCGGCATGCTGGCCGCGATGGTGGCTGCGCCAGGCCTCGGCGATCTGCTCACCGACGCGCACCACCGGATTAAGCGAATATTTCGGATCCTGCATGATCATCGAGATGCGCCTGCCGCGGATGTCACGCATCTGGGCCGGGCTGGCGCGCAGCAGATCGATCTCGCCGAACTGCATGCGCGCCGCCTCAATGCGCGCCTTCGCCGGATGCAGCTGCAGCAGGGCGCGGCCCACGGTGGATTTGCCTGAGCCGGACTCGCCAACGATCGCCAGTTTTTCCCGGCCGAGCTGAAAGGAGACGCCGCGCACCGCCGGGGTGCTGTGACGTCCGTTAACAAAATCGACGCGCAGATCGTGCACGTCCAGCAACGGCGCGCCGTTACTCACTGCGGGGATCGAGCAGGTCACGTAGGCCATCTCCTAAGAAGTTAAATGCCAGGCTGTTGATCAGGATCGCCAGCCCCGGCACGGTAACCACCCACCAGCACTCCAGCATGTAGGTCCGGCCGCTGGCGATCATCGCGCCCCATTCCGGCGCGGGCGGCTGCGAACCGAGCCCGAGAAAGCCGAGCCCGGCGGCGGTGAGAATAATGCCCGCCATATTCATGGTGATGCGGATAATCACCGACGGCAGGCAGAGCGGCACGATATGGTGCCAGAGCACGCGCAGCGGCGACGCGCCCTGCAGCCGCACGGCGGAGATAAAGTCCGCCTGGCGCAGCGACAGGGTTTCGGCGCGCGCCAGCCGCGCGATGGGCGGCCAGGCGGTAAGGGTAATAGCGATCACCACATGCTCCAGGCCAGGGCCGAGCGCGGCCACAAACGCCAGCGCCAGCACCAGGCTGGGGAAAGAGATAAAAATATCGGTAATGCGCATCAGCGCCGCGTCTACCTTGCCGCCAAAATAGCCGGCGGTGACGCCCAGCAGCAGTCCGAGCGGACCGACGGTGACCGACACCAGCAGCACGATGTAGAGCGTAATGCGCGCGCCCCACACCAGTCGGCTAAAGATGTCGCGGCCAAACTCGTCGGTGCCGAACCAGTGCTGTGCGCCCGGCGGGCTGAGGGCGTTGTCAAGATCCTGCACCAGCGGATGCCAGGGGGCGATCCAGGGCGCGAACAGCGCCGTCAGGCAGAGCAGCAGCACAATGCCGCCGCCGATGGCGGTCAGCGGGTTGCAGGCCATGCGCAGCAGAAAATGGCCGGCGCGCAGGGCAAAGCGCTGGCAGCGCGCCAGCCGTTCGCGCGCGGCGCCGACGGGCGGCGTATCGATCGATAGCGTCATACTTTGGTCCTCGGATCAAATACCTGATAGAGCAGGTCGGAGAGCAGATTGAGCAGCACGAAGATCAGCCCGACCACCAGCACGCAGCCCATCACCGCATTCATATCGCCCAGCATCAGACTGCTGGTCAGGTAGGAGCCGAAGCCCGGCCAGGAGAAGACCGTCTCGATGAGCACCGCCCCCTCCAGCAGCGAACCGTAGGCGAGCGCCACCACCGTCAGCAGCTGCACCAGAATATTGCGAAAGGCGTGCTGCCAGATCACCTGCCACTCCGTCAGCCCTTTAACGCGCGCCGTGAGAATGAACTCCTGCGACAGCTGCGCCAGCATAAAGCTGCGCGTCATGCGGCTGATATAGGCGAGGGAGTGAAAGCCGAGCAGCGACGCGGGCAGCACCAGATGGTTCAGCGCGTTCCAGAAGACCGTGGCGTTGCCTGCCAGCAGCGCATCCACCAGCATCAGGCCGGTGCGGCGCGGCACCACGCCGTCCAGACTGAAATCGACGCGGCCCGCGCCGCCGACCCAGCCCAGATGGGCATAGAAGAGCAGCAGGCCGATCATGCCGACCCAGAAGATGGGCGTGGAGTAGCCCGCAAGGCTTACCACGCGCACGGCATAATCGATCGCGCCGTTGCGTCGCGCTGCGGCAATGACGCCAAGCGGCACGCCGAGGCCGGCGCCGATAACGATCGCCAGCGTCGCCAGCTCCAGCGTGGCGGGAAAGACGCGCAGAATATCCTGGCTGACGGGCTGGCCGGTCAGCAGCGCATGGCCGAGGTCGCCGTGCAGCAGCCCGTTCAGATAGATGCCGAACTGCGCCCACAGCGGCTTGTCGAAGCCGAGCTGATGGTAAACCTGCTGATAAGTCGTCTGATCGGCGTCCGGGCCGACGATCGCCAGCACCGGATCGAGCGGCATCACGCGGCCGATAAAAAACGTCAGCAGCAGCAGGCCGAACAGGGTGATAAACACCTGCGTCGCGCGCTTGCTGACGCGGCGCAGCTGCGGAAGAGCGGCGATCATGGGGTGCCTCCTGCCAGGCTCTCTGGCGTTTTCCAGACGTCGCGTAAAAAGGTGGTGGCGGACGGATGCGGCTGATAGGCCTGGACGCGGTTATTCACCACTACCGAATCCACCATCTGGGAAAGGGGCATCAGCGCCGGGATCAGCTGGTCATAGCGCTGCTGGATAGCGAAATAGGCCTGCTGCTGCTTTGCCGGGTCGCGCTCCGTCAGCGCCTGGTCAATCATGCTGTTGAGCCGGGCGTCGTAGAAGCTGGTGCGCCAGCCCTGGAAGTTGGTCAGCCGCGCGCTGTCGGCGTTGTCCGGATTGTAAACCAGCGAGCGCAGGCTGGAGTGGGGATGCGGCTCGACGCCGCTGCCGCCGCGCCCCACCAGCAGCCCGAACTGCCGGTCGCGCATCGCGCCATAGATCTGGTTACCGGTGCCGGTGATGATGCGCGCGCGGATCCCCGCCTGCATCAGCGTCGACTGGATGGCGATGGCGACGTTAAGAAAGGGCTGATCCGCCAGCACGCGCAGCGTGGTGTCGAAGCCGTCGGGATAGCCCGCTTCCGCCAGCAGGGTGCGGGCGCGTGCTATGTCCAGCCGGTAGCCGGGATCGGGCAGCGTCGCGGGCATCCCGGCCTGGATAGGCCGCTGATGCAGCACGCCATAGCCTGCCATCAGCGTTTTATTGATCCCCTGATAGTCCACCAGATAGCGCAGCGCTTCGCGCACCTTCGGGTTGGCGAAATGGGCGTCTTTCATGCTCATCGCCAGGTAGTAGATTGTGCCGCGCTGCACGCTGTCGATACTGAGATCGGGATCGTTACGCAGGGCGCGCACGTCCGGGATCGCCATATTGCTGGCGATATCGAGATCGCCTTTCTCCATCATCAGGCGCAGGGTCTGCGACTCCTGGAGGTGACGAAACACCACGCGCTGCATTTTCGCCGCGCCGCGCCAGTAGTCCGGCGCGCGGCTCATGGTCAGCACATCTTTCGCCTGCCAGCCGTCGAGCCGAAACGGGCCGGAACCGGCCGCATGGGTGGTGAGCCAGCGGTTGCCCCAGTCATTATTGACGGCGTGCGCCTGCACGGTTTTGCTGTCGAGCACCACCATGCTGCCGAGCGCGGCAAGGGAGTAGAGCACCAGACGAGGATCGTTGGGCTTCGGCAGGCGGATAACCAGGGTGCGCGCGTCGGGCGCGGCGATCATCTCATCGACGTTCGCTTTGGTGAAGCCGTAGGATTTCCACACCGACGCCTGCGCCAGGTTAAGGTGCAGCACGCGGCGCATCGACCAGACGGCGTCGGCGCTGGTCAGGGCATTGCCCGAATGGAAGCGCACGTCGTCGCGCAGCCGAAAGGTCAGCGCGCTGTTGTCCGGGCTGATGCGCCAGCTCTCCGCCAGCGCCGGTCGCACATGCGTCAGCTGCTGCGGATCGAGCTCCACCAGCCCGTCATAGAGGTTAACCACGATACCGACCACTTCGTTGCCGGTCATGGCGGCGGGATCGAGCGTAAGCAGGTTGTTCATATTCATGCCGACGATCAGCTGGTCGTCAGGCGTATTCGCCTGAAGCGACGCGCTGCCCGCCAGCAGCAGCAGCGTGGCGAGCCACGCGCCGCAGCGGGTGCGGATAGTCATAAGGTCAGTCCAGCAGGTCAGAGGTTTATTGTTTTTTGCTGTACTTCTCTCTCAGCGTTACCAGCGGTTCAGCGTATGGGTCTCAATCCAGCTGAAGTTAATGTCTTCGCCCAGGCCGGGCCGGGTCGGCAGCTGTACATAGCCCTCACCATCCATCGGATCGATCAGGCTGTTGAGGTAGGCCGGCGGCTGCTCATAGTCGAGGAAGGGGTGCAGCAGGCCGCGCTCGTACCAGCGGCAGTTGCGGATCGCCCCGACCACCGCCAGGCTGGCCGCGCCGTTGCCATGCACCTCGCAGTCCATGCCGAACGCCTCCGCCAGGCTGGCGACCTTCATAGTGGCGGCGATGCCGCCCACGCCGTTGGCGCCGGCGCGCAGGATGTCGCAGGCGCCAGCGCGCACCCAGTCGGCGCGGCTGTGGTGCTTGCCGCCGAGGCTCTCCGGCCCCAGCACGTCGATGCTGAGGTTTTCCGCCAGCCAGGCGTAGGAGGCCATGCTCTCCTCTTCCATCGGCTCTTCGAACCAGCTGAAGTTGAGCTTCTCCAGCGCCTTGCCGATGGTGAGCGCCTCGCTGCGGCTGTACCAGTGGTAGCCGTCGAGCATCAGGGCGATATCGGGGCCGACCGCTTCGCGCACCGCGGCGCAGGCGTTGATATCCATCTGCGGGCTGGGGGCGAACGCCACCGGCGGCATCCAGGTGTGCAGCTTGATCGCCTTATAGCCGCGCGCCACCAGCGTCTCGGCGAAGCGCGCATAGTCGTCCGGTGTCGCCAGCCCACCGGGCAGCTCGTCGCCGCACATGGTGCTGCCGTAGGCGGGCACCCGTTCGCGATAGCCGCCCAGCAGCTTGTGCACCGGCTGCTGCAGCCGGCGACCGATAAGATCCCACAGCGCCTGCTCGACGGCGGAGAGGGCGCGCTCGGTGAGCTGATGCGCGCTGCCGCGCTGCCAGTGGGCCAGATCCTGCCACAGCCGTTCGCGATCCATGGCGTTCTGCCCGATCAGCACTTTGCGGAAGAAGGCGTTGACCACGTGCGGCCGGATCACCTCCGGCGGCGCGAAGGCGTAGCCGCTGTGGCCCTCCTCGGTGGTCAGGGTCAGCAGCGCCATCTGCGCCTCGGTTTCATCACCGGGGTGGGAGTGTCCGGCGCTGTCGGCATGACGCCTGCTGGGATAAGTAAACTGGGTGACTTCTATGGCGCTGATCTTCACGGCACAGGCTCCTTATGCGACGGCTCTCGCTGGGTGTGAAATAAAAGTAAAACGATGTTTCATTTCGTAATCTAGCGTTCACCGATTGTTTACGCATTAGCCAAAGCGAGGTAAATGCAGCCGTAAATTAGGGCAGCCGCACAGGGCGATGTGAACAAATTCACGAAGCCTGGCCACTTTGTGAGCAAGGCCGCACCGTAAAAACGCGCCACCGATTGTGCCGCTCACGCTTGCAGATGCGGCAGGGCTGACCATTATTGTTTCATTAACCCGTTCATCATTAACCCGCTCTTTGGCCGCTATGGCGAAAGGCAAGGAGAAAACCATGCGCGTTCATCACCTCAACTGCGGCTGTATGTGTCCCTTCGGCGGCGCGCTCTACGACGGCTTCAGCCGCTCGCCGCTGGCGCATCTGAGCTGTCACTGCCTGCTGCTGGAAACCGACGCGCACGGGCTGGTGCTGGTGGATACCGGCATCGGCCTGCAGGATATGGTGCATCGCGGCCGCCTGTCGGGCTTTTTCCGGCTCTTCAACAATATTCAGTTCGACCGCAGGCTCAGCGCCTGGCAGCAGATTGTCGATCTCGGCTTTAAGCCGGAGGATGTGCGGCATATCATCCTGACGCACCTCGACTTCGATCACGCGGGCGGCATCAGCGACTTTCCCCAGGCGCGCGTGCATCTGCTGCAGCGGGAGCTGGATACCGCGCCGCAGCGCCAGAGCTGGCTGCAGCGGCAGCGCTTCCGGCCGCAGCAGTGGGGCAACCACAGCGGCTGGCGCGGCTATGCCGCCGGTGGCGAACGCTGGTTTGGCTTTGATGCCGTAAGGGCGCTCGACGATCTCAACGACGAGGTGCTGCTGGTGCCGCTGCCCGGCCACACGCTCGGCCACGCGGGCATCGCGGTGCGGCAGGGCGACGGCTGGCTGCTGCACGGCGGCGACGCCTGGTTTTACCGCGAGGAGATGCGGCAGGCGGAGCGGCACTGCACGCCAGGGCTGCGCTTCTACCAGTGGATGATGTGCAGCGATCGCGACGCCTGGCGCACCAACCAGCAGCGGCTGCGCGCGCTCTCCCTGCAACCCGATGCGCAGGTGACGCTGTTCTGCAGCCATGACCGGCGCGAGCTGGGCCTGCTCGACAGCCGGTAAAAGATTTCTGTTTATCTCTTTTCCTGCAACCCATTTTGCGTAATAGTAACGGCGCTTTACATAAATAATTATCATTATCGTTTGAATGGGTTAATTCAATGAAGAAATGGATGTTAGCGCTGGGGTTGTTGTGCATGGCGGGGACGGCTGCGGCCAAAACCATCACCGACGTGGCGGGCCGTCAGGTTGAGGTCGCTGCTGAGTCGAAACGCATTATTCTGGGCGAGGGGCGGCAGATCTATCTGCTGGCAGCGTTTGACACTGACGCGCCTTTTCAGCGCGTAGTGGGCTGGCGCGACGATTTTCATAAGGCGGACTGGGACGGCTATCAGGCGTACGAAAAGCGCTATCCGCAGATTAAAACGCTGCCGACCTTCGGCGGCGCCAAGGACGGCACTTTCAACGTCGAGCAGGCCCTGACGCTGAAGCCCGATCTGGTGCTGATGAACCTGGAGTCGAAAGCGGCGACCGACGAAGGCAAGCTGATTGAGAAGCTGCAGGCGGTCGGCATCCCGGTGGTGTTTATCGACTTTCGCGAAGCGCCGATGGTTAACGCGGAAAAAAGCATTCGCATCATGGGCGAACTGCTGAATAAGCCGCAACGTGCCCAGGCGATTATCGATTTTCGCCGTCAGCAGATTGAGCGCGTTACCGCGCGGCTGAACGATTTTCACGGCACGCGCCCCAAAGTGATGATTGACCGCGCAGGCGGCTACACCGACGAGTGCTGCATGTCGTTCGGCAATGAAAACTTCGGGCAGATGGTGGAGATCGCGGGCGGCAGCAATATCGCGAAGGATCTGATTCCCGGCACCTTCGGCACCCTCAACCCTGAACAGATTATCGCCAGCCGTCCCGACGTGGTGGTGGTGACCGGTGCCAACTGGAAAAACTATAACACCGTCGGCAAGTGGGTCGGCGTCGGGCCGGGTGCCGACGTGAAGGCGGCGGAGAAGCGTTTGCAGATGCTGATGATGCGCGACGCCTTTAAAACCCTGCCGGTGGCGCACAACGGCCACGCGCACGCCATCTGGCATCAGTTCTACGACAGCCCGTATCAGTTCGTCGCCATTCAGGCGCTGGCGAAGTGGCTGCATCCCGATCTCTTCGCCGATCTCGATCCGGACGCGACCTTCCGCGCCTTTCATGAGAAATTTTTACCGCTGCCTTACCAGCCCGGTTACTGGGTAACCCTGCCTGCCGACAAGCGCTAATTGCCGCACCGCGGCAGGGACGCCGCGTTACCGCCTGAATCTTTCCGTCATCTTTCTTCATATTTACTAATATTTTACAGGCGCAGCGCGTTTTTCGCGCTGTAACGCTTACTGATAGGGAGAGGATAATGACCAGAACTTCGGGACGATCGGCTTTCGCCGTGGCGCTTTACACGCTGTTCGAACCTGTGCCGCTCGGTTTTTTCGTGGCGGCGTGGATCTTCGACATTATTTACCTTAACAGTTACGTCGTGGAGTGGACGCACGCCGCCAGCTGGCTGATCGCCATCGGGCTGGTTATCGCCATTCTTCCGCGTTTTGTCGCCCTGATCGGTCTGTTCGGCGGCAGCCGCCGCGAGGAGAAGGTGCACTTCTGGCTCACGCTGGTAGCGATCCTGCTGGCGATCGTTAACGCCTTCGTTCACAGCCGCGACGCTTACGCCGTGGTGCCGTCCGGCGTCATTCTGTCGACTCTCGTGGTGGCGCTGATGCTAATCGCCAATGTTCAACTCGCGCTGCGTCAGCGCACGGCTTAAGGAGAAGCACCGATGAAAAAGCAAACGCTTATCGCGATGGCGCTGACCGCGCTGCTGGCGGGCTGCGACAGCGGCGCACAGCTCGATCCGCAGAAGCAGACCGGGCCAAACCCGGAGCTGCCTGAGGCGAAAAACTTCTTTATGCCGCCGATGCAGGTGCCGGAAGGGGTGCCGTGGAAGCAGGGCGAGATGCCGAAAGTGGCGCAGGGGCTAAAAATCGAGAAGATCGCGGAGAACCTCAAGCATCCGCGTCAGCTGTTGACGCTGCCGAACGGCGACGTGCTGGTGGCGGAGGCCAACGGCCCGGCCAAACCCACCACGCGTCCCAAGCAGCTGATTATGGGCATCGTGCAGAAAGCCTCAGGCAAAGGCGGCGAGGGCGGCAACCGCATCACGCTGCTGCGCAACGTGAACGGCAAGTGGGAGCAGCACGTCTTTATCGAGAACCTCTTTTCGCCCTTCGGCATGCAGCTGATCGGCAATACGCTCTATGTTGCCAACGCCGACAGCCTGGTGAAATTTCCCTATCAGGAAGGGCAAACCCAGATCCGTACGCCGCCTCAGCTTGTAACCGATCTGCCCGGCGGGCCGATTAACCACCACTGGACCAAAGCGCTGGTCGCCAGCCCGGACGGCAGCAAACTCTATGTCGGCATCGGTTCTAACAGCAATATCACCGAGAACGGCATCGGCGCGGAGTACCATCGCGCCGCGGTGCTCGAGGTCGACGCCGCCAGCGGTGCAACGCGCCTTTACGCCACCGGGCTGCGCAACCCGACCGGCCTGCAGTTTGAGCCGCAGAGTAACCGGCTGTGGGCTATCGTCAACGAGCGCGACGAGATCGGCTCCGATCTGGTGCCGGACTATATGACGTCGGTGCAGGAGAACGGCTTCTACGGCTGGCCATACAGCTATTTTGGTCAGCATGTGGATACGCGCGCGCAGCCGCAGCGTCCCGATCTGGTGGAGAAGGCGATTAAGCCGGACTATGCGCTCAGCTCGCACGTTGCGCCGCTGGGGCTGCTCTTCTATCAGGCGGACAATATGCCGCAGTATCGCGGCGGTGCCTTCGTCAGCGAGCACGGCAGCTGGAACCGCACGCCGCTTAACGGCTACAAGGTAGTGTGGGTGAAATTTGAAAACGGCAGGCCGGTCGGATTGCCGCAGCCGGTGGTGACGGGATTCCTGACCGACGATCAGAAGCAGGTCAGAGGGTTGCCGGTCGGTCTGGCCGCCGATCGCCAGGGCGGGCTGCTGATTGCGGATGACGCCGGCAACACGGTGTGGCGCGTCAGCGCGAAGTAGCGTTTTACAGGCATAAAAAAAGGATTTGGCGTCACGGCCAAATCCTTTCATTTTTTTGTTCGCTTAACGGCTGGTGACCGCGTTGCGAACGAGGTGCTCAGCACTCTCCACACCTGCGATTCTAAATAGCGCGGAGAAATATTTCAAGTTTCGCCAAAATACTGTATGGTTATACAGGTGTTGAGCGCGAAGCAGAGCCGACTTGCTGACTGGCCGCTCCCAGGGGCACGGTTTTAAAAATCCCGGCAGGCATCAGGTGGTGCTGGCCTGTGGCTTTAGCAACGAGTGCCGCTCAGCGCTCTCCACAAGATGTGCTTAGGCGCCCGGCGGGTAGAGTCAAAGCCTCGGTAGCCGAACAGCGCGCTCCTGTTGAAGGAGAAGGAAAGTGATGGAACTGATTAGATTGCTCCTGGATCTTGTCCGGGTCATCTTGCAGATCATCGTTGCCCTTTTGCAACTGACCGGCCAGGCTCACTAGCCGGAACTTGAACAAAGGCGGAGCTAACCACTCCGCCTTTTTCGTCGCGTTATCCCGCTAGTCCGCCGCATCGCACTGTCTTCCGCCTGTCATCTTCGCCCGTTACCGTCAGCGCTGTTTCCGCCGCGCCGCACACGCCGCTTATCCAGACATCCGATCAGACGAGGCCATTATGACTTTGCACGCTCTCTCTTCCGCCCGACTGCAGCAGACTTGTATCGACAACAGTGTACGCCTGCGCGACACCACCGTCGGGCAGCAGTGCGAAATCCTGGCGCACAGCTACCTCGAATACAGCACCCTGGGCGACTTCTCCTATATCGGCGAACACTGCCACGTGGCGGACGCGCAGATAGGCCGCTTTACCGCTATCGCCAACCCTGTGCGCCTTGGCGCGCCCAATCACCCGATGGATCGCGCTTCGCAGCATCGCTTTATCTACTGCCCGGAGTATTACGACGCCAGCGCGGCGCGCGACAGCGGCTTTTTCGCCGACCGCCGCGCCGCGCGCGTTATCGTCGGCCACGACGTCTGGATTGGCCACGGCGTGATTGTGCTGCCGGGCGTTACGGTCGGCGACGGCGCGGTGCTGGCGGCGGGCGCGGTGGTGACGAAAGATGTTGCGCCCTACAGCATCGTGGGCGGCGTGCCGGCGAAACCGATCCGCATGCGCTTTACGCCCGCCATCGCCGCGCGCCTGCGGCAGATCGCCTGGTGGGAGTGGCCGCTGGAGAAGCTGATGGCGAACCTGGCTGATTTTCAGTCCGGCGACATCGCGCGCTTCTGCAATCGCCACGGCTGACTACACTTACCGCATCGCAACCCTGAAAGGAGAGCGCTATGTTCACGCTCTATGGCGCACCGGGCTGGGGCTCGGCCATCAGCGAGCTAATGTTTAGCCTCTGCGGCGAACTCTATCGCTGGGTAGATGTCTCCGGCTTCGACCAGCCGGGCGAGGCGCGCGATCGGCTGCTGGCGCTTAATCCGTTGGGGCAGGTGCCGACCCTGCAAAGCGAAGATGGCGCGGTGCTGACGGAGAGCGCCGCCATTGCGCTGATGCTGGCGGATCGCCATCCTGCGCTGATCCCGCCTCACGGCGACCCGCAGCGCGCGCGTTTTTGTCACTGGCTGGTGTGGCTGGTCGCCGCCGTCTATCCCATCTTTACCTATGGCGACTATCCGCAGCGCTGGACCGCCGCGGGGGCGCAGGAGCTGAAAAAGAGTACCGACGCCCATCGCGAAGAGGCCTATCGGCGCAGAAAGCGCTGCAGAGCGTGGTGGCGCGTAACCAGCTGTAGCGCGCCGCCAGAGGTCAGAGCGCCTGCTGCACCACGCCGCTGGCGCTGTGCGGCTGCAGCGGTTTCTCCGGCTGCAATAGCGTCATCGCCAGCATGCTGCCCAGCGCAATCACGGCGGTGACGGTAAACATCGCGTTGTAGCCGTAGTACTCCGCCAGCCAGCCGCACAGCATCGGCGAGACGATGGCGGCAAGGTTGGCGATCGCCAGCGTCATGCCGCTATAGGCGCCGACGGAGGCCTTCGGCGTCACGTCAATCACCACCGACCAGTAGACGTTGTTCACCATGGCGTTGAGCGCGTTGCCCAGCGTCATTAGCGCAATAATCGCCGTTGCCGATCCGGCGTAGGGAATGGCCATAAAACAGCAGGCGGTGCCCAGCAGCGTCACGGCGGCGAACAGGTTGCGCGCCACGCGCAGGTTATTGAAGCGCGCCAGCAGGCGATCGGCGAGTCGGCCGCCGAGGAGTACGGTCAGGCAGGCGCCGCTCCAGGGGATCATCGCCACGTACCAGAGCGAATGGAGATCGTAATGGAAGCTGTCCTGCAGATATTTCGGCAGCCAGGTCACCAGCGTAAAGGTGATATAGAGAAAGGAGAAGTAGCCGAGGGCATTGCACACCAGGGTGCGGCTGGTGAAAAAACGCCACCAGGGCAGCACCGTATCGGTGTGCGCCTCCTGACGCTGACCCTCGCGGATCAGCGCGCGCTCCGCTGCGTTCGCCGCCGGTCGCTGTTCCGGGGTATCGCTGAAGGTGCGCGCAAACAGCAGCATCGCCAGCAGCGAAAAGGCGCCCAGCAGAATAAACATCATGCGCCAGTCATGGGTCAACAGCAGCAGGCCGACCGCAATCGGCGCGGTCAGCAGCGATCCTACCTGCGTGGAGAGCAGGCCGATGCTCAGCGCGAAGCCGCGTTCGTTATCCGGCGCCCAGTGGGCGATGGCTTTGTTCATCAGCGCGTAAGCTGGGCCTTCGGAGAAGCCGAACAGAATGCGCAGGGCGGCAAAGCCCATAATCGCCGAGCCGCCAAACAGCGCCATGCCCAGGTCACCCGCCCAGGCGGTGGCGATCTCCAGCAGCGACCAGAGCACGCCCGCCATCAGCCAGACCTTACGGGTACCGAGCCGATCCGCAAGGAATCCGCCGCACAGCGATCCAAACAGATAGCCGAAACCGAAATAGCCCAGCACTGCGCCGAGCTGCACTTTAGTGAAGTGGTACTCCTGAGAGATGGCGTTAGCGGCAAACGACAGCGCGCCGCGATCGATGTAATTGATCAGCGCGACAAAGAACAACAGGGAAAAGATAACGTAACGATAGCGACTTGGCTGCATGGTGCCTCTCCTGCATGAATAGGGTCTGCATGGGAGAAGCAAAATCGGTGCCGAATCGTTAGCAGGCCCGCTGGCTGGGCGCTACGCGCGAGGCAGAGATGAAATAACCAGCCTAATGGTTAGCCTGCGCATCATTAAGGTGCAGTCACGCAACGCCGACGGCGTCCACAGGGAGGAGCCCGCCCGATAAAGCGCGGTGACGTTAAATTTATGTGTGTTATTTGTCAGCATATTGAACAAATGATGCGGTAAAGCCAGGTAACTGATAAGCCGTATCGTACCATGGCGCTCGGTTGTGCTCGTCATGGCCCCCTGCAAATCGCGTCTGCTTCATCTTTCGCAGCACCAGATCCATTAGCCCGGCTAAAGGCTCGTAAGTTATTGCGTTTTTAACAAAAATTTACCTAAGTTAAAATAACGTTGAAGTTATGTGTATTTGTTTTATTTCGACCCTTTAATGAGGAAAAAAAGGATCATGGTTAACAAGCTAACCAGTATCGTGATGGCGATTGTCGCCGTGGCGATGCTCTATATGGGCGGGAAGCTATTGCTGCTGGGGGGCAGCGCGTTCTATGCGCTGATGGCCGCAGGCTTACTGCTCACCGCGATACTGCTGTTTCTGAATAAACGCAGCGCGCTGTCGCTTTACGCGCTGCTGATGTGGATTACCCTGTTCTGGATTATCTGGGAAGTGGGCTTTGACAAGTGGCAGTGGATCCCCCGTGGCGACCTGTTTGGTCTGTTCGGCGTCTGGCTGGCGCTGCCCTGGGTGGTGCGTCCGCTGACTCAGCGCCGGTTCCATCCTTTCCTCGGCACCACGGTAGTGGTGATGATCGCGCTGGTGATCGGTCTCTGCTTTTACGATCCGCTGCCGCAGCAGGGAACCATTGCCAATGCGCGCGCCCCGTCTGCCTCAAATGGCGCGGGCAACGACTGGACAGCCTACGGCGGCTCCACCAATGCGCTGCGCTTCTCTTCGCTGAATCAGATCACCAAAGATAACGTGAAAGATCTTGAGGTCGCCTGGACCTACCATACCGGCGATCTGCGTCAGAGCGACGACGCGACCGAATACACCTTTGAGGCGACGCCGCTCAAGGCGAACGGCATGCTCTACTTCTGTACGCCGCATAACGAGGTGCATGCCCTCGATCCGGAAACCGGCGCGGTAAAATGGAAATATGCGCCGCCGCAGGATCGCTCCTATATGCAGCAGCATCAGACCTGTCGCGGCGTCAGCTTCTACGACGGTGGCAGTGCGGCAGCTGACGGCAGCGCAGCGCAGCCGGCGCTCTGCCGTCAGCGTATCTACAACGCGACCACCGATGCGAAGCTGGTGGCGCTGGATGCTGACAGCGGCAAGCCGTGCGCCGATTTTGGGCAGAACGGCGTGGTCGATCTGCATGCCAATATGGGCGAGGTGCGTCCGCATGCGCTGATGCAAACCTCTGCGCCGCTGGTGGCGGGCAACCTGGTGATTGTTGGCGGCTCGGTAATGGACAACGGCTTTAACCGCGGCAACCCGTCCGGCGTCATCCGCGCCTGGGACGCCGTTACCGGCCGTCTGGTGTGGAACTTCGATCCGGCTCAGCCGGAGGCGACCCAGCCGATTGCGGCGGACGCGACCTATCCGCAGGATACCCCGGTGGCCTGGGCGACGCTGAGCGCCGACCTGAAAAACGGCCTGGTCTATGTGCCGTTCGGCAACGCCTCGCCGGATGAAGTAGGCATCGAGCGCGATCCTGACAGCAACACGGAGAAGTTCCGCGATGCGCTGGTGGCGCTGGATCTGAAAACCGGCGCCTTTAAATGGCGTTATCAGAGCGCCAACCACGATCTCTGGGACCGCGATAACCCGTCTCAGCCGTCGCTGGTGGATATCGACTATCAGGGCAGCCAACAGCCGGCGGTCATCCTGCCGACTAAAACCGGCAACCTGTTCGTGCTCAACCGCCTGACCGGTCAGCCGATCTATCCGGTTAATCAGGTGAAGGTCTCGACAGAAGGCGGCGTCGAAGGCGAGAAGTTCGCCGCTACGCAGCCGGTCTCCAGCCTCAACTTTATTCCGCAGCCGCTGACGGAAAAAGCGATGTGGGGCATTTCGCCGTTTGACCAGATGAGCTGCCGCATGGGCTTCCGCGAGCTGCGCTATGACGGCAACCCGTGGACGCCGGCGACCGAGAAGGGCTCGCTGATTTTCCCGGGCAATATCGGCGTATTTAACTGGGGGTCGGTGGCGGTTGATCCGGAGCGTCAGCTGCTGATCGCCGCGCCGGTGCGTCTGGCCTATAAGTACAACCTGATCAAGCGCACGCCAGCGACCGCGACCGAGCGCCTGTTCACCAAAGATGGCTCGCCTTACTGGAATGAAAACTTCCACGGCGATTACGCGATCCATATTCAGCAGTTCGCGTCAGCGCTGGGCATACCCTGTATCGCGCCGCCGTGGGGCCGTATGGTGGGCGTCGATCTGAAAACCGGCAAGACCGAATGGCTGCGCCGCATCGGCACCACCAAAAACCTCAACACCTCGTTCCTGCCGGGGCGTTTCCCGATCGGCTTCCCGATGGGGATGGTGGCGCACGGCGGTCCGCTGGTGACGGCTGGCGACGTGGTGTTCCACGGCGCGACGGCGGATAACTTCTTCCGCGCCTATGACAGTACCACCGGCGCGCTGCTGTGGCAGACCGAGCTGAGCGCGGGCGCGCAGGCTACACCGTCGACCTTTATGGGTAAAGATGGCAAGCAGTATGTGGTGATTGCCGCTGGCGGCCACGGCTCGCTCGGCACCAAAAGCGGCGACAGCGTGGTGGCGTTCCGGCTTAAATAGCGATGTGGCTGCGTCTCGCGCAGAAAAAGATAAAGCGCCCATTTGGGCGCTTTTTTTATGCGGAGAGTTACTTATCGTTGCCGAAGCCCTGTTTTTTTAGCGCGCCCAGCACGTGTGGGAAATAGATGTTCTGATAATAGCCGCTGACGCTTTCGCTCCAGCTTTCGCCATCGGAACGGCCAATGTTCTGCCAGTGCTGCACCATCTCCTGATTATAGGCGGCGATCTTCTCCTCCAGCCCGGCGGTGCGGTAGGCCTCTTCATGGCGGAAGGTTTCCAGCGGCAGGCGCGGCTTCTGGTGCGACGGCTCATCGACATAGCCAATCACCACGCCCGCAACCGGGAAGGTATATTCCGGCAGCTCCAGCAGGCTGATTAACGCCTCAGGATCGCGGCGGATGCCGCCGATCGGCACGATACCCAGGCCTTCCGCGCGCGCGGCGGCCATCACGGAACCCAGCGCGATGCCCACATCGGTGGCGCCGGAGACGATGCTCTCGATACTCTGCTGCGCGATCTGCTCGCGGCCAATCGCCTCCATCGCCACGCGTGATTTATGCATATCCAGCACGAAGGTCAGAAACACCGGCGCTTTGGCGATCCACGGCTGGCCGCCGGCGATCTGCGAAATTTCCTTACGCTTCGCCGCATCGCGGGTCACCACCACAGAAACCTGCTGCGAATTGACCGAGGTCGGCGCACGCCAGGCGGTGCTGATAATGCGATCCAGCATCGCGTCGTCAACAGGCTGCTCGGTAAAACTGCGTTCGCTTTTATGGCTGGTAAAAATTTCAATAAGTGAATTCATGGATCCTCCTGGTGTGGAGGCTAAGCGTAGCAGGTTCGGGCAGGGCCAGATTTAACCGCACTGGCCATGGGAAATAATCTCTGTTCGCTCAAAGCGTTGGCGGTGATAGCAGAGTGAGCCAGCACACAATTTCGAACACCGATGAATTACAACATTTTTATAACATACTGAATCCGCTGGTCTCCTGGGCGAGTACACAATGTGCCTCGGGCAGTTACACATAACGGCAGCGCCTCTGACTGCGTATACCTGTAGCGGTACGCTTTAACAGGGGATAAACCATGTCCATCGTGACCCATGACGAACGCGCAATGGCGATCGCTTCCGCGACCAGAAAATTCTTCCGCCGCATTATTCCTGTGCTGGCGGTAATGCTGATTATCAATCAGATTGACCGCGCCAATATTGGCTTCGTTAAGGCCGAGCTGCAAACCGATGCCGGTATCGGCGCAGCGGCCTTTGGTCTGGGAGCCGGGCTTTTTTTTATTGGCTATGCGTTATTTGAAGTGCCGAGCAACATGATGCTGAAAAAGCTAGGCGCACGCGTCTGGCTGACGCGCATCATGATCACCTGGGGGATTGTGGTTTTTCTTACCGGCTTCGTCAGCACACCGCTGCATTTTTATTTGCTGCGCTTCTTACTTGGCGTAGCCGAAGCGGGCTTTTTTCCGGGCGTGCTGTTCTATTTCCGCCAGTGGGTGCCCAATGCGTGGCGCGGTCGCGCCACGGCAATGGCGTTAAGCGCCACCGCCAGCGCATTCCTTTTTTCCGGCCCGCTCACCGGCGCCATCCTGATGATGCACGACTTTATGGGCATTGCCGGCTGGAAATGGGTGATGTTTCTTGAGGGCGGCGGCTCGGTCATCGTGGGGTTACTGGCTGCACTGGTGCTGGTTTCGCGACCGGAAAAGGCCAGCTGGCTTAGCGAGCAGGAGAAAAGGGCGCTGACTCAGCAGCTGAAGCTGGAAGATGAGGCCCGGGAAGAGCAGCAGACTGCGTCAGGGCGCTGGGGCCTGATTGGCCATCGCGGCCTGCTGTTTTACTGTCTGATCTTTTTTACCATGACCATGACCGGCTATACGCTGGTGTTCTGGCTACCGCAGATTATTCAGCGTATAGAAGGTTTTAACAGCTTTGAAACAGGCCTGCTGACTGCCATTCCGTGGCTGTGCGCGATTGTCGCCATTTTTTTACTGGGGAAAACCACCGATCGCCTGCACGAGCGGCTGGACAGAGGGCTGGGGCTGGCCATGCTGCTGGCGGGCTGCGGCACCTTTATGGCAACCCTGGGCACGCCCTGGTTTGGGTTCGTTGCGATGATTGTCGCCTGTATCGGTTCAAAAGTAAGCGCGGCTTTCTTCTGGCCAATGCCGCAGGCTGAACTTCCTGCCTCCATTGCTGCGCCTGGCATCGCCCTGATTAATTCCATCGGTAACCTTGGCGGATTTTTTGCGCCGACATTATTTGGCTATCTCGAAATGAAAACCGGCAGTACCACCGGCGGACTCTACGCGCTAACCAGCGTATCGGTTGTCACGGGATTATGGCTATTGCTGCGTCGCAAATCGATGCGCCCTGGTCAGACTAACAAGGAGGCTTCTCATGTCAGACAGTCCAGTCATTAAGACGATGCGTATTGTGCCCGTAGCGGGTTATGACAGCATGTTGCTCAATATCGGCGGCGCCCATAACTGCTACTTTACCCGGATTTTGGTTATTTTGACCGATTCATCTGGTCATACCGGGGTAGGTGAAGCGCCTTGTCACGCTTCTACGCTAAGGCTGCTGGAGCGTTTTAAGGCGCAGACGGTAGGCAGCTCGCTTTTGCGGGTTAATGCCACGCTGAGCCAGCTATTCAGCAGCGATGCGCGTACTGAGCACGCCGCGCATACCAACGACATTCATATACCGCAAATGAATCCAGAGAAATTCTACAACGCCGCCGCTGCGATTGAGGCGGCGTTGCTCGATTTACTGGGCCAGCATCTGAACCTGCCTGTAGCGGATTTGCTGGCCAGCGGCAAGCAGCGCGATCGCATACCGGTGCTGGGATATCTCTTCTATATCGCAGACCGCAAGTTAACTCCGATGGATTACCAGTCGGGCACCACCCAGCAGAGCGACTGGTTCCGACTGCGCCATGAAAAGGCTATGACCAGTGAGGCTGTCGTGCGTCTGGCTGAAGCGGCACAGGCGCAGTATGGCTTTCGTGACTTTAAGCTCAAGGGAGGGGTGCATCATGGCGAGGTGGAGGTAGAAACCGTCAATGCGCTGCTGCAGCGTTTCCCTGAAGCCCGCGTGACCGTCGATCCCAACGCCAGCTGGTCTCTGGACGACGCTATCCGCTACGGCAAAGAGCTTGCGGGAAAGGTTCCCTATCTGGAAGATCCCTGCGGCGCAGAGCAGGGCTATTCTGGGCGTGAAACCCTCGCGGAGTTTCGCCGGGCAACCGGCGTGCCTGTCGCAACCAATATGATTGCCAATGACTGGCGTCAACTGCATCATGCGTTGCAGCTCAACGCCATCGATATTCCTCTGGCCGATCCCCATTTCTGGACCATGCGTAACGCTAACGTGGTTGCGCAACTATGTAACGAGTGGGGGCTGACTACCGGCTGCCATTCCAATAATCATTTTGACGTGTCGCTGGCGATGGTTGCTCATCTGGGCGCCGCGGCACCTGGCGATCGCCAGACGGCCTTTGATACTCACTGGATCTGGCAGGATGGTCAGCAGCTGACACGTCAGGCTCCGCAGATAAGAGACGGTTACCTTGAATTGCCAGAAGGCCCGGGGCTTGGCATCGAACTGGATATGGAACGGGTGGAACAGGCTCATGCGCGCTATAACGCGCTGCCGGAAAAGAACCGCAACGATGCACTTGGTATGCAATATTTAATCGAAAACTGGCGCTATGACGCTAAGCGGCCTGCGCTGCTAAGGCCTTAAAAGGAGAGGGGCATGAAGGTAAACCCGGCATTACGTCACGCATTTTTACTGACTGGCGTCGCTTTTAGCGGCCCGCTGATAGCGCAGACCTTTGTTTACGTATCGGCGGCGGAAGATGGCACTATCGCACGCTACGCCTTAGACGATCGAAGCGGCGCGCTAAAGCACCTTGGCGAAACGCCAGCGGGCGGCAAAGTGATGCCGATGGCGATAAGTCCCAATAAGCAGACGCTTTATGCCGCCGTGCGCAGCCAGCCGATGCGGCTGGTGAGCTGGTCCATCAACGGCAAAACCGGGGCGCTGACGCCGTCGTCTGAGGGCGCGGCCGCGGCAAGCTATCCCTATATCAGCCTGGACAGGCAAGGGCGATTTTTACTGGCGGCCTCCTACGATAGCGGCCTGGTGCATGTTTATCGCCTCGGCGCTGGCGGAAAAATAGAGACGCCATTCATTGACGAGATCAAGACCGGCCACGCCGCGCATTCGGTCATTGTCGACGCGACAAATCGCTTCGCTTACGTTGGCGTCCTGGGCACCGATCGCGTTCTGCAGCTGGCGCTGCACCCGGATGGCCAGCTGACGCCGCTCGGAAAAGGCTTCGTCGCGACGGCGGAGAAAAACGGCCCGCGGCACTCGGCGCTGTCGCCAGATAACCGCTTTCTCTATAACGTTGGTGAAATGAGCGGCGCCATCGTGCAGTTCGCGCGGCAAGCGGATGGCACGCTGACCAGGGTAGCTGACTATCCCAACGCAGTCGCGGAGAAATATCATCTGCAGCACGGCGTAGAACGCACCGCCAGCTACAGCGACACCACGCCGCGCATCTGGGCGGCCGATATCAAGATTACGCCTGACGGGCGTTTTCTTTACGTGACAGAGCGAACCAGCAGCACGGTAACGGGCTATCGCATCAGCCAGCCGGATGGAAAATTGCAGCTCATTAACAGCTGGCCGGTTGAGAAGCAGCCGCGCGGTATCGCGATTACGCCTGACGGACGCTGGCTGATCGCCAGCGGTGAGAAAAGCGCGGTCATTGGCAGCTATGCTATTGCCAAAGCGAGCGGCGAACTGAAAAGGGTCGCTGAAGCGCCCGTAGGCAAGGATGCAAACTGGGTGAGTATCGTCAGCTTTAAGCAGTAGCAGGCAGGCGGGCACACAATAAGAACCGCCTGAAGCGGCGGTTCTTATTGACGGTGAGCGCCAGCAGCCCAGGCGGCAGATGCAGCGTTAAAAAGTCGCGAGCGGTTCTCGGGTGTGTCAGAAAGGTTTTAAAGACCGCATCATGCGGCGTGCAAGTTCGCTTCATCCTGAAGTCTCGGCCAGCTTTTTGTCTGCCGGACCTTAGCAGTCGCCTTTAGCATGCGAAAGTGGGAAAAGCGCAGCAGCCGAGGCGGCTCGCAAAATCTACGCGCCGACAAGGGTTGGCGCTTTATCACAGACGAAAGACGACAAGCCGATCGGTGCTGTGGCAGATTGCGCTGTTTAAGTTGTAAGAAGAGAAAAGGGAAGAGAGAGGACGTATGCGCGCAGCGTCCTGACTCTGAGTGATTTCTTATTTAACATAATATACATTATGCGAACCAATGTGATTCCAGGCAGTGCATCCTCCAGACGCATAAAACCGCCCTGAATAATACCATGCTCACGCCTGGGCTGGCCTGTGCGTTCACTGCCGCACCGTCGACAGACTCTCTCTGATCGCGCTATGCAGGGAATTTGCGGCAGTGGCGATCGTCTGCGCTGACAGATTTAATTGCGACTGAGATCTGAAGGGGTGTCAATATCCAGCAGGCAGCCTTGATCGGATAACGCTACTGGCAGGCACGGCGCGCGCTTCAGTACCGCACGCGCCCCGCTGTCGCCGCTCAGACTGGCGAGCGCGGAAAAGAAGGCGCGCTGAAATCCCACCGGATGTCCAGGCACGCCTTCGACTTCTGCCCGAACCAGCGGCGCGTGATGCAGCGCCTCCGCCACGGCCAGCAGGCTTTCCACAGTTAAAAACGGCATATCGCCCAGCGTGATCAGCCAGCCGTCGTACTCTGCGGTGGCTTTTACCCCCGCGGCGATAGAGTCGCCGATGCCCGCGCTGCTGCAGACAATCGCACGACCACCGGAAATCAGCGCATGGATTGCCGTATCCTCCGGCCGCGTCACCGCGAAAACGTCGAGCTCCGTGGCAACAGCATGCTCCAGCGTGTGCTGCAAAACCGGCTTGCCGTTCAGCGAGGCCAGTAGCTTATGCTCTCCGCCGCTCGCCTTAAAGCGGCGGCTGAAGCCTGCCGCCATCACCAGAATGGCGAATCTCATAGCAGACTTCCCTGCTCCCACGGCTCTGCCAGAGCTGGCTCAACCGCCTCTGCGCAGCCGTTTTTATAGCGCACGATGTCCGCCATTACCGACAGCGCAATCTCCGACGGCGTTTTACTGCCGATATCGATCCCGACCGGCGCGTGAATGCGGCTGACCTGCTCCGGCGTAAGATCGCCATACTCTCCAAGCCGCTCTTTTCTTCTCAGGCTGTTCTTTTTTGACCCCATCGCGCCGATATAGAACGCTGGCAGATTGACCGCTTCCATCATGGTGAGATCGTCAATGCGCGGATCGTGGGTAAGCGACAGGATCGCCGTCCCGGCATGACACCCTTCCCGCTCCAGATACACGGCGGGAAACTGCTTAATCAGCCTGACGTTCGCGTCCAGCAAGGCGGCCATATTCTCCAGCGCCTCATCCCGGTGTTCGCACACGATGGTTTCGAAGCCGAGCGCGACGGCAAAATTGGCGCAGAACACCGCGACGCTGGAAAGCCCGCCGATCACCAGCCTGGGCGCGGTGGAGAGCGTCAGGGTAATGGCGGCGCCGTCGCGGTAAGTCAGGGTGCTGTTGGTATAGGCGGCCGGCTCCAGCGCATGACAGGCATGCGGCAGAAAAATTTTCTTTTTCACCGCTGTGGCGGCGACCAACGCATCGTGCATCTTCTGCAAATAGGCGCGGCTCTCAGCGCCGGGCGACAGCTTTTCCACCAGAATATCGAGCACGCCGCCGCACGGCAGCGCCCTGTCCGGCTCAAATCCGCCTTCGCCGTAGCGCACCACCTGGCTGGCGGCCGGGAAAGCGTTGCGATCGATGCGTTCGATAAAACTCTCTTCAACGCAGCCGCCTGAAAGCGAACCGCAGTGATGCCCCCCTTTGCGGATAATCATCATCGCGCCGGGCGGACGCGGCGACGATCCATAGGTAGAAAGCACCGTACAGAGCCATACTTCATGCGCGTCAACCCACTGCAATCCTGCTTTTAATACCTGCATATCAAGGTTGTGCATGACCTGGTGCCTCCGGCAACGGTTAAGCCAGGGCGCTTGCCCTGGCGGTAATTAAGTCGACAATGCCGCCTTAGCGTACGGCATGTCGGTGACGATCGCGGCGGCTCGCCAGCACGGCAAAGATAGCCGAGATAATTAGCAGCGCCAGGCCAAAGGCGAAGGGACTCCACCAACCTACTGCGTCAAACAGTTCGCCGCCCAGCGCCGCGCCCAGGGTAATCGCCAGCTGGATCACGGCTACCATCAGGCCGCCGCCCGCCTCCGCGTTTTCCGGCAGCGCGCGGCTCAGCCATAGCCCCCATGCGACCGGCGCCGGCGTGGAGATCAGGCCCCACGCGGCTAACAGCGCGCCGGTTATCAGCAGCGAATCTCCCTGCCAGATCAGCAGCGCAGCCAGCGCGGCCATCGCCAGCGGGATCAGGATCAGCCAGCGAAACAGATGTCGCTGCAGCAGCAGGCCAACCGACCAGGTTCCCAGCAGACCCGCTGCGCCCAACAGTAGCAAAATAAACGAAAGCTCGCTGACGCTGGCTCCCGTAACCGACTCCATAAACGGGCGCAGATAGGTGAAAATCGCAAACTGCCCCATAAACAGCGTTAGCAGCGCGGCCATGCCTGCCGCGACGTGCGGCAAGCCAAGCAGACGCAGCGGATTCGCGGTGTGGTTGTCGCCCTGCGCAGGCAGCGACGGAATCGCGCGCCACTGCCAGATAAAGGCGCCGACGGCCAGCGGCACGACGATAAAAAACGCCCCGCGCCAGCCGATATACTGGCCGAGAAAACTCCCCAGCGGCGCGGCGACGGTGGCCGCCAGCGCGTTGCCGCCGTTAATCAGCGCCAGCCCTTTCGCCACGGCATGCGGCGGCGCGAGGCGCATAATGGTCGCCGTCGACATCGACCAGAATCCGCCGATCGCCACGCCGAGCAGCGCGCGTCCGACAATAAAAATTAGTCCGTCTGGCGCGAATGTGACAGTCAGACCGGAAATTGTCAGTAAAAGCGTAAAGGCGAGCAGCACTTTTTTACGGTCGAAACGACCGGTTAACGGCGTATTAAGCAGGCTGGTCAGCACCGCGAAAAAACCGCTGACGGAGATCGCCTGGCCCGCCTGTCCCTGGCTAATGCCCAGATCCTGCGCCACCGGCGTCAACAGACTGACGGGCATAAATTCCGAGGCGATCAGCACCACCACGCCAAGCGCCATAGAGAAGATAGCGCCCCAGGCAGCGTGGTGACGCGAGGCGGAGTGTGTTGTCATCGTTGTCATACGTTAATCCATAAGTTTCAATGCCGTAAAATGCTACCCAAACTGCCGGCATGAATTAACCTGGATAAACGGGATGTAATTGTGAATAAAATTCAGTAATAGCCTAGGGGCGCCGTGCTAAAACCAGGTAGCGCCCCTCGGTATGGCCTAACGCATCTGCAAAATAATGGGGTTGCTGCTGGCGGGATCGGTGTGCTGACGCATCTCCGCTACCGCTTTCGCCTCTGTCTGCGCCCCGCTGTTGCCCCAGGATAAGCGAATATAGTTGAGCACGTCCGCTGCCTCACGATCGGAAAGCTGTTTGCGGTATGGCGGCATCCGATAGGCGTCCAGCACGCCGTTGGCGACCACGCGGGCGGAGCCATTCAGCACGATATTGATCGCCGAAGAGGCATCGACCTGCATCGAGGTGGCGCCTGCCAGCGGCGGAATCCACGGCGCCTGCCCGCGTCCGTCGGCGCCATGGCAGCTGCTGCAGCGCGCGATAAAGGTTTGCTCGCCGGGGGGGCGCGCGCCCTGTTCGCTTCTCGCCGCGTAATGCCAGCCGTTGCCGCTGTCGTTGCTGCCCGGCGGCAGCGACTTGAGGTAGTGCGCGATGGCGCGCAGATCGTCGTCACGCATAAACTGGGTGGAGTTGTTGAACGCATCCGTCATCGAGCCGAACACCACGCCGTGGGCGTTGCGTCCGGTTTTCAGAAAGGTTACCACCTCCTCTTCGCTCCAGCGGCTTATCCCGGTGCTGGCATCGCCGCGCAGGCTGGGCGCATACCAGCCGTCAAGCAGCGCGCCCGCCAGATAGTCCGGGCTGCGCGCATCCAGCGCTTTTTCGTTGAAGGCCAGGCCGCGCGGCGTATGGCAACTGCCGCAGTGGCCGGGGCCCTCCACCAGGTAGGCGCCGCGGTTCCAGAGCGCGTCGCGGTTCGCCACCGTCTGCCAGGGTTCACCGCTGGCGAAGGCGGCGCGCCACAGCGCCAGCGGCCAGCGCATATTGAGCGGCCAGGGAATCTCTGACGGCTGATTTTGCCGCGAGGCGGGCTGCACGCCGTGCATCATAAAAGCATAGAGCGCGCGAATATCTTCATCGCTCAGCTTCTGATAAGAGGGAAATGGCATTGCCGGATAGAGCCGATGTCCGTCCTGCGCCACGCCCTGACGCACCGCGCGATCGAAGTCAGCCAGCGAATAGCGGCCAATACCGCTCTCGCGGTCGGGCGTAATATTGGTGGTATAGATTTTCCCGACCGGCGTCTCCATCGCCAGGCCGCCGGAAAACGGCGCGTTCTCCGGCGTGCTGTGGCAGGCGACGCAGTCGCTCAGACGCGCGACATATTCGCCGCGCTGGATAAGATCCGGCGGCGCGGCGGTCCCGGCGTTCGCTTCATTGTCGAAAGGCGACGCTGGCGTACGCAGCATCCAAAGCAGCGCGCCCGCCACGATAGTGAGCGCTGCAATCAGCAGCAGGCAGAGCCTTTTCCTGGTCATGATGTTTTCCTTACGAACCTGCGGCTCAGGTAAAGTTGTAGCGTGAAAGCGGCATAGAGCGGATACGCTGACCGGTCAGCCTGGAGACCGCATTCGCCACCGCGGGCGGCACGGCGGGCAGCGGCGGTTCGCCGATGCCGCCCATTTTGGCGCCGCTCTCGATAATGCGTACCTCGACCTGCGCCATGCGCGACGCTGGCAGGATCGGATAGAGATCGAAATTACGCGCTACGGGCTGTCCTTTCTCAAACTGCGCCTCTTCCAGCAGAACCTGCGACAGCCCCAGCGCGACCGCGCTGTTGACCTGCGCCTCGACGATGGCCGGATTAACGATGCTGCCGGGATCGATCGCTTCCCAGATCCGGTGCACCCTGACCTGCCCGTTCTCAATCGCGACTTCCGCAATCGCCGCCGCTTCGGTGCCGAACGGCGACGCCATCGCCACGCCGCGGGCGCGCCGGCTGCCATCTTCGGCGGTATAGGGGCCCGGTTTCCAGCCGCCGGAGAGATCGGCCACCGCGTGCAGCAGCGTCGTCAGGCGCGCATTGCCCTTCAGCAGCCGCAGACGCAGCTCAAAGGGATCGAGCCTGCCGTGGTCCGCGATTTCGTCGAGAAAGCTCTCGTAGAGGAAGTCGTTCATCGAGTTGCCGACCGAGCGCCAGTAGCCCAGCTTCACCGGCCCTTTTTTATAGATCTGCGCGATGCGCAGGTGAGGAATGTCATAGGATTTGCCGGTCAACCCCTCGGTAGCGGTGGGATCGAGCTTATCGCCCTGTTTGCCGGAGATGCCTTCGGTCGGGCCTTCGCAGATGCTGACCGCTTCCAGCGCCAGCGGATAGCCCTCGTCATCCAGTCCGGCGCGGAAGCGCACCGCCGCCATTGGGCGATGGGTGTCGCGCAGAAACTCCTCTTCGCGGCTCCAGATTAGCTTAACCGGACGGCCGACCGCCTTTGCCAGCTCAACCGCCTGCGGCCAGGCCATCGCGCCGTCATAGACAAAGTGTCGCCCGAAAAAGCCGCCCAGCAACGGGGAGTGAATCAGGATTTTGCTGGCGTCGAGCCCGGTGCGCTTCGCCACCTCGCCCTGAAACATCTCTGGCGCCTGGTTAGGGATCCACAGCTCCAGCGTGCCGTCGCCGTTAAAGCGCGCCAGCGCCGAAGGCGGCTCCAGCTGAGCATGATTAAGATACTGACTGTGGTAGGTGGCGCTGAGAGTGGTTTTGGCGGCGGACATGCCCGCAGCCAGGTCGCCTTTGACCTCCGCCTCCTGGCCGTCGCCCGGTTCGTTCGCCAGCGTGCGGGCGAAATCGTCGGAGGAAAAATCCGGCGGCATTAGCCCGGCGTCGGCAGGCGCCAGCCATTCGACCTGGAGCGCCTCAACCGCGCGTTTCGCCTGCCACCAACGCTCGGCGACCACCGCCACCGCGCCCGGCAGCCGGTGCACCGAGTGCACGCCCTTCATCGCCCTGACCTGCGACTCGTTGCGCCATGCGCCCGGCGTCATGCCAAAACGCGGCGCGTGCTGCACCGCCGCATGCAGCATATCGTCGACGCGGCAGTCGATGGTGTAAACCGCCTGCCCGGTTGATTTCTCCCAGGCATCCAGGCGCTTGATGGGCTTGCCGATCCAGCGGAACTGCGCGGGATCTTTCAGGCTGACCGCGTCCGCAGGCGGAATCGGGAGATCGCGCGCGCGGCTGGCCAGCTCGCCGTAGGTCAGCGTCCGCCCTGAAGCGTCGTGTATCACCTTCCCCGGCTCGGTTCGCAGCGAGGCGAGCGGCACCGCCAGCGCGCTTGCCGCCGCCTGCAGCAGCATATGGCGCGCCAGCGCGCCGAGGCGGCGCATGGTGGTGTAGCTGGTACGCACCGACTGACTGCCGCCGGTGATGCGCATGCCGCTGTCCATGACCTTGTACTCGTCGCCGGCCGGTGCGTTCTCAACGACAAAGGTGGCGGGATCGGCATCCAGCTCTTCGCCGACGATCTGCGCCATAGCGGTAAAGATCCCCTGTCCGCCTTCGATAAACGGTGATAGAAAACGCACGCTGCTGTCTGGACGGATCTCAAGAAAGGCGGGCACGCGCGTGCCGGGCGGCAGGCTCTGCTGCGCCGCCTGGGCGCGCGGCTGGCCTAATGGCAGGCCAATGCCCAGCACCAGCGCCCCCGCTACGCTGCCCGACGCCAGTAAAAAGCGGCGGCGCGACAGGTTGGCGGGGTCTTCGCCGCGGGGAAATTCGGATGATGCGGACTTTTCTCTCACCGATCGCCTCCCTGGCCCGCCACCTCGTGGATGGCCGCGCTAATGGCGTTATAAGTGCCGCAGCGGCAAAGATTGACCATCGCCGCCGCGATCTCCTGGTCCGAGGGATGCGCGTTCTGCCTGAGTAGCGCGGTCGCCGCCATCACCTGTCCCGACTGGCAGTAGCCGCACTGCGGCACCTGATGCTTCACCCAGGCCGCCACCACGCGCTTGCCCACATCGTCGCTCTCGATCGCTTCAATGGTAGTGATCTGCTTTCCGGCGACCTTATCGATCGGGGTCACGCAGGATCGTACCACCTGCCCGTCGATCATCACCGAACAGGCGCCGCACTGCGCCAGACCGCAGCCATATTTCGTTCCCGTCATGCCCAGATCGTCGCGTAATACCCAGAGTAATGGCGTGTCCCCTTCGGCATCGACCTGAACGTTTTTATTATTTATCTGAATATCCATAGTGCTCCGGTCTTAATGGCTTTTGCTTTCGCCCTATCCTTACAGAGATGAGTGGAATGATTAACCGGCTCTCGCCGCATACGCTGCTGAATAAAATTCATTAATTAACGAAACGCCCGCACAGCGCCATTTAACAGCGCGTTGCAGGTTTTAATGATCCGTGCGATTCGCGAAATGGCGTTGGATTCCCTCTCCTGACCAGGCTAATTTTCCAGTCTCTGTGAATTAAAATCATAAATAAGGACGGGATAAGATGAATGATATTCAGGCATTTATTGCTGTGGCGCGCGAGCAGAGTTTTACCAAAGCAGCGGCAGGCCTGGGTGTGAGTCCGTCGGCGCTCAGCCATACCATTCGCAATCTGGAAGAGCGTATCGGCGTGCGCCTGCTGGCGCGCACCACGCGCAATGTCGCGCCGACCGAAGCGGGCGAACGGTTGCTGCAGTCCGTGGCGCCCCTGTTCGAACAGATAAACAGCGAAATTGCGCGCATTGGCGAATTACGCAATACCCCGGCTGGCAATATACGCATCACCTGTTCCGACGATGCCGCCGAGATCCTGTTGCGCCCTGCGCTGCCCACCTTTTTTGCCACCTATCCCGATATCAGCGTGGAAATCTGCATCGACTACGGCTTTACCAATATCGTCACCGAACGTTTCGATGCCGGCATTCGGCTGGGGGAATCGATCAGCCGCGATATGATTGCGGTGCGCCTCGGGCCTGACTGGCGACTGGCGGTGGTCGGCACGCCCGCCTATTTTCAGGCGCATCCGGTTCCGGTGGTTCCGCAGGATCTCACGTCGCACCGCTGTATCAATATCCGCCACTCGCCGGGCGGCAGCGTCTACGCCTGGGAGTTTGAAAAAGCAGGCCGCAAGTTATCGATTCGGGTCAACGGTCCACTGCTGTCCAACAGCATTATTCACGTGCTGAACGGCGCGCTGGACGGTATCGGTCTGGCCTGCGTGCCGGAGCATATGGCGCGTCCCCATATCGAGGCGGGCCGCCTGATTGAAGTGCTCGCCGACTGGAGCCCGCTGTTCGAAGGCTATCACCTTTACTATCCCAACCGACGCAATACCTCTTCCGCCTTCGCCGCTTTTGTTGAGGCTATCCGCTATCGCGGCTGAGGGCGCGCGTCAGTCTTCCAGCTGCGCCTGAATCCACTGCAAAAAGTAGCTGACGCGCGGGAACTGCGCATAGCCGCGCGGATAAACCAGGTGATGCGCGCTGACCGGCAGACTCATGGCGTCATCAAATACCCTGACCAGTTTGCCGCTGCGAAGATAGTCGGCGGCCAGCAGTTCGCTTTCGAAAATCAGCCCGTGGCCGAGCATCGCCGCCTCCAGACTCATGTAGGATCGGTCAAAGCGAAACAGCCACTCCTGGGTCGGCTGCGGCAATTGCTGCGTGGCGAACCACTGCGGCCACTGAATTAACGGCGATTCGGAAAGGATCAGCGCGTGGTTATTTAATTCGTCCGGCGAGCGCAGCGGATATTTATTTAGATAGTCGGGCGACGCCAGTACCGACATTTTTTCATGGCGAATCGTTTTTATTTCAAACGCCTTCCATTCCGGAAAGCCATGACGCACCGCGATATCGATATTATCGCGACTGAAAGATAAGTTCTCATAGGAGCAGGAGAGCGAAACCTGTATGTCCGGGTGCGCTTCGCGAAACTGATGAATACGCGGCAGCAGCCATAACAGCCCAAAACTGGGCGCGCAGTGAATGCGCAGCGCGCTGCGATCTTTCTCGTTGCGCAGCCGTGCCGTCGCCTGCGTCAGGCTGAGGATCAGCGGCCGGATCTCCGCTAAATAGCGCTCGCCCGCCAGGGTTAACGCTACCCCTTTCGCCGAGCGGTTAAACAGAATCGAGCCCAGCTCTTTTTCCAGTTTCGCCAGCTGGTGGCTCGCCGCTGAGGGGGTGATATTTAATTTTTCCGCCGCACGCGCCACGTTTCCCGATTGCGCCACTTCTTCAAACACGCGCAGCGATTTTAATGAAGGAAGCTGGCTGACTGGCTTTTCCATAACTCTTCCCGCTCAAAATTTTGTGATTTATGTCCGTTTTAAACATTGAAAATTGTTAACTGCATCAAACCAACAATTTCATTCAGCATCAAATGAATTTTTTTGCATTGCCACTTTGAGCGCTATTTCTGATGCTGAGGATGAACCCTGCCGGTAGCGATACCGAACCCTATAAAAAAAGAATCTGGAGTCACTTATGTTGCTGAAAGAGAAAGTTGCGATTATTACGGGCGCCGCGTCCCAGCGCGGTATCGGACGCGCCACCGCCGCCTGCTTCGCTCACCATGGCGCGCGCGTAGTGGTGCTCGATCTCGATGAAGCGGCAGCGCAGCGTACCGCGCTGGAGCTGGGATCTGGCCATCTGGGCCTTGCAGCCAACGTCACCGACGCCGAGGCGATTCAGCGCGCTGTCGCGGAGGTTTTGAAGGAGTATGGCCGCATCGACGTGCTGGTGAATAACGCTGGTATTACGCAGCCGGTGAAAACGCTGGAGATTGGGCTTGAAGATTATAACCGCATCCTGGATGTCAACCTGCGCGGCACGCTGCTGATGTCCCAGGCGGTGATCCCTACGATGCAGCGCCAGGGCGGTGGCAGTATCGTCTCTCTCTCGTCGGTATCGGCGCAGCGCGGCGGCGGCATCTTCGGCGGTCCGCACTACAGCGCCGCAAAGGCGGGCGTCCTGGGCCTGACCAAAGCGATGGCGCGCGAATTCGGGCCGGATCAGATCCGCATCAACGCCCTGACGCCCGGCCTCATCCAGACCGATATCACCGGCGGACTCCTGCACGACGAGCGCCGTCACGCCATTATCGATTCGATTCCCCTTGGACGCCTCGGCGCAGCTGACGATGTGGCGCACGCCGCGCTGTTTCTCGCCAGCGATCTCTCCAGCTACCTCACCGGCGTCACTTTAGACGTGAACGGCGGCATGCTGATCCACTGATCGTCCCCCTTTTCTCCAGCAGCCTGGCTGCTGGTTCACTCCCGGAGTGATAACCATGACAACGCTGAATATCGGTGCGGCGGTCGCTGCGCGCGACGGCGCCTATCGCAAAATTGCCTGGCGCCTGATGCCGTTCTTAATGTTGTGCTACCTCTGCGCCTATCTTGATCGCGTCAACGTTGGCTTCGCCAAGCTGCAAATGATGGACGATCTCTCGCTAAGCGAAACGGTCTACGGCCTTGGCGCCGGGATCTTTTTTCTCGGTTACTTTTTCTTTGAGGTGCCCAGCAACCTGATCCTGCATCGCGTCGGCGCGCGCCGATGGATCGCCCGCATTATGATCACCTGGGGCCTGATCTCTGGCGCCTTCGCCTTTGTCGAGACCGCCTGGCAGTTCTATCTGCTGCGCTTCCTGCTTGGCGTGGCCGAAGCCGGACTGGCGCCCGGATTGCTGCTCTATCTCACCTACTGGTTTCCCGCTCAACGTCGGGCGCGCATGACGGTGCTCTGGTTCGTCGCCATTCCGCTCTCCGGTATGATCGGCGGCCCGCTCTCCGGCTGGATTATGGAAACCTTTGCTGGTTCGCACGGCTGGGCCGGCTGGCAGTGGATGTTCATGCTGGAGGCGATCCCGACCATTCTGATGGGGTTTGTGGTGCTGGTGGTGCTGAAAGATCGCGTCGAGCAGGCGAGCTGGCTCGATGAGGGCGAAAAACGCATGGTGCGCGCCGATCTGGATGAGGATAACCAGCAGAAGTCGCATCACGGCACCATTAAAGAGTTTGTGGCGGACAAACGCCTCTGGACGCTGGCGGCGATCTACTTTTGCGTCGTGATGGGTCAGTACGCCCTGACCTTCTGGCTGCCGACGCTGGTGAGAAACGCCGGCATCCGCGAGCCGCTGCATATCGGTTTGCTGACCAGTCTGCCCTATCTGTGCGCCATCATGTTTATGCTGATGGCGGGCCGCAGCGGCGATCGCCATCGTGAGCGGCGCTGGCACCTTATCGTGCCGATGGTGCTCGGCATGGCGGGCCTGACGATGGCGACCCTGCTGGGCCATAGCGTCACGCTGTCGCTGCTCTTTCTCTGTCTGGCGGCTGCGGGCATTCTCTCCGCCTCGTCGCTGTTCTGGATGCTGCCGACCAACCTGCTGGGCGGCGTCTCCGCCGCCGCGGGCATCGCGGCAGTCAACTGTATCGCTAATCTCGCCGGCTTCTTTTCGCCCTGGCTTATCGGCTCAATTACCACCCTGACCGGCTCGCCCGCGTCGGGCATGTACTTTATCGCTGCGGTTCTGCTGCTCGGCGCGCTCTGCGTGCTGCGTATTCGGGCAGCGGACGTTAATCGTTAATCTGGAGGTTCTATGCATACTCTTACTTCATCGGTTCCGCTGACCCTGCGGCAGCGCGCCACGCGCATTCGTCGCCATGCGCTGCTGATGGGCCAGGTTCAGGGCCAGGGCTATATCGGTCAGGCGCTGGGCGCCGCCGATCTGCTCGCCGTGAGCTATTTCCATGCGCTGAACTATCGCGCCGAGGATCCCGAATGGGAAGGTCGCGATCGTTTCTATCTCTCTATCGGCCACTACGCTATCGCCCTCTATGCGGCGCTGCTGGAGGCGGGTGTCATCCCTGAAGCGGAGCGCGAAACCTACGGCAGCGACGAGAGCCGTCTGCCGATGTCGGGCATGGCAGCCTATACGCCTGGTATGGAGATCACCGGCGGCTCGCTCGGCCACGGCCTGGGCATTGCGGTTGGCGCCTGCCTGGGGCTGAAGCGTAAGGGCTCGACCTCGCGGGTCTATAACCTGCTTTCCGACGGGGAACTGAATGAGGGCTCGACCTGGGAGGCCGCTATGTCGGCGTCGCACTGGCGGCTCGATAATCTGATTGCGATTATCGACGTCAATAACCAGCAGGCGGACGGACACAGCAGCGAGATTCTGGCATTCGAGCCTATCGTCGATCGCTGGCAGGCTTTCGGCTGGTATGCGCAGCGGGTGGACGGCAACGATATTGATGCGCTGGTCGCCGCCTTTGACGCTGCGCGTGACTGGCCGCAAGCGCAGCCACGCGTCATTATTTGCGATACCCGAATGGGCAAAGGCGTGCCTTTCCTGGAAACCCGGGAGAAAACTCACTTTATCCGCGTCGATGCCGATGAGTGGGATAAAGCCCTTACTGCGCTGGAACAGGGAGAATAAGATGAGCACATCAACAGCAAAAAAACGCCTGACCACCTCGGCGATGATCGCCTCGATTGCCGCCGAAGGACAGCCAACGGAGGCGGCGCCTTTTGGCCATGCGCTGGTCGAACTGGCGCGTCAGCGTCAGGATATCGTCGGTTTAACCGCCGACCTGAGCAAATATACCGATCTGCACCTCTTCGGCGACGCCTTCCCCGACCGTTTCTTTCAAATGGGCATGGCGGAGCAGCTGCTGATGAGCGCCGCCGCCGGCATGGCGCGCGAAGGCTTTACGCCCTTCGTCACCACCTACGCGGTGTTCGCCTCTCGCCGCGCCTATGACTTTATCTGCATGGCGATCGCCGAAGAGAACCTGAACGTGAAAATCGCCTGCGCCCTGCCCGGCCTCACCACCGGCTACGGCCCGAGCCATCAGGCGACCGAGGATCTGGCGATTTTTCGCGGTATGCCCAACCTGACGATTATCGATCCCTGCGATGCGCGGGAAATCAGCCAGGTTGTGCCAGCCATCGCCGACCATCAGGGGCCGGTTTATATGCGCCTGCTGCGCGGCAAGGTGCCGCTGGTGCTGGATAAGTATGACTATCACTATCAGCACGGCAAAGCGCAGCGGCTGCGCTCAGGCAAACATGCGGTGATTATCAGCAGCGGCTTAATGACGATGCGCGCGCTGGAGGCGGCTGAACAGCTGGAAAGCCGCGGCATTGAGGTCGGCGTGGTGCACTCCCCGGTGATCAAGCCGCTGGACGAGGCGACGATACTGCGCGAGGCCGGCGAAGCGGTCAGCGCGGGACGGCTGGTGATTACAGCGGAAAACCACTCAATTACCGGCGGCCTGGGCGAAGCTATCGCGGCGACGCTGCTGCGCCACGGCGTGACGCCCCGTTTCCGGCAGGTCGCCCTGCCCGACGCCTTTCTCGATGCAGGCGCGCTGCCAACGCTGCACGATCGCTATGGCATTTCGACGCAGGCAATGGTGACGCAGATTACGGCGTGGCTGGAGCATGGTGTCTGACAGGCGGCAAACATCCGGAAGCCTTGCGCTTCCGGATCGTTAAGCCAGCCGCTTTTTTACCTGCTTGACCTCTATGACAGGCACAGAAGTTAAGTGCGATGTTTTTACAGGTGCTATTGTATGATGTAACTAATACAGAAGGCCAATCTTGTGTTCTTCATGCTTGCTATATAATTCGTGACATATGGAAAAAGGGAGCCCTGTCTCTCCCGCTTTTGTGCCCCTCTCTTCTGGCTGGAATGCTCGCGTTCAGCGGCCAGGCGACGGCTATGCACAGCTGGCGTATAAGGCGATGCCACCCACCTCAACCATGAATATCGGACTCGGTGAGCTGTTTTTTCACGTTTATCTCGCGTCGATAAAGGAAAAAAGATAACTTCAGTGCCCCACCGTTTTGGAAAAAAGATTCACTACCAGCACCCCAGCGATGATTAGCCCGAGGCCGATAATAGCAGGCAGGTCGAGCTTCTGTTTGAACACCACCCAGCCGACAACGGAAATCAGCACGATACCCACTCCGGACCAGATAGCATAGGCGATGCCGGTTGGCATGGTGCGCAGCACCAGCGTCAGAAAATAGAAAGCGATGATGTAGCCGACCAGCGTCACCACGGCGGGCCAGAGCCGGGTAAAGGATGCCGAAGCCTTGAGGCTGCTGGTCGCAATCACTTCCGCCACGATGGCGATAAACAGATAAAGGTAAGTCATAACATCCCTAAAAAAGCGCGAAGATTGTCCGGCGGCAGCGCCGCTTCAGGCAGCGCAAAAGCGCTATTTTAGGCGATGACCGGCAGGAAAGGGAAACGGCAGCAGGCCGGTTTGACCTGAATCAATAAACGGCAAACCAACAGATTTGCCGCTCAGGACCCTATCTGCACTGGCTGGCGCAGTTCTGCACGCAGATTTGCGTCTGGCTGCTGCAGGAGCCGTTGCCGCGCGTATTGCAGTGCGAGCGCTCGACGTAGCAGTTCTGCTGACAGCTGGCGAGGTCGCACTTCGCCGCTATCGGCGTCAGCTGAGCGATGGGCGCCCGTCCGCTAAACAGCAGCGCTGATGACGCCGTCGGCTGAGCGGTAGCGCTCTGCCCCAGCAGTAAAGCAGTAAGTAGCAGTATGATGTAACGACTTTTCATTTTGACTCTCCCCGGATTTGATACCGGCTAAGTATGGCTGGCGAACAGAAAAACGTCTGCGGCCCGCACCCAAAAGCGCCTGGCGGTCACACTTCAGCGGTCAGCCTGAAACAAAAGATTCATCCGGCCGGTTAAGCACCAAAATAAAGCATTTCTCTTGCCTGGGTGCCTGCTGCTGGCGCGCCCTCGCCTGCTGGCAGGGCCAGAAGCCTGCCTGACGGGCGCTGTCGGGTTGGTACAAAAGTTGCAGCTTTTCTCCCATCGAAAAGGAGACAGATATGAAAGCGATTGTAATTGGCGGCGGCATTGGCGGCATGAGCGCGGCGCTCGCGCTGGAAAAGGCAGGTATTGAAACAGCGGTGTTTGAAGCGGTAAAAGAGATGAAGCCGGTCGGCGCCGCCATCTCGGTCTGGCCGAACGGCGTGAAATGTCTGAACGCGCTGGGTCTGAAAGCGCAGCTGCGCGCCCTGAGCGGCAATATGGCCTTTATGGCCTATCAGGATTTCGCCAGCGGCGCGACCCTGACGCGCTTCAGCATGGAACCGCTGGTGCGCCAGGTTGGGGAGTATCCCTCGCCGGTGGCGCGCGCCGAGCTGCAGGCGATGCTAATCGACAGCTACGGACGCGAACGCGTCAGCTTTGGCAAACGCGTCGCGCAGGTCGAACAGCATCAGCACGGCGTCTCCGCGCGCTTCGAAGACGGCACCACCGCCCACGGCGACCTGCTGATCGCCGCCGACGGCGCGCATTCGGTAATCCGTCAAAGCGTACTGGGCGAAAAAGTTGAACGCCGCTATGCTGGCTACGTCAACTGGAACGGCCTGGTGGAGATCGACGCGGCGCTGGCGCCTGCCGATCAGTGGACCACCTTCGTCGGCGAAGGCAAACGCGTCTCGCTGATGCCGGTGAGCGGCAACCGCTTCTACTTCTTTTTTGACGTACCTTTGCCGAAAGGCCTCGCGGAAGACCGCAGTACGGTAAAAGCGGACCTGCGCCGCTACTTCCAGGGCTGGGCGCAGCCGGTGCAGTGTCTTATCGACGCCATCGATCCGGCGACCACCAACCGCGTCGAAATCCACGATATCGATCCCTTCAGCCGTTTCGTCAGCGGTCGCGTCGCGCTGCTGGGCGATGCGGCGCACAGTACCACGCCGGACATTGGTCAGGGCGGCTGCGCGGCAATGGAGGATGCGCTGGTGCTGGCTGCCTCGCTCGCTGCCCACTCGCTGGGCATTGAGGATGCGCTGCTGCGCTATGAGGCGCGGCGCGTGAGCCGCACCCGCGATCTGGTGCTGAAAGCGCGCAAGCGCTGCGACGTGACCCACGGCAAAGATCCCGCAGCGACCGCGGCCTGGTATCAGGAACTGCGTCAGGAAACCGGCGAACGCGTGCTGGCGGGCATGTGCGAAACCATTGAGGGCGGCCCGCTGGGATAAAAAAAGCGGGCATTGCGCCCGCTAAAGGTTAGTCGGCCAGGCCGCGATTTTTCAGCATCGGCTCCAGCTGCGGTTCACCGCCGCGCCAGTTCTCATAGAGCTGTTTCAAATCGCTGCTGTTGCCGCGCGACAGGATCATCTGGCGGAAACGGTCGCCGTTCTCGCGCGACAGGCCGCCATTCTCCACAAACCACTGATAGCCGTCGTCTGCCAGCATCTGTGTCCAGATATAGGCGTAATAACCGGCCGCGTAGCCACCGCCCCAGATATGCTGGAAATAGCTGGAGCGATAGCGCGGCGGCACGGCCTTCAGCGCCAGGTTGTCGCTCTGCAGCGCCTGCTGCTCAAAGCCCTCTACCGACTGCGGCGTCTCGCCGACGGCAACGCTGTGCCAGTGCAGATCCAGCAGCGCAGCGGCCAGCAGCTCACTCATGTCGTAGCCTTTGTTAAACCGGCTGGCGCGCACGATCTTCTGGTGCAGCGCCTCCGGCATCGCCTCGCCGCTCTGATAGTGACGCGCATAGTTAAGGAACACCAGCGGCTCACTCGCCCAGTGCTCATTGAACTGCGAGGGAAACTCGACGAAGTCGCGCGGCGTCGCGGTGCCGGAGAGACTCGGATAGCGCTGGGTGGCGAACAGCCCGTGCAGCGTATGGCCGAACTCATGGAACAGGGTTATGACCTCGTCCCAGCTGAGCAGCGCGGGTTCGCCTTTCGGCGGTCGGGTGTAGTTGCAGACGTTGTAGATCACCGGACGCGTCGCCAGCAGCCTTGACTGGTTGACGAGGTTGCTCATCCACGCGCCACCGCCTTTATTGTCGCGCTTAAAGTAGTCGGTATAGAACAGCGCCAGCGGCGCGTCGTCGACATCGAAGATCTCATAAACGCGCACGTCGGGATGGTAGACCGGCAGATCGTGACGCTCGCTGACACGGATGCCGTAAAGCTGGTTCGCCGCCCAAAACACCCCTTTCTCCAGCACGTTGTTAAGCTCGAAATAGGGGCGAATTTCGCTTTCATCGAGATCGTACTGCGCTTTGCGCACCTGCTCGGCATAGAAGCTCCAGTCCCAGGCGGCCAGGGTAAAGTCGCCCTGCTGCTGGTCGATAATCTGCTGGATGGCGGCCGCTTCGCGTTCGGCGCGCGCCCGCGCGGCCGGAACAATATGACGCATAAAGGCGAACGCCGCGTCGGGAGTTTTTGCCATCTGATCCTGCAGCTGCCATTCGGCGAAGCTGGCGAAGCCGAGCAGCTGCGCCTGCTGCGCGCGCACCTGAGCCAGCTCCAGCACCAGCGCGCGGGTATCGTTTTCATCGCCCTTCTCGCTGCGGCCGACCGAGGCGGCGAACAGCGCCTGGCGCGTCGCGCGCGAACGCAATGCCTGCAGCGCTGGCTGCTGAGTGGTATTCTGCAGCACCAGCAGCCAGGCGTTCTCCAGCCCGCGCGCCTGCGCCGCCGCCTGCGCCACCGCTAGATCGGCCGGACTCAGGCCCGCCAGCGCCTCGGCGTGCTGCACTACCAGCCCGCCCGCTTTGGTCGCGGCCAGCAGCTTATTGGTAAAGCGCGTGCTGAGGCGCGCCGCCTGCTGGTTGAGCGCCTTAAGCCGCTGTTTAGCCCCTTCCTCCAGACTGGCACCCGACAGCTGATAGTGCTGCCAGGTCACCTCCACCAGCCGCAGCGATTCCGGATCGAGCGCCAGGGTCTCGCGCTGCTGATAGAGAGCGTCAAGGCGGGCGAACAGCGCGCTGTTCAGGACAATCTCGTCGTTGAGCGCGGTCAGCTGCGGCGCGATCTCTTCATCGACCTGTTGCAGATAATCGCTGGTATTGGCGGAGGTCATGGCGCCGAAGACCAGGTTAACGCGTTCAAGCAGCTGTCCGCTGCGCTCCAGCGCCTCAAAGGTGTTGGCAAAGGTGGGCGTCTCCGGATTTTGCGCAATCGCCTGCACCTCTTTACGCTTCTCCTCGATGCCCGCCAGCAGCGCAGGCAGAAAGTCCGCTTCCTGAATCTGATCAAACGGCGGCGCCTGCCAGGGCAGCGTGCTTACCTGAAAAAACGGATTTTGTCTGACGTTCATGCCTCGCTCCTGATTACCGTGCAAAAAACTATCCTGGCAGGTTGCCGCGCTCGCAACAACTCGCTTTCGCCTCGTCGCGCCGCCATACCGCGCGTCCGTTAACCCAGGTCTGGGCGATATTGCGATCGTCGCCCAGCGTCATCAGGACAAACAGCCGCTCCCAGATATCTTTACTGTTGCTGATGCGCAGCCGCTGCAGCGGCGAGACGGCCAGATCCAGCACCACAAAATCCGCCTCTTTGCCGGGCGCAAAGTTGCCGATGTGCGGGTGCAGATCCAGCGCGTGCGCGCCGCCAAGCGTGGCGTGGTAGAACGCCTCTGCCGCACTGAGCCGATACTGCTGCAGCTGCCCGACCTTGTAGGCCTCACCCAGCGTCTGCAGCATATTGAAGGTGGTGCCCGCGCCGACGTCGGTACCGATGCCGATCCTGACCCCCTGCTGCCAGCTGCGATTGAGGTTAAACAGTCCGCTGCCGAGAAACAGGTTCGAGGTCGGGCAGAAGGCGATGGCGGAATCGGTGTCATGCAGACACTGCCACTCATGATCCTCCAGATGCAGGCAGTGCGCGAACAGGCTGCGTCGTCCGGTGAGCTGATGGCGATGATAAACATCCAGATAGCCATCATGCTGCGGAAACAGCGACTTCACCCAGGCGACCTCCTGCGGGTTTTCGCTCAAATGAGTATGCAGCCAGACGTCGGGATACTCCTGACGCAGCTGACGCACCTTTTCAAGCAGCGCTGGCGTCGAGGTGGGGGCAAAGCGCGGCGTCAGCGCGTAGCTGAGCCGACCGCGCCCGTGCCAGCGTTCAATTAGCGCCCGCGTGTCGGCATAGCTCTGCTCCGGCGTCTCCAGCAGGGCGTCCGGCGCATGGCGATCCATCATCACCTTGCCAGCGATTAGCCGCATAGCGAGCGCGTCGGCGGCGCTGAACAGCGCCTCCACCGACTGGGGATGCACCGTGCCGAATACCAGCGCGCTGGTGGTGCCATTCGCCAGCAGCTGCTGCAGAAAAAAGGCGGACATGGCGGCGGCGTGGTCGGCGCAGTGATACTGGCTTTCCACCGGAAAAGTATAGTGGCTGAGCCACTGCAGCAGCTGCTCGCCGTAGGCGCCGATCATCTCGGTCTGCGGATAGTGGATATGGGTGTCGACAAAGCCTGGCACAATCAGGTGGCCGCGCAGATCGATAAGATCGTCTGGCACCTGCGGCCGCCTCTCCCAGGCATGCAGCCCGACGATGCGCCCTTCCTCCAGCAGCAGCACGCCATCGTCGATATAGCGCGCCTGCGCCATAATCGCCTCGGGCTGCCGCGCCACATCGGTAAAATCAAAAAAGCTGGCGCGAATGGCCGTCAGGGGGGATGTCATACGCTTTCCTTTTCCGTACACAGGGAGTTAACCGTTAATAGCGTGGCGATAAAGTGCAACCTGCATGCCAGAACCTCCTGCCTGTTCAATATGTTATGTAAAAAAGGCATTTTTGCCACGGCGAGAAAAACGGTATCGTATGCGCAACCGGTTGCTTCCCTGGCAAGATAACCGCGCTGAAAACAGGCCGTGGAGATTGCGCGCGCCGCTGCCCGTCTTTGGTGCAGCGCGCGCCAGAATAGCGCAGCGCAACGCCCGCAACATTCCTTTACGGCCCGCGCGTGCTTTTGTTGCGCAGCCGCGGCGCTGAAGTGGTATGGTGACAACAGGTCAACTGAAAACGTGTTAAGGAACAGTGAGATGATTATTTTTGTTACCGGCGCGACGGCCGGTTTTGGTCAAAGTATCACCCGCCGATTCATTGAAACAGGTCATAAGGTGATTGCCAGCGGCCGCCGTGCCGAACGTCTGCAGGCGCTGAAAGAGGAGCTGGGTGAGAACCTCTATCCCCTACAGCTCGACGTGCGCAACCGCGCCGCGATCGAGGAAGCGGTCGCCTCGCTGCCCGCCGAGTGGCGCAATATCGACGTACTGGTGAATAACGCCGGACTGGCGCTTGGCATCGAGCCGGCGCATCGCGCCAGCGTCGACGACTGGGAAAATATGATTGACACCAACACCAAAGGGCTGGTCTTTATGACCCGCGCCCTGCTGCCGGATATGGTGGCGCGCAACGTCGGCCACATTATCAATATCGGCTCCGTCGCCGGCAGCTGGCCTTACGCGGGCGGCAACGTTTACGGCGCGACCAAAGCCTTTGTGCGCCAGTTTAGCCTCAACCTGCGTACCGACCTGCACGGCACGGCGCTACGCGTAACCGATATTGAGCCCGGCCTGGTCGGCGGCACCGAGTTCTCTAACGTGCGCTTTAAAGGCGACGATGAAAAAGCGGATAAGGTTTACGAAGGCGCGACGGCGCTGACGGCGGAGGATGTCACCGAGGCGGTGTACTGGGTCGCGACGCTGCCGAAGCATGTCAATATCAACACCCTGGAGATGATGCCGGTGAGCCAGACGCAGGCTGGCCTGAAAGTGCACAAGCCCTGACGGCGCCTGAGGCCAGCCCGCCGGGCTGGTCTCCTCTCAGGCGCGCCCCCAGCCCGCCACGATAATCAGCATGCCGCAAAACGCCACCAGCGCCCCACTCCAGTCCCAGGCGCTGAGCCTCACGCCGTCCACCACCCGCAGCCATAACAGCGCGGTCAGCACGTAAACCCCACCGTAGGCCGCATAGACGCGCCCGCTCGCCGCCGGATGCAGCGTCAGCAGCCAGACAAAGGCGGTCAGGCTCAGGGCGGCAGGCAACAACAGCCAGACGGAGCCGTTCTTTTTCAGCCAGAGCCAGGGTAAAAAGCAGCCGACAATCTCTGCGATGGCGGTGAGAAAAAAGAGCAGCGCGGTTTTGATCAGCATGGGATCCTCTCGCAAAGATAAACCGATCGCCCACCACTGGTGAGCAAATAAAGCGCGATGATATACTATGCCTCGTCTGCCGCAACCCTGAACCATCCCTGCGCGCCAGGCATTAACCGAAGGAAAAGACGATGAAAAAATGGTTTCCGACCCTGTTCGCCGCGCTGCTCGCCAGCAGTGCGATGCTGACCGCCGTGCAGGCCAGCGCCAATACCAGCCGTCTGATTATTGAAGATGGCAATAATGCCGCCAGTAATGAGGCCGCGCGCCAGAGCAAAGAGCAATGGAATGACACGCAACGGCTGCGCCATAAGGTGAACTCCCGCGTAGAGAAAGAGTTCGATAAAGCAGATCGCGCCTTCGATACCCGCGACGCCTGCGAAAAGAGCTATAACGTCAACGCTTACTGGGAAGCCAATACCCTGCGCTGTCTCGATCGCCGCACCGGCCGACCGGTCGCGCCCTGATTTTTTCTACGGGCTGCTATAGTCAGTAAGGTTCACTACGCAAAAGGAGAAGGTGATGAAGAAACAGACCGGAATGTTAATCGCAACTTTACTGGCGCTGCCGATGCTGGCGCACGCCTCCTGCGAGTCCGTGAAAGCGGACATCAGCCAGAAAATCATTCAGAACGGCGTCCCGGAATCGGGTTTTTCGCTGGATATCGTGCCTAACGATCAGGTCGACCAGGCGGGCGGCCAGGTCGTGGGCCATTGCGAAAACGACACGCAGAAAATCGTTTATAAGCGCGTGGGACGCGGCGACGAAGGCAGCGTGCCTGACAGCGCAGGCAGCTCGCAGGATGCGCCAGCGCAGTAAGCTTACGCTGCTGCCAAAGCCGACCCTCTTATCCGCGTCGGCTCCTGATAAGGGCGACGCTGTCGCCCTTTTCTATTCCGCCTGTTCCGGCCGCTGTCGCGGCATCATCCACGCCACCCGCAGCGCAAACAGCGCGATGACCAGCGCCACCACGAACACCCAGTGCAGCGAGGCGGCGATCGCCTGCACCATATGGTGCAGCGTCTCGCTGGAGAGCGCCTCACGCGACGGCGACGACATCACCTGCTGCACCGGATCGGCGGCGTGCGGCAGCCGCTGCACCAGATTCAGGTTCAGCACTGCCCCCATCAGCGCGGTGCCGATAGCCGATCCCATCATGCGGCTGAACATGATCGATGCGGTGCAGATGCCGCGAATATCGTAATGCGCATGGTTCTGCACCGAGACCAGAAAGGTGGTGCTGGTCATTCCCATGCCGGTGCCGATAACAAAGGCGGTCGCACCCGCCTGCCAGATTGGGCTCTCCGCGCGCAGCAGCAGCAGCAAGGCACTGCCCGCCACCAGCAGCAACGCGCCGAGCTGGGCGGTAAAGCGGTACGAGGTGCGCAGCATCAGCCGCCCGCTTAGCGTGCTGGCGAGCGGCCAGCCGATCGACATCATCGCCAGCGCGCTGCCCGCCTGCAGCGGCGTGCCGCCGGTGATGCCCTGGATCCAGGTCGGCAGAAAGGCGCTGATCCCCATCATCGCCGCGCCGATAATCAAGTTTCCGGCGTTGCCGGCGATAATCAGGCGGCTACGCCAGATCGCCAGCGGAAACAGCGGCGCATCGGCGCGCAGCTCATGCCTTTTCAGCTGCCAGCCGGCGAACAGTGCCAGAATGAGAAAGGCGACCAGCCAGTAGCCGAGCCACTCCGCCTGCAGCAGCGCCATCAGCAGCGCGCTGACGCAGATCGTCAGCCACAGGCTGCCCGCGACGTTCAGCGGCTGCGGCTTCTCATCGACGCAGTGGGCGGGCAGGAAGCGCGCCAGCATCGCCATGCTGAGCAGCCCTATCGGCAGATTGACCCAGAAGATCAGCGACCAGCTAAAGTGCTGCACCAGCCAGGCGCCGGTCAGCGGACCGACGATCGCCGCCACGCCCCAGACGCTGGAGAGCCAGCCCTGCACGCTGGCGCGCTCGCGCGGCGAATAGATATCCGCCACGATGGTCGAACTGAGCGGCATAATGGCGCCAGCGCCCAGCCCCTGAAAGGCGCGGAAGAGAATGAGCCACAGCATGCTGTGCGCAAAGCCGCAGAGCACCGAGCCGATCAGAAACAGCGAAGTGCCGATGAAAAACATTTTGCGCCGCCCCCACATATCCGCGAGGCGACCATAGAGCGGTACGCTCACCGCCTGCGTCAGCAGATAGACAGAGAAAACCCAGCCAAACTGTGAAAAACCGCCCAGGTCGGCAATGATGGTCGGCATCGCTGTGGCGACGATGGTCACCTCGATAGCGGCCATAAACATCGCCAGCATACAGGCGAAGAGGATCCAGCCGCGGTGGCTGACCTGCAGGTGTGCGCTCTCAGTCATATCTCTCCCTTTTGTTATTCAGCAAGGCTAGCCTAAATTCGCGTTGCTGCTGTGCCCGGCGTGCGGCGATAACGACAGGAAAGATCAGGCTGCAGGCGTACAGCCGCGCTGGATGCCGAGAGTTCATGGAGGGTCAAGGGCGAAGAACGCTATAGCGGGAAGGTTTTGTTTCGGGGGGAAGCAGTCCAGACGCAAACCTTATCGCCTGGGCTGCCTCATTTTTACAGCCCTTTCTCCACCGCTTCACCCTGCGGCAAGGCGACCGCGCGCGGCTCGCTGGGCAGTACCAGATTCAGCAGGATCGCCAGCACGCCGCCGGTGGTTACCGCATGGCCAAAAATCTGACTCACCAGCGGCGGGAACTGCTTCAGCACTTCCGGCACCGCTTCGACGCCCAGCCCCAGACCAAAAGAGACAGCGACAATCAGCATCTCACGACGCCCCAGCGGGGTTTGCGTCATCACGCGGATCCCGGCGGCGACCACGCTGCCGAACATCACCAGCGTCGCGCCGCCCAGCACCGGCGGCGGGATCTGCTGCATCAGCGCGCCCACGACGGGAAACAGCCCGAGCAGCGCCAGCATTCCCCCCATCACCATGCCGACATAGCGGCTCGCCACGCCGGTCATCTGAATCACGCCGTTATTCTGCGCAAAGGTGGTGTTGGGAAACGCGGAGAAAACCGCCGCCAGCACGCAGCTCACGCCGTCGGCGCAGATGCCGCCCTGCAGGCGGCGCTGAAACTGCGGGCCGCTGATGGGCTGCTGCGACAGCATACAGTTGGCGGTCAGGTCGCCCACCGCCTCAATCACTGAAATCACCGACACCAGCGCAATCGGCAGAAAGATGGTCCAGTCGAAGGCGAAGCCGAATCGGAAAAAGCCCGGCAGCGCCAGCCAGCCCGTCTCCGGCAGCGGCTTCAGCACCAGCGTGCCGCTTAGCGCTGCGGCAAGACAGCCGACGGCAATGCCTGCGATCACCGCGATCAGCCGCGCCCAGCGGTTGCGCATCCGGTTCAGCGCGATAATCACCAGCAGCGTCAGGGCACCGAGCGCCAGGTTGCCGGGCGCGCCGAAATTCACGGCGTTATGCCCGCCCGCCCAGTCCGTGATGCTCACCTTAATCAGGCTGATGCCAATCAGCGTGATCACCGTCCCGGTCACGACCGGCGTCAGCACGCGGCGCAGCTGTGCGACGCAGCGGCTAATCAATAAGGGGATCAGCGCGGCGACCAGCGTGCAGCCGAAGATCATCGCCATAATATCCTCCGGCGACCCGCCGCGGCTTTTGACGATCATTCCGCCGGAAAGGATCACGCCGAGAAAGGCGAAGCTGGTGCCCTGCAGGCAGATCATGCCTGCGCCGATCCCCGCCATGCGCCGCGCCTGAAGAAAGGTGCCCATGCCGGAAACCAGCAGCGACATGCTAATCAGATAGGGAATATAAGCCTGCAGCCCCAGCACCGAGCCGATGATAAGCGGCGGCGTGATAATGCCGACCACGCTGGCCAGCAGATGCTGCAGCGCGGCGAAAAACGCGGGCGCGGGCCTGATGCGCTCGTCCAGCCCGTACAGCAATGTTTTCTCTTCTGAATGCGACATAATCGTGCTCCGGCGGTATTGTGATTAACGCTGTTAATGCATTTATCACGCCACGCGCGCGGGCAGCAAAAGGTTAAAGAGGTAACCTGTTGATCACGAAGCAGTTAAAAACAGGAAGCGCTGCGCTGAACCCTGAAACCATCGATTCAGCCGCAGCGGCTTTGCAACATCCTGTTTCACTGTCAGGCGATCTTTGCACCTGAATCGGGCAGTGCGGTGATGCCCATCGAAGAGAGATCGAGATAACCGGCCAGGTCGCGCTGTTCGGCGCGCGGCAGATAGGGCAACTCCCCGAGCAGCGGCGCGTCGAGACTGTCGCGCAGCACATCGATCAGTTCGGCATAGTGCGCCAGACCGGGGTTGATGCGGTTGGCGACCCAGCCGGCCAGCGGCAGCCCGTCGCGCGCGATCGCCTCGGCGGTCAACAGCGCGTGGCTGAGACAGCCCTGCTTGATGCCGACCACCAGCACCACGGGCATGTGGTGCTGCGCCACCCAGCCGGAAAGCGGCTTCGCATCGTTCATCAGGCTGCGCCAGCCGCCGGTGCCTTCGACCACGACGCAGTCGGCCTGCTGACCCAGCCGCTGCAGGCTTTGACTCAGCAGCGGATAGTCCACGGGCCTGCGCGGCCGAATGCTGACCTCATCTTCTTCGTAAATCAACGGATTGATCGCGTCGTATGGCAGGGTTACGGTCGAACTGCTCTGCAACACCAGCGCATCTTTACTGCGCAGGCCCTCCGCGCTACGCGTGGCGTTTCGGGCAACCGGTTTGAAACCGACTGCGCTCAGGCCAGCGCGGGCGAGATACTGCAGAAGCGCGCGCGAAACAACGGTCTTCCCTACAGCGGTATCAGTGCCGGTAATGAACAGATTTTTCACCCCACTCCTCCTCAACGTAACGGTTTTGTTTTACAAAAAAGCAAAACCCATTGTAAGGAGTGCGGACAGCAGGCAGCTTGCGTTAGCGCAAGGTTCAGTCGCGCTTAACCTTGCAACAGCTTCACCAGCAGATAGCCGCTGTAGAGCGCGTCTTTAATCAGGGCCGCCGCGCCGAGGGTGCCCGGTTCACGGAACGCCGTGGGGGCCAGCTGAATCGCCTCGCTGTAGGCGGGCAGCGCCTGCTGGCGGATGGTGTTGCTGACGGCGGGAAACAGGACGTCAGCCGCCTCGTTGAGCGGCGAGCCGATCAGGATATGCTGCGGATTGAAGATATTGACCATCATCGCCAGCATCCGGCCGACATGATGCCCGACGCTCGCGATGGCATCGCGCGCCAGCCGATCGCCCTGCTGGGCCGCTACACAGAGCGTCTCCAGCGTTAACGGCTGCTGGTGCAGCACGCTGTCGGGCTGCGCGGCCAGGCGCTGCGCAGCCAGCGCCAGCAGGCTACCGGTGCTGGCAACCGTCTCCAGACAGCCGTGATTGCCGCAGTAGCACTGCTGACCGTAGGGATCGATCTGGGTATGCCCAATCTCCACCAGCGCCCGCCCGCTTTTGTGCAGCAGCTGGCCGCCGCTGATCACCCCGGCGCCGACGGTGTCGTCAATCACAATCTGGATCACGTCCTGCGCGCCGCGCGATGCGCCGAACAGCGACTCCGCCAGGGTCCAGGCGGAGATGTCGTGCTGCACGAAAACCGGCACCCCGATGCGCTGCGCCAGCGTATCCCCCAGCGGTATCTCGCGCGCCTCATAGCCCGGCAGCCGGTGCACCACGCCCGAGGCGGCGTTAATCAGCCCGGGCAGCGTAATGGCAATCGCCGTGAGCCGTTCCAGCTTACGCTGGTGGCGCATAAAAAAAGCGTCGACACGATCGATCAGCGAGGTCAGCAGCGGCTGCTGCGCTTCGTCAGGCAGCGGCGAGGACTCCTCCACCAGCGTGCGGCTGCTGAGATCGCGCAGCGTCAGGGTCAGCGCACCGTGATGCAGGCGCACCGCGAGGTAGTGCCAGGCGAGCGTATCGAGGATCAGGCCGATGGCCGGTCGGCCGCGTGAGCCCGGCTCCTGAAATTCCGTCTCCTGCACCAGATGAGCATCGAGCATTTCACGCACGATTTTGGTGATGCTGGCGGGCGCCAGCTGCGCCAGTCGGGAAAGTTCGATACGCGAAATCGGACCGTAGAGATCGATCAGGCGGTAAACAACGCCTGCATTAGTCTGTTTGATCTGGTCAATATGACCAGGCTGACTATCCAGCTTCACGCCCTGTGCTCCCGGTTATTTTCGCGCTTCTAAATAAAGAACGACTATGGTGAGGCAGATTGTGCCTGAGCGTCAAACATTTGATTTGAAATGTGATTTACAGCACATAAAAACCGGACTTTGCTTAAGGTCTGGCCCTTATTTTTGCGCGGTGGGCGACAGAAGCTGCATCATATTGCGCATCTGCATCGACGGCTCGCGCTCCCCCGACCAGACCAGCCACACTTCCGACAGCGCATCCTCTTCCTTCAGCGGCAGCCAGACCACATCGGCCAGGCGCGCGCGGGCGAAGGACGCTGGCAAAATCGATACGCCAAGGCCGGTGGCCACCAGCCCGAGGATGGTCATCGCCTCGCCTACCTCCTGCATGATGTAGGGCGTGATCTGGTAGCGGCGCAGCAGGCTGAGGATTTCGCCGTGCAGTGCGGTGCCGCCCTGCGGATCGAAGAAAACGAAAGGTTCGTTCGCCAGCGCGCTGACAGAGATGCTCTCCGCGTCCGCCAGCGGGTGCGCCCAGTGCACCACCGCGCGCAGCGGTTCGCGCAGCAGCAGCTGATGGCGCAAATCGGACGGCAGCGCGGTGTTGCGCATCACCCCCAGATCGAGCCGACCTTCATGCAGCGGCGCAAGCTGCTGGCGGGTGTTGATCTCCTGCATCTGGATATGCACCTGCGGCCAGCGCTGGCGAAACTGATAGAGGGCGTCAGAGACCAGCCCGGTAAAGGGTGCAGAAGAGGTAAAGCCGATGCGCAGCTCGCCCTCTTCGCCGCGCTCCAGCCGCGCCGCGCGGCTGGCCGCCTGCTCGACCTGCTGCAAAATGGCCCGCGCGTCGCTGAGGAACTGCTGCCCGGCCGGGGTGAGCTGGACGCTGCGGTTGGTGCGGGTAAACAGCTTCGCATCGATCTCCTGCTCCAGCTGCATGATCTGCTGGCTGAGCGGCGGCTGAGAGATGTTGAGCCGCTGTGCGGCGCGACCAAAATGGAGCTCTTCGGCGACCGCGAGAAAGTAGCGCAGGTGACGCAGTTCAATATTCATATTTTAAACATATTAGTTGAGATTATTAATATATTAGACAACCTATTACCCCTTTCCTAGAGTAGATGCACTCTTTTCAGATAAGGAATCACTGTGCGTCGCTCTTCTCACGCGGCTACCCTCGACAATGGCGAGTTAGCCGATTCGACGGCGGTTTCTCCCGCGGCAGCATCGGCATGGATCAAGCGCGGCACGCCGCAGTTTATGCGCGTCACCCTGGCGCTCTTTTCCGCCGGTCTGGCAACCTTCGCGCTGCTCTACTGCGTACAGCCTATCCTGCCGGTGCTGTCGGCGCAGTTTGGCGTATCGCCCGCCGAAAGCAGTATTTCACTCTCGATTGCCACCGGGCTGATGGCGCTAGGGCTGCTGGTGACCGGCCCGCTTTCCGACGCCGTGGGCCGCAAGAACGTGATGGTGACGGCGCTGATGCTGGCGGCAGTCTGCACCCTGCTTTCCGCCACCATGAACAGCTGGCAGGGCATTTTGCTGATGCGCGCCCTCACCGGCCTTTCGCTCAGCGGCGTGGCCGCCGTAGGCATGACCTACCTCAGCGAAGAGATCCATCCCAGCGTTACCGCGTTTTCTATGGGGCTCTATATCAGCGGTAACTCCATTGGCGGCATGAGCGGCCGCTTGTTGAGCGGCGTACTGACCGACTTCTTTTCCTGGCGCGTCGCCATTGCGGCGATAGGCTGTTGCGCCCTGGCCTCGGCGCTGATGTTCTGGCGTATTCTGCCCGCATCACGCCATTTTCGTCCGGCGTCGCTGAAGCCGCGCAGCCTGATGATTAACTTTCGCCTGCACTGGCGCGACGCCGGACTGCCGCTGCTGTTTGCAGAAGGCTTTCTGCTGATGGGCGCCTTCGTCACGCTGTTCAACTATATTGGCTACCGTCTGCTCGGGGCGCCTTACCATTTCAGCCAGGCTGTCGTCGGCCTGCTCTCTGTGGTCTATCTGACTGGCTCCTGGAGTTCGCCGAAGGCGGGCGCGCTGACGATGAAGCTGGGGCGTGGTCCGGTGCTGCTCGGTGCTACGGCGCTGATGCTGGTCGGCCTGTTGCTGACGGCACTGAGCGCGGTGGCATGGATTTTCTTCGGCATGATGCTGTTCACCGCCGGTTTCTTCGCTGCTCACGCGGTTGCCAGCGGCTGGATAGGCCCGCGCGCGCGTCGTGCCAAAGGCCAGGCATCGTCGCTCTATCTCTTTAGCTACTATGTTGGCTCCAGCGTTGCCGGTACGCTGGGCGGCCTGTTCTGGCACAGCTACGGCTGGCCTGGTATTACCCTCTTCATCTCTGCGCTGCTGCTGCTCGCCCTGCTGGCAGGCTGGCGTTTGCAGCAAAAACAGCTCTGATGCCGTATGGCGCTCGATAAAAAAGGACGCATCTGCGTCCTTTTTCACCTGTTGACACCTGAGCCCGCCGACTAAACAGGACCATATAAAAACAAAGTCGCCAATCCTCGCTATAATCCTTCTCACTCCAACAATAAATGCACTTTTTTTTACAGCAATGAGGATGTCCCAATGGGCCATTACTACTACGTTTCTAAAATTTCTGGCTACAACGATAACCATGTGGTGCACGCCGCCGGCTGCCAGTATCTTCCCCCGCTCGACTCCCGCCTGTTCCTCGGCACTTTTTACACTGCGAATGCCGCGATTCAGCAGGCGCGCAAGTATTACCCCGGCTCGCTGGGGTGCGAAGCGTGCTGCCCGCTGCCGGTAAAAAAAAACCTGAGGACTCAGAATAGCGTGGCACTAAAACATATCGCCTGACTCTGATTATGCTGGCCTCGCCGCGGAGGTCAGCAAAGCGTTGCGCCGTTGCGCCAGTTTGTTAAGATTTCTTCTCTCTTTCCAGTAAGGTAGAGCGCTTCTTCCTGATGCCTGAGCAACCTATGCGCGAAAAATATGCTGCTTCACAAATTGCCCTTCACTGGCTGACTTTTCTGCTGGTGGCGCTGGCTTATGCCACTATTGAGCTGCGCGGCTTTGCCGAGCGCGGCTCCTGGCAGGGCTACGCCATGATTATTACCCACTTCAGCGCAGGCTTTACCGTCCTGCTGCTGATGCTGGCGCGTCTGTTTTTGCGCACGCGCCATCGCACGCCGCCCATCACGCCGCCCATTGCCCGCTGGCAAACCGGCCTGGCGCATCTGGTGCATACGCTGATCTATGCGCTGTTTATTACGCTGCCGATTCTGGGCCTCACCTCGCGCTATCTGCGCGGGCGCGACTGGTGGCTGTTCGGCATACCGATGCCGGTGGCGAGCGAACCCAGCTTCGATCTTTCCGATAGCCTGATCGACTGGCATGAAACGCTCGCGCCGCTGGGATACTGGCTGATCGGCCTGCATGCCGCAGGCGCGCTGTTTCATCACTATTTTTTGAAGGACAATACCCTGAAGCGCATGACGCCAGGCAAAACACCACGCCGATAACCCAGGTTTATCGCCCGCCAGCCGGGCGATAAAAAACTTTCAGGAATAAAACTGCGTTACACCGTTCCCCTTACCGTGCAATTCCCTCACAATGGTCAATAATTGTGACGCAAGTCACTTTCGTGGATGTGAAACCGCATCTTTTTTGCTGCAGCTCTGACAGATTTTATTTTCATGCAATCAACTACTGTATCCCGTAAAACGGCCTGGCTACGCGTGGTGCTGCTGGCTATCGCCGCCTTTGTTTTCAATACCACTGAATTCGTGCCCGTCGGCCTGCTTTCCGATATCGGCGCCAGCTTCAGCATGAAAAGCGCTGATGTGGGCATCATGCTCACTATCTACGCCTGGGTCGTGGCGCTGCTTTCCCTGCCGCTGATGCTGCTGACGCGCAATATCGAGCGGCGCGTCCTGCTGACCGTGCTGTTCGCGATCTTTATCGTGAGCCATGTGCTGTCGACCTTCGCCTGGAGCTTCGCCTCGCTGGTGCTGTCGCGCATCGGCATCGCGCTGGCGCATGCGGTGTTCTGGTCGATCACCGCCTCGCTGGCGATTCGCGTTGCGCCAGCCGGTAAAAAGACCCAGGCGTTAAGCATGCTGGCGACCGGCACTGCGCTGGCGATGGTGCTCGGCGTGCCGATCGGCCGCGTGGTCGGTCAATATCTGGGCTGGCGCACCACTTTCGGCATGATTGGCGCCTCGGCGCTGGTGCTGATGGTGCTGCTGGCGCGCATCCTGCCGCGTCTGCCGAGCGAACACACCGGCTCGCTGAGCAGCGTGCCGATGCTGTTTCGCCGACCAGCGCTGGTGAGCATGTATCTGCTGGTGACGCTGGTGGTGACCGCGCACTACACCGCCTACAGCTATATTGAACCCTTTATGCAGTTCGTGGCGAATGCGGATGAGAACTTTACCACGCTGCTGCTGCTGCTGTTCGGCTCCGCCGGAATCCTGGGCAGCGTGCTCTTTAGCTCGCTGGGCAATAAGTTCCCCTCTGGGCTGCTGATCGCTGCGATAGCGGTTATCACCCTCTGCATGGGGCTGCTGATTTTCGCCGCCGTTCGTCCGGCCGCGATTGTGACGCTCTCTGTTTTGTGGGGCATGGCGATGATGATGATCGGCCTGGCGATGCAGGTGCGCGTGCTGTCGCTGGCGCCGGATGCCACCGACGTGGCGATGTCGCTGATGTCAGGCATCTATAATATCGGCATCGGCGCGGGCGCGCTGCTGGGCAATCAGGTCAGCGAGCATCTGAGCATGGGAGACGTGGGGAATATAGGCGGGCTGCTGGGGCTGGTCGCGCTGTTCTGGTGTATCGCTATCTTCCGTAAATATCCGCAGCTGCGCAGCAACGGATAAAATAAGGGCGTCAGAACACGGTTCTGACGCCCTTATTCTTAATTAAGGCTGGCGGCGGTGCCAGACAGCCTGCTCGCGCTAGAGGTCGAAGCAATGCGAAAAGGCTTGACGCGTATGTTGTCCTGCTTTCCCGACAGCTGCTGCTCCAGCGAAATCAGGCTGCTACTGCCGCTGACGTTAACCGCAGCGGCTGCTGTCTGGTAATAAGGCGCAGCTTCAGGCTGCTGCGCCGCCGCGCTGGCCAGAGAAACCGTACTGAGCAGCGCCGCCACAATGACAAACTTCACGCTTTTCATCTTCTCTCTCCTTCTCTCCGACGCTGCTGACTTACTGATAAATCACTGCGGTGCCGTGCAGGTTGTTCTGACCTGAAGTTGAGGTGATGCGGAAAGATTTTGCGCCTGCGGCATCCGCTTTCGCGTTCAGCTGCGCTTCCAGTGAATCCAGGTTAGTGCCGCCCTGTGCGGAGATGGTGCCTACCGGAGTCTGGTGCAGCGGATCGCTGGCAACCTGATCTGCTGCAAATGCGCCAAAAGTCACGGTGGTAAGGGCCAGAGCGGCCAGGGTCAGTTTGATGGTTTTCATGATATCGCTCTCATATTCGGGTGTGATAAAAAGTGTCGTTAACTTAATTAACGATCGTTAAATAAATAGTAGAGCCAGTTGCTGTACTGCGTCAACCTTTTTTTATCGATCGTTATTTTAATACGAAAGAGCCGTGAGTATGGGCTCCGGCGCCCCTTTCCACTTAACCCTATGGGGGAAAGACGAGCGGTAACGCACAAAATGCCAACCCACTTTTCCGGGCGCGAAAGCTGGCTTGCATATTTTCTTAATGATCGGTAATTTAATGGAGTATTTTTCAGACGTGAGGATCTATGAGCCAGCAATATGATGAAGTCCTGAAAAAATGTCGTGGTCGCCCCAAAACCTTCGACCGGGATGCGGCGCTGGACAAGGCCCTGACGCTGTTCTGGACCCATGGCTATGAAGGCACTTCTCTCTCCGATCTGGTCGCTGCCACCGGCGCAAAAGCGCCGACGCTTTACGCCGAGTTCGAAAATAAGGAAGGCCTGTTCCGCGCGGCAATGGAGCGCTATGTCGAGCGCTTCAGCGCCGAACGCAACGCCGCGCTGCAGGATGAGAGTAAATCGGTTGCTGAAGCGATTGAAGGCTGGTTTCGCGCGACGGCGGCCTGCTTTACCCACCGCGATACCCCGGCGGGCTGCTTCTTTATCTGCACCTCAACCGCGCTCTCTTCATCATCGGGTGAGATCGCCCATATGCTGCGCCAGCAGCACAATGCGCAGCAAGAGACGCTGATTGATTTTCTCACCGTCCGCCAGCAGCGCGGCGATATTGCGGCGCAGGTCGATATTCTCTCTCTTGCGCGCTATCTCGCCTGTATGCTGCAGGGTATGTCGGTGCGCGCGCGCGAAGGCGCGCCAAAAGCGGATCTCGATAACATCATCGACACCCTGATGGCGATGTGGCCAGCGCTTACCGGTCAGTGCATGAAGCCGCGCTGAATATTTTGCGCGATGAAGTATCAGGGCGGGAAAATTCCCGCCCTGCTCGTTTACGACTTTTACTCGAGGAAGAAGACCGGCCTCAGCGCCTGGCTAACCGGACTGTTGTCGGGATTACTTAGCATGAGATCCTTCATCGACGCCCACCAGCGCTGGCACACTTCCGTCTGCGCCACCGCGTTCCAGCGCTCTTCCGATTCGATCTCCACGCTGGCGAACAGCAGGTGCCGTTCGGCATCCAGCCAGATGGCGTAGTTGTGCGCGCCGTGCGCCTTGAGCGTTTCCGCCAGCTCTGGCCAGATGGGGGAATGGCGACGCTCATACTCCTGATGGCAATCACTATTCACCTGCATGACAAAGGCTTTACGAAGCATTGGCTGGACCCGCATCGAGCGCCGCCTGCCACGGCTTAACGTTGAAGCGTTTGCCCAGCGCCACCAGCTGTTCGGTCGTGATGCTCTGGCGGATGCCGCCCATCGACAGAACCTTCACAATCACCTCGGACGATTTCTCTGCGGTGTCAATCAGGCCGAAGGTTTCATCCAGCGTCGGTCCGGCACCGAAGATGCCGTGGAACGGCCACATCACGATGCTGTGAGAGGCCATCTGATCGGCTGTCGCCTGCCCGATTTCATCGGTTCCCGGCACCATCCACGGCAGGATGCCGACGCCGTCCGGGAACACTACCAGACACTCGGTGCTGCCTTCCCACAGCAGGCGGGTAAAGCGTGCCGAATCGAGATCCACCACGTAGCTCAGCGACATAAAGTTGGTTGCGTGACAGTGCATGATCACGCGATCCGCGCCGCCGGAGACCGCTTTGCGCACGCTGTGAGACTGGAAGTGTGACGCCAGCTCAGAGGTCGGCAGTCCTCCATTGCTCAGCCCCCAGTGAATTTTATAGGAGAGCCCTTGCTCGTCGACCTTCAGCAGCGCCAGGCAGTCGGCGGGATCGAGCTGTACGTTGCGGAAAAACTTGCCCGATCCGGTGACGAGGAACCAGCAGCTGGCCAGTTCAGGCGCTGGTTTCGTCAGCTCAACGCAGCGCGGCTCGGCGTAAAAATCGCCGGCGAAAGGTTTAACTTCCTCTTCCAGCAGGCGCAGCGACACATTACCGCCGTTACGTTCGTCCCACCCCTTTAGCCACATATCGCTGGTGGCTTTAACCATTCCCTGTACAAACCAGGATGAAAGAATGCTTTGCATAGTGAACCCTTAACGTTGATTCAGGATTTGTTTTTCATAGTGACGCACATCGCTTAACCAGCTGGCGTCGGCGGGCACGTCGTGGCGCAGGCACCAGGCTTCCCATACCGCCTGCCACGGCAGCGATTTTTGCTCTTCCAGCAGTGCCAGACGCGCGGTGTAGTCCCCGGCGGCTTCGCTCTGGCGCAGGCGCTCGGTCGGCTCCAGAAGCGCGCGCAGCAGCGCTTTCTTGGTGTTGCGCGTGCCGATGACCCAGGCGGCGATACGGTTAATCGAGGCGTCGAAGAAGTCGAGGCCGATATGCACCTTGTCGAACAGCTGGTGGCGCACGATTTCGCTGGCGATCGCCTGAGTTTCATCGTCGAGCAGCACCACATGGTCGCTGTCCCAGCGCACCGGACGGCTGACGTGCAGCAGCAGGCGCGGCACATAAAGCATGGCGGTAGAGATCTTGTCGGAGATCACTTCGGTCGGATGGAAGTGGCCAGCGTCCAGCGTGAGCGCGGTCTGACGGCTGGTGGCGTAGCCCATAAAGAACTCGTTGGAGCCGACGGTGTAGCTTTCCGCGCCGATGCCGAACAGCTTGCTCTCAACGGCGTCAATATGGTGCTGCGGGCTGAGCTTCTCGGCGATCACCTCATCCAGGGCGCTCAGCAGCCGTTGACGCGGCGCCAGTCGATCCACCGTGAGATCTTTCATCCCGTCCGGCACCCAGATATTCATGACCGACGGCGTGCCGAGCTGCTCGCCGAAGTAAGCCGACACACGTCGGCTCGCCTTGCAGTGATCGATCCAGAACTGGCGGATCGCCTTGTCGGCGTGCGACAGAGTGAAACCGTCAGCACTCAGCGGGTGTGAGAAGCAGCTTGGGTTGAAATCAAGCCCCAGCTTCTGCTGCTTCGCCCACTCTACCCAGTTGGCAAAGTGCTTCGGCTCAATGGCATCGCGATCCACGGGCGTTTCGCTTTCCAGATAAATAGCGTGCAGGTTCAAACGTTTAGGGCCCGGGATCAGCGACAGCGCTTTTTCCAGGTCGGCGCGCAGTTCAGTGGCGTTGCGCGCTTTGCCGGGATAATTGCCGGTGGCCTGAATGCCGCCGGTCAGTGCACCCTGCGGATTTTCAAAGCCGCGCACGTCGTCGCCCTGCCAGCAGTGCATGGAGACGGGGACGCTATCCAGGCGCGCCATCGCCTGTTCGACATCCACGCCGATATCGGCATAACGTTGTTTAGCCAGCTCAAAGGCTTGCTCAATCAGCTTTGTCATATGCGAGTTCCTTAGCAGGCTGACTCAGCGCTGAAAAGCGTGCCTGGCAGGCACGAAGGGCGCTGTTGGTCAGCGGTTCAAATGTCTTCAGAGGGAAGTTGTTTTCCACGCAGCGGCGGAAATCCGCCACGTCGGTCAGTTCGCCCAGGGCGATAAGCTGGCAGCCAACGTTGCCGAGCGTGGAGGCTTCGACCGGCCCGGCCAGCACCGGAATTTCACAGGCGTCGGCGCAGAGCTGGTTGAGAAACGCGTTCTGGCTACCGCCCCCCACCACGTGTAGCTGGCGAAACGCGCCGCCGCGCAGCCTGGCCAGCTCGTCGATCACTTCGCGGTAGAGCAGCGCGAGGCTGTCGAAAATGCAGCGCGCCAGCGCGGCGGCTGACTGCGGCACCGCCATATGCTGTTCAGCGCAGGCGTTCTGAATTTCGTTCACCATGCTGTCAGGATTAATGAAGCGCGCGTCGTTGGGATTGATCAGCGCGCGGCAGGCTGGCTCTTTCACCGTCTCGGCGATCAGCGCGCAGAGATCGTCGATTTGCAGCTCGGCGCAGACCCGCTGCAGCAGCCAGAGACCCATAATGTTTTTCAGCACGCGGTAGCCTTCGGCGCCGCCCTCATTTGTAATGTTCGCCTCAAGTGCGTTTGCCGAGGCGTAAGGCAGCAGGCTTTCGAATCCCATCAGCGACCAGGTGCCGGAGCTGAGATAGGCCGCGTTCTCCTGCGTCAGCGGCGTGGCGAGCACTGCGCTGGCAGTGTCGTGGGTGGTGACGGCGATAACCGGGATCTCGACGCCGCGGGCGTTCTGCCAGCAGCCGATAACATTGCCTGGCGAGGTCGGTTTGCCGAACCAGGCAGGGGACGCGCCAGCCCAGTCAAGCAGATCGGCGTCCCATTCGCCGCTTTCGATATTCAGCAGCTGCGTGGTAGTGGCGTTGGTATACTCCCAGTTAAGCTTGCCCGTCAGGCGAAAGTGCAGATAGTCGGGGATCATCAGCGCGTGAGCGACCTTCTCTTTCCAGTCTGGCTGTTGCTGGCTCAGGGCGCGGAACTGATAGAGAGTATTGAACGGCAGAAACTGAATGCCGGTACGGGCGTAGATCGCCTCTTTACCCAGTTCGCGCAGCGCCTGTTCCATCACGCCATGGGTACGCTTATCGCGATAGCTCACCGCTTCGCCGACGCGGTTGCCCGCTTTATCCAGCAACACCATATCAACGCCCCAGGTGTCGATGCCGATGCTGTCCGGTACGATGTCCTCCTCGTCCAGCTGCGCCAGCCCGGCGCGGATTTCGCGCTCCAGATGATCGAGATCCCAGCAGTCATAGCCGGCGCGACGTTCGCGACGGCTGGCGAAACGACGCACTTCGCGCAGATCGATTTGCTGTGATGCGGCGTCCCACCGGGCGAGCATCACGCGTCCGCTGGATGCGCCCAAATCAACCGCAACGATATTTCGCTTACTCATGGCCCGTTCTTCCTTAGATATGATGCTGACAGAGTAGGAACCTTGAGGGCACGCCACCTTCCCCGTACTGCCAGCGCCGCAACGCCGCTGGCAGGTTTGCAAAGAAGTTCGTGAGAGAGATCACAGAGGCGCAAGGGCGACGGATGTGAGCTTTGCCGCAATTCTTTTAACTGGTGGGAATATCTAGAAAAAAAAGCAAATTTCTTGCGCTTCAAGGTAGAAAATTCAAGGTCAGCCGCGTGAGCGCTGAGTAGACTCGGTTACGCTTTTGTTAAACGACCGAGGTCCCCATGACGATTTTACACAGCGCCGATTTTTTCTCTCAGGGCGACTACGCCATCGCTATCGAACCCCGGGTACCGCAGCAGGCGTTTCCTGAACATCACCACGATTTTCATGAAATCGTGCTGGTGGAACAGGGCTCGGGAATTCATGTGTTTAACGGACAGCCGCAAACGCTGTGCGCGGGCTGCGTCTGCTTCGTGCGCGATCACGATCGCCATCTGTACGAACAGACGGAGAATCTCTGCCTGACCAACGTGCTTTACCGCAGCCCGGGCGCGTTTCGCTTTCTCTCGGGACTGCAGGCGCTGCTGCCGAACGAGCAAGACGGCAGCTACGCTTCGCACTGGCGGATAAATAATAAAGTCATGACGCAGGCGCTGGATGTGGTGGCAAAGATGCGGCAGGATGATGGATGGTCGCTGGAGAAGCAGGCGCGGCAGGAGCAGCTCTTTTTGCAGCTGCTGGTTTTGCTGCGCGAGGCGTGCCGCAATGAACAGGCGCAGGATCAGGAAGCGCGCCTGCACCGCCTGCTCGACTGGCTTAACGATCACTACAGTGAAGAAATTTTGTGGGAGGCGCTGGCCGACCGCTTTTCGCTGTCGCTGCGCACGCTGCACCGTCAGATGAAGCAGCAGACCGGCAGTACGCCGCAGCGCTATCTGAACCGCCTGCGTCTGCTGCAGGCGCGCCACCTGCTGCGCCACAGCGATCTGCGCATCACCGATATCGCTTTTCAGTGCGGCTTCGGCGACAGCAACCATTTCTCCACCCTGTTTCGGCGTGAATTTGGCTGCGCCCCGCGAGCGGAGCGCCAGCAGATGATGTAAAAGGAGCAAGCGATGACGCTGATACTGAGTCGGGACGACTATTTTGCCGCCCCAGGCCTGCCGGTTACGGTGGCTGAACGTATGCCGCAACCTTCCTTTCCCCCGCACCGGCATGAGTTCAGCGAAATTGTCATCGTCTGGCGCGGCAACGGCCTGCATATCCTCAACGATCGCCCCTGGCTGATTACCTGTGGCGACGTCTTCTATATCCGCGACCAGGATTGCCACAGCTACGACAGCGTTAACGATCTGGTGCTGGATAATATTCTTTACTGCCGCGATCGCTTCGGCCTGGCTCTCGACTGGACGCAACTCTTGCCGCCGCAGGGCATCGACGCGCCGGGCTGCTGGCGCTTGACTACGCGCGGCATGGCGCTGGCGCGCGGCGTCATCAGCCAGCTGGAGCGCGAGAGCCGCAAAAGCGATCCCCTCTCTATTCAGCTGACGGAAGCGCTTTTTTTGCAGCTGGCGTTGATCCTGCGTCGTCACGGCTATGCGGCGGATCGCCCCTGGGCGCTGCCGGAGGGCGAGCAGCTCGATCTGCTGATGTCGGCGCTGCAGGGCGCGGTCGCGCGTCCCTTCGACCTGGCGGCGTTTTGCCAGCAGAATTCGCTGAACGAACGGGCGCTAAAGCAGCTGTTTCGTCAGCAGACCGGCATGACGGTCGGCCATTATCTGCGTCAGCTGCAGCTCTGTCAGGCGAAGCATCTGCTGCGCACCCAGGACTGTCTGATCGGTGAAGTGGCGGCGCGCTGCGGTTTCGACGACAGCAACTATTTTTCGGTGGTGTTTACGCGCGACACTGGCTTAACCCCCAGCGCCTGGCGCCAGCGGTTTGTACCCCAGCGGACGGGAAGTTCGGCGCAGGATAAAGCACAGTCTTGAAAAAAGCGTCAGCCGCTTCACGCTCAGGCGGGGCCAAAAGCATGCTAGCGCGGGTCAGATGCCCCCCATAGAAAAACGCAAAAGCGGCATCCCTGCCGGCGCTTCCCGCAACATCGCTGTCGCGGGGCGCCTTGCTCCGCGGGCCTTCTCGCCCGCAGCGGCACATTATTTACACTCTGACCTGCTCGTTTTGCCCCTGTTGATTTATGCGGCCATGCCAAGCCCAACGATATTGGCGGCGATGATAATCACCACGCAGCCGATGGAGAGCACGCCTACCGGACGACGTCCGGCTGATTTCCACTCTTTCAGCAGCAGACCCACTAGCCCACCGCACAGTACATAGAGGCTCATATGCAGCATCCAGCTGACGTAGTCATACTGCGCCGGAATGCTGGCATGGCCCCAGGCGTAGAAGAAAAACTGCAGATACCACATGGTGCCGCCCAGCACCGCAAAGGCGATATTGGCGATCAGCAGCGGCTTCGCCACGGAGAGATCACGGCGCAGCGACAGTTCCGGCTTCATTGCCAGGCGGATAAAACAGAAGGCCAGATTGACCAGCGCCCCGCCGCCCATGATCACCACATAGCTTGGCAGCGCAACGTAGAGCGGATCGATGCCCAGCTGCGCCGCCGCTTGATGCATCGGCTTAGCCGCATCCATCGCGAACGACATACCTGCTGAAAAGATGCCACACAACACCGCCAGCACCAGCCCTTTCTTGAGGTTGAACTCCTCAGCATTAATCCCCAGCGCGCGCTCCTTCAGCAGACCGGCGCGCGAAACGATGGCGACACCCACCAGCGCTACGGCGACGCCGAGCAGCGTTAAACGGCCGCCGGTAGAGGCAAACAGCTCGCCGAAGCGCCCCTGGATCAGCGGCGTCATCAGGGTGCCGACCACCAGCGTAATGCCGATAGCGATGCCGATGCCCATCGACATGCCGAGATAGCGCATCGTCAGGCCGTAGTTAATATTGCCGATGCCCCACATCGCGCCGAACAGAAACACCGGCAGCAGTTGAGAGAGGCTAAAGCTGTTGTAGTAAGCCCAGAAATTAGGCAGCAGCACGGCGCTCACCGCCCAGGGCAGGATCAGCCAGGACATAAAGCCGCCCACTGACCACATCGTTTCCCATGACCACTTTTTCACCTGTTTAAACGGCGCGTAGAAACACGCGGCGCTGGCAGCTCCGACGAGATGCCAGAAGATACCTGCAATAATGGCACTATTCATTGTTATTCCTTGCATAAGGTTGAGGCCGACAGGAAACCCGGTTCCTGATTAGCTGGCAGTCTACGGCGCGTCTGAACGCTTCAGCCTTAGGATGGCTGCCGAGCCCCATGCCGAAATGGCAATATCAGCCAGTTACTACCCACGCGGATCACAGTTTCGACTTTGTCGGCGTGGCAGCGCCCTCGCCCTTTAAGTTATTTATTATTCAGCTTTTTTTTGAGAATTGCTGTGCCACGCAGCACGTTTATCCGCTGGCTGCCGCTTTTTTATCGCCGCTGGCAGAAACAGAAAGATCGCTTCACTAATGACGCTTAACGCCGTATAAAACGTAGAAAATCTTCAACGGCCGGGATTGAGATGACGGGAAAATGGTTAACGCTGTTTTTGACGCGGGCGGTAAGCCGCGTCATGCTGGACGATCTGCGCGCCATATTGCCCGCCAGCGCGCTTAAGATTTTTATCAATGGGCTGGAGGAGACGCAGTACGCCACGCTGGAGTGCCAGCAGGCGGAAGAGAACTGCGCGCTAATCGCCTCTGCGCTGGTGGTGTGGCGCCAGCTGGGCCAGATACACAGCATTGTCTATAAAAAAGGGGAAGTGCTGCGCGACGTCAGCGACGCTACGCAGTTTCAGCTATTCAGCATGCTAAAAACGCACCGCGCGGTGATGCAGGTTGCCTGACGCGGAGATAATGAGGTTTCTATGAGAGTGGGTATTCTGTTTCCAATCGCGATTATCGTCGCTGGCGTCGGCTTTTTGGCATGGTTTATTGGCAGCGGGCTCGCCATGCCAGGTTCCTGAACTAGCGTAACTGACTGTCTTTACTGCCGCGGCGGTTAAAGAGCGCGCTGCCCTTCTGCGCTTTATCATGCGCCTGCTGACACGCCAGACAGAAGCGCACGCCCGGCACTGCCTCACGGCGCGCCTGCGGGATCGGCTCGCCGCACTCGTCGCAAAACTCCGCACTTTCGCCCTTGTGCATGCTGCCACGCACGCGCGCAATCTCATCGTTCACCGTACTTTCAATCTGTTCCTGAACGGCGCCATCTGACGCCCATCCGCTAGCCATAACATCCTCCTCATGCCTTCTGAAAGTGTTGGCCCAAATTCCATTTTGCGCAACGTAGAAAAGATATGCGGGCCTGCGCCGCTGAATACAACCTTTTGCCGCCCTCATCGCGCCAATTTGCGTCTGTTTGCCAGCGCCGCGTCGCCTGTGGCAATCAGGCTAAGGTGTCGCCATACGTTTTGTTTCACGCTGCATTTACAGAACATTTTATTAACGTACCCGACATCGGAGATTCGGCAGATGACAACACAGCTCAAACATTATGTTAACGGTGAGTTTATTGCGCACAGCGGAGACAACTGGATTGAGGTGATCAACCCCGCCACCGAAGCGCTGCTGGCTCGCATACCTGAAGGCTGCGCGCAGGACGCCAGCCGCGCGATTGACGCCGCCGAAGCCGCACAGCCGGCATGGGAAGCGCTGCCTGCCGTGGAGCGCGGCGGCTGGCTGCGCAAGCTGGCGGCCGCTATTCGCGATCGCGAGCCGGAGCTGACCGCCACTATCGTCGCCGAAGGCGGCAAAACGCAGGGGCTTGCACAGACTGAGGTGCTGTTCACCGCCGATTATCTGGACTATATGGCCGAATGGGCGCGCCGCTATGAAGGCGAGATCGTCAACAGCGATCGACCCAATGAAAATATTTTCGTTTTTAAAAAGGCGATCGGCGTCACTACCGGCATTCTGCCGTGGAACTTCCCTTTCTTTTTGATTGCCCGTAAAGCGGCGCCCGCGTTGATCACCGGCAACACCATTGTAATCAAGCCCAGCGAGCTGACGCCGCTCAACGCTGGCATCTTTGCCGAGATCGTTCATCATATCGGCCTGCCGCCGGGCGTGATTAACTTTGTCTATGGCTACGGTCCGGAGATTGGGCAAGAGCTGGCTGCAAACGCGAAGGTTGGCCTGGTCAGCCTGACCGGCAGCGTTGGCGCAGGTGTCGCCACCATGACGGCAGCGGCGAAGAACGTGACTAAGGTTTCGCTGGAGCTGGGCGGCAAGGCACCCGCCATCGTGATGGATGATGCTGACGTCGAGATCGCGGTTAAGGCGATCGTCAGCTCCCGCGTGATTAACAGCGGCCAGGTCTGCAACTGCGCGGAGCGCGTCTATGTGCAGGAGGGCATTTACGATCGCTTTATGTCTGCGCTGACCGAGGCGTTCAAAGGCGTCACCTTCGGCGATCCGGCGGAGCAGCGCGATCTGGATATGGGGCCGCTGATTAACGCCGCCGCGCTGGCGCGCGTTGAGAAGAAAGTGGCGGACGCCGTGGCCGCGGGCGGCAAGGTGGTGCTGGGCGGCAAGCGCGCCGGTGAGAAGGGATTCTTTTTCCAGCCGACGATTATCACTGACGTCCGTCAGGATATGGAGATTATGCGCGAGGAGATCTTTGGGCCGGTGCTACCGGTAATGACCTTCAAAACGCTGGACGAGGCCATTGCGCTGGCCAACGACTGCGAGTACGGCCTCACCTCCTCTCTCTATACGCGGGATTTGAATACCACCATGGTGGCGCTGCGTAAGCTGAAGTTTGGCGAAACCTACGTCAACCGCGAGAATTTCGAAGCGATGCAGGGGTTCCATGCGGGCTGGCGCAAGTCGGGCATCGGCGGCGCCGACGGCCGACACGGGCTGGAAGAGTATCTGCAGACGCACGTCGCCTATCTGCAGTTTTCGCTGTAAGGGTTAGGCCGCTCTTCCCGGACGGTCTGAGCGCCCGGGCGAGTGAGCGGGCCCAGCGCGCAAAGCCTCCCGCCTCAGGGAGGACATCGTGCGCTTTGGCGATCGGACCCGCTCATTCGCCTGCAGCACCTTCGGGCGTTCAGGCTACGCGTGATCGGCTGCGCAGCAGCGCCGCGGCGCTCAGCAGCGATACCGCCATCAGGTAGTAGCCCGGAGCGAGGCTGCTGCCGGTGGCGTTAATCAGCAGCGTGCAGACCAGCGGGGCGAAACCGCCAAATATTGTCACCGCGACGTTATAGCTGATCGCCATGCCGCTGGCGCGCGTAACGGAGGGAAAAAGATCCGCCATCACCGACGGCACGGTGGAAAAGTAGATCGATTTCAGCAGCGCCATCCAGCCCACCAGCAGCATCAGCGTCAGCGCCGAGGTATGATTCACCATATAGCGGAAAGCGGGATAGATGGTGACCAGCAGCAGCAGCAGCGACCCCCACATCAGCGGCACGCGCCCTACGCGTTCGGCCCACAGCCCCATCAGCGGCGTCACCAGGGTAAGAATCGTTCCCGCCAGCAGCGTGGCGCTAAACGCAACGCTGCCCGGCAGATGCAGCGTTTTAGTGGCGTAGGTCGGCACATAGTTCAGCATGTAGTTAACCGCCGTTGAAATCACCATCAGCCCAACCGCCAGCAGCATCAGCTCTTTCTGACCACCGAACAGCTGTTTCAACGGCGCCGCGCTTTTCTCCTGCTGCGCAAAGCTGGCCGGTTCATGCACGTGGCGGCGTATATAGATCCCCAGCGGGCCAATCAGCAGGCCAAAGGCGAAAGGAATGCGCCAGCCCCAGGACTGAATTTGCGCCTCGCTGAGGATCTGCGTCAGCCCGAGGCCAAAGGCGGAGGCCATCAGCGTGCTTGCGCCCTGCGTCGCGAACTGCCAGCTGGCGATAAAGGCTTTGCGCTCGGGAAAATGCTCCACCAGAAACGCCGTCGAGCTGCCAAACTCGCCGCCCGCCGAAAAGCCCTGAATCAGGCGCGCCAGCATAATCAGCAGCGGTGCCGCCAGCCCGATGGTGCCATATTCCGGCATAAAGGTGATGATCGCGCCGCCCAGCATCATCAGGTTGATCGAGAGCAGCAGCGCCTTTTTGCGACCGTGGCGATCGGCGTAGTTGCCCAGCACCACCGCGCCGAGCGGACGGATAAGGAAAGAGATGCCAAAGCTGCCGAAGGTCAGCAGCAGCGACACAGAGGCGTCGCTGGTAGGGAAAAAAGCGTGGGCGATATAGCTGGCAAAGAAGCCGTAGACCGCAATATCAAACCACTCCAGCGCGTTGCCGATGCAGGTGGCAAATAACGTTTTGTGCAGGCTCGGCTTCGTCTGAACCTGCGTTGCGGCTTGCGTCAGCGTGCTCATACGCGTGCTCCCTGGTAAGCCTGCTGCCGCGCCAACAGCGCCTCGCCCTCTTCGCCCAGCTGCCAGAACAGCCGCGTCATGATCTGCAGCCCTTCGCGCGCCACGGACTTCAGCATATGCTCGTTAACGCCGTGCTGGCCGCAGGCGGGATAGGAGTGCGGCACCCACAGGGTCGGCAGCCCGAGGATCGCCGAAAAGACCTCATTTGGCAGAGAACCGCCCAGGTTAGGCAGCAGCGCCGGTTTTTTGCCGCTGCTGATGGCCAGATTCTCCAGCGCCCAGGCAACCAGCGGACTTTGCGGGTCGAGACGCGTGGCGGGTGAGCCGCGCAGGAATTCAACCTGCACATAGTCGAACCCGTGGGTGCGCAGGTGCGCCTCGACGTGCGCCACCAGGTTTTCCCAGTCGGTGCCCACGACAAAGCGCAGCTGGCACACCGCGGTCGCCTCGCCGGGAATTGCGTTCATGGGGCGCGCCGGGTTGCCAGCCTCAAACGCCAGCACCTCCAGCGTGTTCCAGCCGTAGAGCCGTTCCGCTGCCGTCAGGCCCGGTTCGCCCCAGGTGGCGTCCAGCGCCGGATCGCCCGGCATGCCGCCCACCTCAATATCGCTGAGAATGGCGCGTACCGCCGCGCTCAGCGAGTCGGGCTTCAGCGCCTCGACCTGCAGTACGCCGTGAGCGTTAACCAGCGAAGCGATGGCGTTCGCCAGCTGGATGCCTGGGTTGCTGAGCAGCCCACCCCAGTTGCCAGAGTGATAAGCGTTGTCGCGCGCGCGGATGGTGAGGCGAAAATTGGCCGCGCCGCGCGAGCCGAGAAACAGCGTCGGCCGCGGTGCGCTGACGCGCGGGCCGTCGGAGGCGATAAAGAGGTCGGCGCGCAGCAGCGCCTGCTGCTGGCGGCACAGATCGGCCAGCCCCGGCGAGCTGATCTCTTCACCCATCTCGAACAGGATCTTGCAGTTAAAGCCGAGCCGGCCGCCGCGCGCCTGGTAAATTTGCTCCAGCGCCGCCAGATTGACGCAGTGCTGGCCTTTATTGTCCGCGCTGCCGCGACCATACCAGCGGTCGCCCTCTTCGGTCAGCTGCCAGGGGTTGAGGCCGTCGCGCCAGTTCTCATCGTCGCCGAACACCACGTCGCCGTGACCATAGAGCAGCAGGGTCGGCAGCGTCGCCTCTTCAATGCGTGTCGCCACCAGAAAAGGCGGATTATTTGCTGCCGGATTGTCGATAAGGTGCAGCGTAAAGCCAATCGCCGCCAGCTGCGGCGCGATCTCCTGCTGCAAATAGTGATGTAGCTCGCCGTCGCGATCCGCCCGCTGACTTTCGGTGGCGCACGCCACACGACGCGCCAGTAGCCGCTGGAATTCACCGCTATCGAAATAGCGCATCGCCTGATCAACTGCCTGTTGTTCCGTCATGTTTGCCCTGTCTTTTTTATTGTGGTGTCGCTCTATCTTTGCCAAAAGGCTGGCGTTGCCACAATTATCAATTTATCGACATAGCCTTGCTTTAAAAGCAAAGTTAAAATGCCCGATAAAGAAGCATGCACCGCTGGGGTGCAGGGGGGGTGCGATGCTGAGCAGTGAAATCCGTTATTTCCTTGCCGTGGCCAACAGCGGTTCGCTGAGCGCCGCCAGCGAGCAGCTGTTTGTCGCCGTCTCCGCCATTAGCCGACAGATCCAGCGGCTGGAGGCACAGGTGGGCGCACCGCTGTTCGATCGTCACGCGCGCGGCATGGTGCTCAATGAGGCGGGAGAAATTTTTGCCCGTCAGGTACGGCAAAGCCAGCGGGATATGGCGTACGCGCTGGCGGAGATTAAGGGGCTGAAGGCGATACGCCGCACGCTTATTCGCGTCGCCTGCACCGACGGCATGGCGTTCAGCCTGCTGCCAGGCCTGCTGGCGGAGTTTCGCGCGCTGCATCCCGGCGTCTATTTTGCGCTCAAGGTTGAGAGCGCGCAGAGCGTAGCGGAGCGAGTGCGCGCCGGAGAGTGTGACGTGGCGCTGCAGTTTAGCCTGCACCCGGAGCGCGGCGTGGAAGTCATAGATTCCTGGCCTGCACCGGTGCTGCTGGCCATGCACAGGGATCATCCGCTGGCGCAGCAGCCGGTGACGCTGGAGGCGCTCAGCCACTATCCGATGGCGCTGCCGGAGCAGAACACCACGGTGCGGCAGCTGTTTGATCTCGCCTGTCAGATGCGCGGCTGCGTGATCGAGCCGGTGCTGACCTGCGACTATTTCGCCACGCTCTATCAGTTTCTGCTCAATACGCCTGAGGCGATCACCATCAGCAGCGCGTTTACCCTGATCAACGCAACGCAGGCCCAGCAGCTGGTGCTGCGCGAAATGGGGGTCGACCAGCTTAGCCAGCGCACGCTACAGCTGCAGCGCGTGTCGGGGCGACAGCGCAACGCGGCGCTGACGCCCTTTCTCACCTTTCTTCAGCAGCGCATTAGCGCTATCGCCAGTCAGGCTGCTCTGATTACTCTTTGATATCGACCGGATAGAAAATGTGCTTGCCGAACGGATCGATATCGTAGCCGCTCACCTCTTTGCGCACCGGCTCGAAGATGGTCGAGTGGGCAATCATTACCGCAGGCATTTGATCATGCATGATCTGCTGCGCCTGCAGGTAGAGCGCGGTGCGCTTGCTTTGATCCGGCTCGGCGCGCGCCGCGGCGATCAGCTTCTCAAACGGCTGATAGCACCACTTCGAGGAGTTGGAGCCGCCCTGGGTCGATTTGCAGCTGTAGAGCGGCCCGAAAAAGTTGTCGGGATCGCCGGTGGCGGTGGTCCATCCCATCAGTGCCGCCTGATGCTCGCCGCTGCGCACCCGCTTGAGATACTCGCCCCATTCGTAGGTGACGATAGAGGCCTTGATGCCGACCTTTGCCCAGTCCGCCTGAATCATCTCTGCCATACGGCGCGCGTTAGGGTTATAGGGACGGGAAACCGGCATCGCCCAGAGCGCGATTTCCGTGCCGGGCTTAATACCCGCCTGCTGTAGCAGCGCTTTGGCTTTCTCAGGATCGTAATCGTAATCGTAATCTTTCAGGTCCCGGTTTTCACTCCAGACGCCCGGCGGCAGAATGTTTTTCGCCGCGGTGCCGGTGCCTTTGAAAATGGCGTCGATAATGGCGGGCTTATTGATCGCCATCGCCAGCGCCTGTCGCACCTCCACCTTATCCAGCGGCGCTTTCGTGGTGTTGAACGCAAGGAAGCCGGTATTGAGCCCCGCTTTTTGCATCAGGTTGATCGCCGGATTACTGCGCATCTTCTCCAGGTCGGCGGGGTTTGGGAACGGCATGATCTGACACTCCCCCTTTTCCAGCTTGGCAAGCCGCACCGAGGCGTCCGGCGTAATGCTGAACACGATGCGGTCGAGCTTTGCCTTGCCGGCCCAGTAGCCCGGAAAAGCCTTATAGAGAATGCGCGAGTCTTTCTGATACTGCATCAGCTGGAATGGTCCGGTGCCGATGGGATCCATATCGACTTTCTCCGGCGTGCCGGCTTTCAACATCTGGTCAGCATATTCAGCGGAGTGAATCGAAGCGAAATACCAGGCGAGATCGGCGAGAAACGGCGCCTCCGCGTGATTCAGGGTAAAGCGCACGGTGTGGTCGTCGACGCGATCGATGCGCTTGATTAGCGTGGTCAACTCCAGGCTGTCGAAGTTAGCGTAGGTGCCGCCAGAGACGTTGTGGTAAGGGTTTTTGCTATCCATCTGCCGCATAAAAGAGAAGATAACGTCGTCGGCGTTGAAATCGCGGCTGGGTTTAAAGAGTTTATTGCTCTGAAAAGGGACGTTTTTGCGCAGATGGAAGGTATAGACCTTGCCGTCAGCGCTAATCTCCCAGCTTTCCGCCAGGCTCGGTATCAGCTCAGTGGTGCCATATTTGAAATCCACCAGCCGGTTAAAAACCGGCACCGCGCTGGCGTCCACGCTGGTTCCCGAGGTGTAGAGCTGCGGATTGAAATTTTCCGGCGACCCTTCGGCGCAGTAAACCAGCGTTTTCGCGCTGGCGTTATGCGCCAGGGTAGCGGTCAGCAACGCCAGCATCGCTATCTTCACTTTCATCATTTCCTCACTTTTTATTGACTTCCGTTGGTCAGATTCCCTAAATGTTCCAGACGCTCTATGGATACCACGTTTTCGTAACATAACGAATCCCGCTGTTAGCAGACAAATAAGGAACGGTGATGACAGCCCTTGCACATCAGTTAACTCAACGTTTTTTTCGCTATCTGGCGGTCAGCAGCCAGAGCGACGCCAAATCAGACACCTTGCCAAGCACGCCGAGCCAGCACGCCATGGCGCAGCTGCTGGCGCAGGAGCTGACCGCTCTCGGGCTAGATAAGGTGGAGATCGACGACTGCGCCACGGTGACGGCGGTGAAGCGCGGCAACCGGCCCAGCGCGCCGCGCATCGGGTTTATCACCCATATCGATACGGTTGATGTGGGGCTGTCGCCCGATATTCATCCGCAGATCCTCACCTGGCAGGGCGAGGATCTGCTGCTCAACGCGCGCGATGATATCTGGCTGCGCCGCGACGAGCATCCGGAGCTCGCACCCTATATTGGGGAGGAGATTATTTTCAGCGACGGCACCAGCGTGCTGGGCGCGGACAATAAAGCGGCGGTGACGGTGGTAATGACGCTGATGGCGAATTTGCAGGGCGATCACGGCGATATCGTGGTGGCCTTTGTGCCCGACGAAGAGATTGGGCTGCGCGGCGCGAAGGCGCTCGATCTGGAAAAGCGCTTTAACGTCGATTTCGCCTGGACCATCGACTGCTGCGAGCTGGGTGAAGTGGTCTATGAAAACTTTAACGCTGCGTCGGCAGAAATTACCTTTACCGGCGTGCCGGCGCATCCGATGTCAGCCAAAGGGGTGCTGGTCAATCCGCTGCTGATGGCGCACGACTTTATCAGCCTGTTCGATCGCCGCGAAACGCCAGAGCATACTGAGGGCCGAGAAGGCTATATCTGGTTTAACGAGATGCAGGCGGGCGCCAGCCAGGCGACGTTAAAGGCTTCAATTCGCGATTTTGATCTGGCGCAGTTTGCCGCACGCAAAGAGGCGCTGCAGCAGGCGGTGGCGGACATTGCGCAGCGTTACCCAACCGGCAGCGTCGCCATCCGCATCAGCGACATCTACAGCAACATCAGCAACGCTGTCGGTGAGGATCGTCGCGCCATCGATCTGATCTTCACCGCGCTCGCGGATCTCAATATCGAGCCTAAAGTGATCCCGATGCGTGGCGGCACCGACGGCGCCGCGCTGTCGGCGAAAGGATTGCTGACGCCGAACTTTTTTACCGGCGCGCATAACTTTCACTCCCGCTTCGAATTTCTGCCGATTTCATCCTTTGTGAAATCTTATCAGGTGGCGGAACGGCTGTGCCTGCTGGCGGCGATGCCTTAACAACGTAGGGTGAAGCGCGGCGTAGCCGGTAAAGCCACGCCCTCCTCTCCTGCCGTGTCAATCCAGGCGACAAGAGAGGAGAGCAGCGAATGCGTGCTATACCCAACGCTGCCACAACAAGGTCAGGTCACATTTGTTGGCCTTGCTGCCCCTGCTCAGCCTGAGCCTCCTGCTCAAATCGCCTGGTTTCGATTGGTTCAGGCGTTGTTTTGCGAGCGTAGCGGTCTGGTTGTCCGTCGGGTCGCGTTTTAAAGCGCCGATGCAGCCACATATACTGCGCAGGTGCCAGCATGACGGCACGCTCAATCGCCTGGTTCATTTGGTGAGCAACAGATTCCTTGTCCGCGCCCTGCAGCGCGTCGCTGATATCTTCCATAATAATCAGCTCATAGCCTGAGCCATCCGCCTTGCGGCGCGGCACAAAGGGAATGACGGCCGGACGCGCGCTTTTAACCAGCATGTAGCTGCCTGAGGTCGTGGCGGCATCCGGCACGGCAAAAAAAGGCACAAATACGCTGTTGTTTTTTCCGTAGTCATGGTCGGGCGCGTACCAGAGAATTTCATTCTGCTTTAGGGCGCGGATCATGCCTTTTAAATCATAGCGATCCAGCATGCTTTTATTTGACCGCAGGCGTCCACGCGTTTGTAGCCAGTCAAGCAGCCTGTTGTTGTTGGGACGATAAACGCCTATGCCCGGATTAAGCATCCCGAAAATACGCGCGCCCAGTTCAAGCGTAAGAAAATGCATGCCAATCAGCACCACCCCTTTGCCCTTTTTCCGTGCCTGCTCCATATGCTCATAACCGCTTACGCTAACGTATTTGCGCACCCTCTGCTCGGGCCAGAACCATGCCATGCCGGTCTCCAGAATCCCCATCCCTACTGACGCAAAATTCTGCTCCAGCAAGGTTTCGCGTTTATCGTTATCCATCTGAGGAAAGCAGAGAGCGAGATTGCGGCGGGCGATCTCCACCCGTCGCGGTAACAGGCGTCTGGCGATTTGACCGAGTATGGGGCCTGTTTTCATCAGTAGCGGATAAGGCAGTTGCACCACCAGCCAGAGCGCGACGATACCGATCCAACTGAGCCAGTAGCGAGGATGAAAAAAGGCGAGCGAAAACTGAGGCAATTTAGTCATTCAAATTATCCCTTGAGCATGCTTCTCTTGAGCGAGTCTGGCGGAAATTTTCTTATCAAATACCTGGTTTAGTTCAGGAAGGCGAATTGTAAAGAAATATTCAGGGAATATTTTGATCGTTTACAGCCACAGCGCCTGCTGGTTTAGGCTGCGTTGATTTTGGGTGTAAAGGGCATGAGGAATACGATGATAAAGAGGTCATTCTGTGGGCCAGCCAACGGCGCGAAACGGTATCAAAGCAGCCGTGACCGCAGACAATAAAGGCGGCTGTGAGCCGCCTCTTTTCTTACTTTGTTGCACTCACGTCAATGCCGGGAAAATATTTCGCCGCCAGCTTCTTCACCGTGCCGTCATCCTGGATTTTGGTAATCGCCGCATCCAGCTCCTTCTTCAGCTTCGTATCGCCCTTGCGCAGACCGAAACCGATGCCGGAGCCGAGGATGGCGTCATCCTCGACCGCCTTACCGGCAAAAGCAAAGCCTTTGCCCTGTGGCTTATCGAGGAAGCCCGACTGGCCAGCGGCGGACATCACCAGCGTGCCGTCCAGACGGCCTGCGACCATATCGTTATAGACCTGATTCTGATCCTGATAGGAGGTGACGGTCACGCCCTGGGGCTCCCAGTGCTTTTTGGCGTAGGTTTCCTGAATCGAGCCCTGCAGCACGCCGATATTCTTGCCCTTCAGCGCCTCAGCGGTCGGCTGCAGCTTCTCGCCCTCTTTTACGATCAGCATGCTTGGAATACGGTAGATCGGCTTTGTGAAGTCGATGCTTTTTGCCCGCGCCTCGGTGATGTTCATCGCCGAGTTAATGGCGTCAAACTTCTTCGCCTGCAGCGCCGGGATCAGGGCATCGAAGCTGCTCTCCACCCACTGACAGTTGAAATTCCCGGTGGCGCAAATAGCCTTGCCCAGCTCAATATCGAACCCTTCGAGCTCGCCCTGCGCATTGCGGCTCTCGAACGGCGCATACTGCGATTCAAGCCCGTAACGCAGCGTTTCCGCCGCCAGTGCGTGCACCGAACTCATCATGCCCAGAGCAAGAAAGAGCGCATTGATTTTTTTCATTTATTTTCCCCTGAGATTAACCCTTTACCCGACAGAGCGCTTCTGCGCCGCGCTGCAGGGTGGCGTCGTCTTTGGCAAAAGAGAGACGAATCACGTTGTTATCGGTGCCGTCCATATAAAACGCCGAAAGCGGGATGGTTGCCACGCCGTGTTCGACGATAAGACGTTTTACCATCTCGCTGTCAGGTTCGTCACTGAAATGTCCGTAGCTGGCCAAAACAAAAAACGAACCGGCGCACGGCAGCAGCTTAAAGGGCGAATCCTGCAGCAGCGTCACCAGGCGATCGCGCTTTTGCTGATAGAACGCCGACAGCGACAGATAGTTTTCGGCGCGCTGCAGATAGTGCGCAAACCCGATCTGCATCGGCGTATCGGCGGCGTACATCATAAACTGGTGCACCTTGACCAGCTCCTCCATCAGCTCGGCGGGCGCAAGGCAGTAGCCGACGCGCCAGCCGGTGACGTGAAAGGTTTTGCCGAAAGAGGAGACAATAACGCTGCGTTGCGCCAGTTCCGGATGGGTCGCCATGCCGCAGTGGGCGCGGCCGTCGAACAGGATATGCTCGTAGACTTCGTCGGAGAGCACCACAATATCGGTGTTGCGCGTCAGCGCTGCCAGCTGCGCCAGATCGGCAGGCGTCAGCACCTGCGCGCTCGGGTTATGCGGCGTGTTGATGATGATCATACGGGTGCGCGGCGTCAGCGCAGCGCGCAGCGCCTCCCAGTCGATGGCGTAGTCAGGGAAGCGCAGCTTCAGGCCAACCGGCGTACCGCCCTGCAAACGCACCACCGGCGCGTAGCTGTCGAAGGCTGGCTCGAAGAAAATCACCTCATCGCCCCGATTCACCAGCCCCGCGATCGCCATATAAATGCCCTGGCTGGCGCTGCCGCTAATCAGCACTTCGGTCGCAGGATCGTAGTGTTGCCCGTAGAGCGCCCCAACCTTCGCCGCCAGCGCCTCTTTCAGCGCGGGCCAGCCGGTCATGGGTGCGTACTGGTTATGCCCTTCGCGCATGGCGCGGCTGACCGCCTCCACCAGCGCCGGATCGCACGGAAAGTTGGGTGCCCCCTGCGACAGGTTAATGGCCTGGTGCTGCGCGGAGAGCTGGCCGATGACGCTGAATATGGTGGTGCCTACGTCAGGCAGTTTCGACGTGACGTTAACGCTGCTTTTCATCGGTCGGGCTCCTGTATCGCTGCATAAAAATGTCGATTTCTTTAATATCTATTCAACGACCCAACGCTTGAGCCGACAAGCGAATTGTTGTCATAATAGCCATGACTAATTTGCATAGCTGGAGTGATGATGCCGCGTTCTTTGCCGCTTAACGCCATACACGCTTTTCTGGTGACCGCGCGTCATCTCAACCTGACGCGCGCGGCAGGCGAACTCTGTATTACCCAGGGCGCGGTGAGCCGCAAGATCGCCACCCTTGAACACTATCTGGGATTTGCGCTGTTCGAGCGCCATGCGCGTGGTCTGCGCCTGACCTCGCAGGGGGCGGCGCTGCTGCCGGAGCTGCGTCAGGGCTTCGAGCTGATAGCGGGCGCGACGGATAAGGCGATGCGCCAGCATGGGGTGATTCGGCTCAAGGCGCCGACCTGCGCCATGCGCTGGCTGGTGCCGCGGCTGGTAGCGCTGGAGCAGCTGCGGCCGGAACTGCATGTCGCGCTGACGACCACGCTTGAGCATCACGCGCAGCTGGAGGGGTTCGACGCCGCCGTTCTGTACGGCACGCCGCCGCCTGGGGCGATCCATCTGTTTGACGAGGCGATCACGCCGGTGATGGCGGCCAATGCCGTGCCGCCCGCCTCGCCCGAGGCGCTGGCCTCGATGACCTTTCTGCACCCCACTGGCGATACCCGCGACTGGCAGCTGTGGCTCAGTGCCCAGAATAGCCGTCTGACGATGACACGTAATCAACACTTCAGCACCATGGATCTGGCGATCAGCGCGGCGATACAGGGGTTTGGCGTAACGGTGGCGGATATCAATCTGGTGGAGAGCGATCTGGCGAACGGGCGTCTGATTGCGCCGTTCGCCAGCCGGGTGAAAACCGGGGCGGCCTACAGTTTGCTGCAGCGCCCGTTCAGGGAAGCGCCGCCTTACCTTGCGGATCTGGCGGCGTGGCTGTCACGCGCTTAAAAGGTGACCCAGTCGGCGTTTGACGCTGCTTTAGGGCGCGGCGTACCGCCGACAGCCGGGGTCGAGCGGTTGCTGCCTGACGGCGCGCTGGCCAGCGGCTCCTGCGACGAGAGGCGGAAGCGGGAGACAGAGGCTTCCAGCGATTCGGTCTGACGCGCCAGCGCGGCGGCGGCGGCAGAGACCTCTTCCACCAGCGAGGCGTTCTGCTGCGTCACGCTGTCCATTTCGGTGACGGCGACGCCTACCTGTGAAATGCCTTTGCTCTGCTCTTCCGACGCGGCGGCGATCTGCTTCATGATGGCGTCCACTTCCTGCACCGACTTGAGAATGTGGTGCATGGTGTTGCCAGTGTTGCCCACCAGCGTCGCGCCTTTGTCCACGCGCTGCACCGAATCCTCAATCAGCGCGGCGATCTCTTTCGCCGCGGCGGCGCTTCGCTGCGCCAGATTGCGAACCTCGCTGGCGACCACCGCGAAGCCGCGGCCCTGCTCACCGGCGCGCGCCGCTTCCACCGCGGCGTTCAGCGCCAGAATATTGGTCTGAAAGGCGATGCCGTTAATGACGCTGGTGATCTCGGCGATCTTTTTCGAGCTGCCGGAGATGCCGTTCATGGTAGAGACCACTTCGCTCACCAGCTGGCCGCCCTGCTGCGCGGTCGACGAAGCGGTTTCCGCCAGCCTGCTGGCCTGACGGGCATTGTCGGCGTTGAATTTCACCGTCGCGGTCAGCTGCTCCATGCTGGCGGCAGTCTGCTCCAGCGCCGCCGCCTGCTCTTCGGTGCGGGAAGAGAGATCGTTGTTGCCTGCCGAAATTTCCGCCGCGCCGCGGGAGATATTTTCGGTGCCGCTGCGAATGGCGCTGACCGCTTCGCGCAGGCTATCCTGCATGGCGCTCAGCAGCGGCACCAGCTTGCCGACGCAGTTGCGGCCGAACGGCGCGACCGGCTGGCTGAGATCGCCGGTGGCGATCACGGCAAAATGCTCGCGGATACGGTCCAGCGGCTTCACCAGCATGGTGACCAGATAGCGGTCGGTAAACAGCAGGATTAGCAGGCCGGCGAAGACCGCCGCCACCAGCGTGATTTTGGTCAGCACGGTCAGGCGATCGACGTTAACGCGGGTCTCATCAAGCTTAACCGCCGCCGCCTGGTTAAAGGCTTCGGCGCTGGCGCCAAAGGCGCGACTCAGCGCAGGCGTCACCGAGCTGGCGTGCTGACGATAGACCTCAAGCGCCCCCTGGCGCGCCTTCTCCAGCTGCGGCGTTACGCCCTCATCGAGCAGCTTTTGCCAGTTGGCAATGGTCTGGTCAACGATCTGCGGATCCATCGGGCCGGGCGCCATCTGTTTAAACTGCGCCAGCTGCTGGGTCATGCCATCCAGCGCCTGCTGCACCGGCTTCCAGTCGGCGTCGACTGGCTGCGCGCCGCTGGCTTTCATCTCCATCACGCGCGACAGGCGCGTAATAACGCGGAAATACTGGTCGTTACCCTTGCTTAAAGTGGTCATCTGCGCGACCAGCTGACGATCGACGTCATTGCCGTTGCTTAGCTTACTAAGGGAGTGGACGCTGAACCAGCCCACCGCGCACCACAACAGGCAAAACAGGCCGAGAATCCACAGCATAACGGCGCGAATTGTGAAGTTTTTTAATATACCCATAGCCAATTCCTTGACGGTGAAAACCGAGAGTGGCCCGATAAGCTCGGGCATAAAGGGGTTATCGGCAGGGATTGAGGAAGGTATAGCCTTTTAATCAGCAATAAAGTTGCTTAATGCGCCAGCGCAATGCGGAGATAACACCATGATTTAAAATCATTTCCTCCGCCAGGCCTGGGGGGGCAAACCTTGCCGGCGCCTTATTAATTAGCCGTCAAAGCTTCACCATGCTTTTCATCAGCAGGCGAAACAGCCTCAGCCGGGCGCGTAAGAAATTGCGCTTGAGCAGTAGCGCCCCTTTTCCGCCCTCGCCGAACGCCAGCGTGACGTCGTCGCCAGGGTGCCAGACGGGCCAGTTTATCTTCCCCTCCAGCCGATGGCTGAATGCGCTCGCGTCGCGCGCAAAGGTGAACCAGTAGTCCGCCATGTGCTGCGCAAAGGCGCAGTCGGCGGCGGTATAGGGCCGTTCGCTGTCGGCGGGTTGCATCGCCGTAAGGGTGTTGAGGGCATAGGGCACCTCATTGCCGTGCCAGGCCCCGTGCGGACAGAGCTCGCGCGACTGCTCGGAGACATAGTCGAACCAGTAGCGCCAGCCCGGCATGCCGACGTTGTGCTGGGCGCGCATCAGGACCCACGGCATGACGCTGAAAGCCATATCGCGCGCCGCCGCGCGTCCCAGCAGGCGATCGTCGTGAATATCATACAGCCACTTCAGCAGCCGATAGCTGAACGGCCTGTTGATGCGCAGCTGGCGCATCACCTCGGCGCTGTCGACGTTGAAGTATTCCAGTACGCTCGCTTCGTCGCTATTGCTACCTGCCATCAGCGGAATGCGATGCTGGCGCGCCGCCATAAAGGTATTCAGCATCGGCTGGGGCAGCACGGCGTCACCGGCAATCGGCACCGGCCCGTGCCATAAGGGCGACGCCAGCGGCCAGAAGGCGTCTGCAGGCAGTTCGCGCAGCTGCTGCGCAGTGGCGTTGGGCAGACCAAGGTGCGCCGCGACCTGCTCGCCCTGCTGCAGCGCCGCTTTGCGCGGTTTGTCAGGCAGACTGTAGGCGCTCTGCACGATCGCTTTGTGAAACAATCCCTCCGCCAGTGGCGAACAGCAGAGCGAAAGCACGCTGCGCGCGCCAGAGGATTCACCAAAAAGCGTGACGTTGTCACGGTTACCGCCAAACGCGGGAATGTTGCGCTGCACCCACTGCAGCGCGGCGATTTGATCCAGCAAGGCGAAATTGTTGACGATGCCGCCGTCGCGATACTCCGCATCCAGTGCAGGATGCGCAAAAAAGCCGAGATGGCCGAGACGGTAATTAATCGTCACTACTACGGCGCCACGCGCCGCCAGCGGCTTGCCGTTATACGGCGCCAGCCCGCCCGATCCCATCACGAAGCCGCCGCCGTGCAGCCACACCATTACTGGCAGCGGCCGCGCAGGGTCGACGTCGGGGGTCCAGACGTTAAGATAGAGGCAGTCTTCGCTGAGCGGACCGGGGTCGCCGCCGCCGGCGACAGCACAGAGCGTGCGATCCTGCCAGCAGGCGGCGCCGAATTCGGTGGCGTCGCGCACCTCGTGCCACGGCGTAACCGGCTGGGGGGCGCGCCAGCGTAGTGCACCTACTGGCGCGGCGGCATATGGAATACCCTTAAAGACAAAGAGATCATCATCCATACTTCCTCTTAGCTCGCCTTCGGCTGTGCTGAGGCGCAGAGGTCGTCTGTTTTTCATTACCTGTTCCCTGATAAAGCGTTAAGGCATTATCTACAGGGCGTTAAGATATTGTCTATGTCCTTAGGGCATTTGCAGATTATGCTGAATCGACGCCATCACCCCTGATGCAAACCGCACCGGGCCAGCGATTGCTGCTGCCGCGCCTGATAAAGCCGCATTTCATCCTGCACCGGCGCGCCCAGCGCCGCTTCAAAATCGGCCCTGCTGGCGTGACCGGCGGAACGGCCCTGCGCCCGATCGCCCAGATTCGACTGGAAGATGCCCGCCGCGCTGACCGGCAAGAAATCTTCGTACACGATCGGATCGGCAATGATGCGGCCCTGTTCAATCAGCGTCGCCAGCGATTCGCCCGGCTGCGGCGGCTGCGCCTCACCCTGCTCACTCAGACGATAGTTAAACCAGGCGAGCTCCTGCTCGCGCAGGCTCTGCTCATCATCGGGGAAGGCGCGAAACACCTCGGCCAGGTGTTGCTGATGCTGATGGTTGTCGACGCCGGTGCCTGCTGCCGCCAGCAGACGATCGTAAAGCGCGCGGCCTTTCGGCGTCAGCGCCGCGCCCCGCTGCTCGATTTCGCCAAAGCGCGCGGTATGGGTGCCGCTTTCGCCCTGCTGAAAAATCACCGGCTCCTCCAGCGCTTTAAAGCTGGTCTGACGCAGCAGAATCGGCACCTCGCGCCGCGGCGGGCCTTCAATCAGCGCCTTAGGGTCGATGCCGTATTCGGGCATCAGCGCCTGCACCTGGTCGATATCGAGGGTACGCGGCGTCAGATGGTTAATATGGCATCCCGGGAAGCAGACCACGTCGGCGACCAGGCGGTGCTGCTGGCTTAACGCCTGATAGGTGGCGCTGTCGACAGTGCTCAGCGCGTGCCAGCGGAAAGTCTCCAGCGCCTCTTTAACGAAGGCGTCGGCGTCCGCCTCATTCAGGCCGCCCTGCTGCTGGTGCTGTGCCATCAGCGCGCGGCAGCGCGGCGTGAAAATATCACGTTTTGCCAGTATCGCCGCCGCTTTTTCCCGCAGCGGGAGATCGTCGATCAGCTCCAGCCGCAGCAGCGAGGTAAAAATGCGAAAGGGATTATGTCGCAGCGCCGCGTCGCTCACCGGCCGAAACGCGGTGGAGTGTACCGGCACGCCCGCCTGCGAGAGATCGTAATAGCCGACCGGCTCCATGCCCATCACCGCGAACATCTGCCGCAGCGTCGCAAGCTCCTGCGCTGTGCCGACGCGAATGGCGCCGTGACGCTCCAGATTAAGGCGGCCCAGCTCGTCCGCCGCAGCCAGCCGGGTTTTCAGCGCGGGACGTTCGGTTAAATACGCTTCGTTTACGCGCTGCACCAGCGTCATCAGGGTGCCGTATTGCGGCACCTCCTGCTGATACATAGCGGACATCGCCTGCGAGAAGCGCGTACGAATAGCGTCCGCGCTAAGGAAGTGGTTCATGGTGCCTGCTCCTGACGTGATCGAGATTGCTGCTACTGTAGAGCAACGCGCTGTCGGCAGGCGAAAAAGTTACGGATTTGTGATCGGCTTAAAGCCGAAGCGGTTTTTCATCACCAGCATCAATGTGGTCAGCAGCGCAGGGATCGCCAGCAGCATGAAGATCAGGCTGAATGACCAGCCAAGGGAGAGCATCTCCGCGCCGATAAAGGCGCTGAGGATGGCGCCGACGCGTCCGACGCCGTGCATCCAGCTGGAGCCCGTCGCGCGTGCATGGGTAGGATAATAGCTGGCCGACAGGGCGTTCATGCCGGTATTGGCTCCGTTAAAGCAGAAGCCGCTCAGGAAAGCGATGCCGCTCATCATCCCGACTTCCGCCGGAGAGAAGCCTAGGGCAACGATCGCCACCCCGCCGCAGAAGTAGATTGCCGCCAGCGCCAGCGTGGCGTTGAAGCGGTCCATCAGCCAGCCCGCGAACAGCGAGCCCAGAGTACCGCCCGCCTGATACATCGCGGTGACAATGGCCGCGTCGGTGACCGACATGCCCAGCGTATTAATCAGCGACGGCAGCCAGCTGCCGATCAGGTAGACCAGGAACAGCCCCATAAAATAGCCGCCCCACAGCATCAGGCTGCCGAACAGATAACGACGCGACACCACGGTAGCGATTGCGCCCTGCGTCGGCAGCGTCGGCTCCTGAGAGTGAAAGGCGCTGTCGGGCCGCGTGGCGCCTGGCAGCATTCGCTCAAGAATGGCGTGAATGCGCGTTGCCGGCGCGCGGCGGCCGATCAGAAAGCGCACCGACTCCGGCAGGCCGCGTACCAGAAACGGCAGCACCGCCATCGGCAGAATGCCGCCCAGCAGCATCACGGCATGCCAGTCATAGCGCGGCAGCAGCCAGGAGGCGGCGAAACCGCCGCTGGCGGCGCCGAAGGTAAAGCCGCAGAACACCACGGTGATAAGAAAGGCGCGACGGCGCTCTGGCGCATACTCCGCCACCAGCGTGCCGACGTTGGGCATCGCTGCGCCCAGCCCCAGACCGGTTAAGAAGCGAAACAGCATCATCTGCTCGATGTTGTTCGCCAGCGCGGTGGCGAGCGTCCAGAGCCCGAAGAAAAAGACGCTGAGAATAATCATCATGCGTCGACCGTAGCGATCGGCCAGCGGTCCCGCCAGCATCGCGCCAAGCGCCAGCCCGACCAGCGCCGCGCTGATCACCACCCCAAGCTGATGGTTGGTCACGCCCCAGCCCGCCTTCAGCGCTGGCGCGATAAAGCCCATTAGCGCGATATCCATGCCGTCAAGGGCAACCACGATAAAGCAGAGCGCGATAAGACGCTTTTGCCAGCGGCTGAGCGCTGACTGATTAATTAACTGGCGAACGTCCACGGCTTCGACGCTGGTCACTGCGAACTCCTCACTGCGCTCACCCTGAGGCATCAGTTTTGGTAAAAAAAACGGCGGTTATGATAGCCCATCGTTAACGATAAGACGCCTGCTTTTTATGTGATATTGAGAATTATTCAGCATTAAAGCGCTAACGCGTTGAATTTATACAGGCGGGTTTAACACACTTCGCTGGACCTGCACGCCAGTCAGCTAATTTTTTCGCTTTATCAAGCACTCGCGTGCAACGCTGTTTTTGTTAATTATATTTTGCAGCAAAGTTAACAAAAATCAGGTTTACTGGTTGCCGACCGGCGATAAAACTCATTAAGTTTGAGAGATGGACAAAAATATCCTTTTCAATCAGCGCATTCGCTTGCGCCATCTTCATACCTTTGTTGCGGTGGCGCAGCAGGGAACCCTGGGCCGGGCGGCGGAAACGCTGAGCCTTAGCCAGCCTGCGCTGTCAAAAACCCTCAATGAGCTTGAGGAGCTAACAGGCGTTCGCCTGTTTGAGCGCGGCCGGCTGGGCGCACAGCTGACCACTATGGGCGAACAGTTTTTAGTCCACGCGGTAAAAGTGCTGGATGCGCTTAACCACGCGGGCCAGAGCGTGAATCTGCCGGTCTCAACGCGTCCGGTGGTGATCCGCCTCGGGGCGCTGACCACCGCAGCCATGGGCATGCTGCCGCAAATTCTCGATCGTTTTCACCAGCAGCAGCCCCATGCAACCGTGCAGGTGGCTACGCTGCATAATAACGTGCTGCTCGCCGGGCTGCGCGCAGGTGAATTCGAGATCGGCATCGGCCGTATGGCGGACAAGGATATGATGGCCGGGCTCACCTACGAGCTGCTTTTTCTTGAGTCGCTCAGGCTGGTGGTGCGACCTGAACATCCGCTTTTAAGTGACAACGTCACTCTTTCCCGGGCAATGCAGTGGCCGGTAGTGATTTCGCCAGAAGGCACAGCGCCGCGCCGCATCGCGCAGCAGATGCTCGATGAACAGGGCTGCACCTTGCCAGGCACCTGCGTTGAAACTTCATCCACCTCGCTGGCGCGGCAGCTGGCGCTGCGCTATGACTACGTCTGGTTCGTGCCGTCAGGGGCGATTAAGGAAGATCTGACGCATAACGCGCTGTGCGCCCTGCCCATCAGCTCATCGGGTCCAGGCGAGCCGGTAGGAATTATTACCCGTACCGGCCATCCTCTGAGCCTCAGCGCTGAAATTTTGATGGCCACCATCCGCAAGGCGCCGGGTTAACGGCTGCGTTTCGCATGGCGCTCGCGGTTGTCCAGCCGCGCCTTTTCGGTTTTACGCAGCCCGACATAGAGCGCACCCGCGCCGCCGTGCTGCGGCTGCGAGCTACAGAACGTCTGGACGTCGTCGAACTGACGCAGCCAGCGCGCCAGATAGCTGCGCACGATATTGGCATGGGATTCATTGTCTCGCCCTTTGCCGTGAATAATGAGTAAATTGCGCAACCCCTCTTTGCGCGCCTGCTGCATAAAGCTGAATACCGCCTGTCGGCAGGTTTCCACCGGCTGACGCAGCAGGTTCAGGCTGGCGTCTATTTTGTATTCCCCTTTGCGCAGCTTATCCAGCACCCCCTGCTGAATGCCATCGGCCTTATACTCCAGCGGCGTCGCAAGGGGAATAATGTCGAGGTAGCCGCGCGTAAGAAAGTTCTCTTGTTCCGCGTCGGCTTCAGGCCGGCGCGGCGCTTTCGTTGAGGGCGATTTCAGCCACAGGGTACTGGCGCTGTCTTTCAATGGAGTGACGTCACCCATGGCATCCCGAAACAGGTCTTCATCGTCCAGGTTCATAGTCATTTCTCACTCCAGGTTATCAGGGACACAGAGATCAACACCGCCTCTGCAAATGCAATAGTAGCAAACGCTAAAAAAGGTGCGCCAGCGCTGAATCGCGCCAGAATAGTGTTGAGTAAATGCGCATCAGGATCAAAAAAGTGGAAACTTTTCTTGCCGAACGGCAAAAATGTGACGCGCAGGGCTTGTTATAGCGCGGTTCCGCGCCGCGTCTGACATCCCTACTCTTTATAAGCCTAAAACTGCTCGGACGAGTTCCCTTCAGCACAAAAAATGTTAAAATTGACCCCAGTCAATAATCGTCGAGCGTACATTATGATCACTGAAAAACGCACCATTCGCCGTATTCAGTCAGGTGGCTGTGCCATCCACTGTCAGGACTGCAGCATTAGTCAGCTGTGCATTCCGTTCACCCTGAACGAACATGAGCTGGATCAGCTCGACAATATTATCGAGCGCAAAAAACCGATTCAAAAAGGCCAGACGCTGTTTAAAGCGGGCGACGATTTGAGATCGCTCTACGCTATCCGCTCCGGCACCATCAAAAGCTATACCATCACCGAACAGGGCGACGAGCAGATTACCGGCTTCCACCTGGCGGGCGATCTGGTGGGCTTCGACGCCATTATGAGCGGCAGCCACCCGAGCTTCGCGCAGGCGCTGGAAACGGCGATGGTCTGCGAGATCCCATTCGAAACGCTGGACGATCTGTCAGGTAAAATGCCGGCTCTGCGCCAGCAGATGATGCGTCTGATGAGCGGCGAAATCAAAGGCGACCAGGATATGATCCTGCTGCTGTCGAAGAAAAACGCCGAAGAGAGGCTGGCCGCGTTTATCTGGAACCTTTCCCGCCGTTTCGGCCAGCGCGGCTTCTCCCAGCGTGAGTTCCGCTTGACGATGACGCGCGGCGACATCGGGAATTACCTCGGCCTGACCGTTGAGACCATCAGCCGCCTGCTGGGCCGTTTTCAGAAATCGGGCATGCTGGCGGTAAAAGGCAAATATATCACTATTGAAAACCATGACCTGCTGTCCGAACTGGCCGGTCAGAGCGTTCAGGCTGCTTAATTAATTGGCCGCCTAATGATTAGAGTTGCAGGTATGGGCGCAACACCTCTGCAACTCTGATTTGCACCCGGAATTTGTTAGTTTATTGATCCCACAGCAACTTTTCCGCTTCTTCCCGCCCCTAACTTAGGCTATCTTTAAACCAGTTCGCCTTGGTTTAAGGAGTTATTCCCTATGTCCCGCTACCAAAATATGCTGGTGGCTATCGATCCCCAGCAAGACGATCAGCCGGCGCTGCGTCGCGCGGTTTACCTTAATCAGCGTATCGGCGGCAAAATCAAAGCCTACCTGCCGATTTATGATTTCTCGTATGAGATGACCACGCTGCTCTCTCCTGACGAGCGCGCCTCGATGCGGCAAGGCGTGATCAGCCAGCGCACCGAGTGGATACGTGAGCAGGCGCGCGCCTATCTTGAGGCGGGCGTGGAGATCGAAATTAAGGTGGTCTGGCATAACCGCCCTTATGAGGCGATTATTCAGGAGGTGCTGGCGCACGGGCACGATCTGGTGCTGAAGATGGCGCATCAGCACGACCGTCTGGAGGCGGTGATTTTTACCCCTACCGACTGGCATCTGCTGCGCAAGTGCCCCTGCCCGGTGTGGATGGTAAAAGATCAGCCCTGGCCGGAAGGCGGCAAGGCGGTCGTGGCGGTGAATCTCGCCAGTGAAGAGCCGCACCACGATGAGCTAAACCAGAAGCTGATCCGTGAAACCACGCGGCTGGCGGAGATGGTGAACCATACCGAGGTGCATCTGGTCGGCGCCTACCCCATTACCCCAATCAATATCGCGATTGAACTGCCTGACTTCGATCCCAGCGTGTATAACGACGCGATCCGCGGCCAGCATCTGGTGGCGATGAAGGCGCTGCGTCAGAAGTTCGCTATCCGCGAGGAGTTTACCCACGTCGCTAAAGGGCTGCCTGAAGAGGTAATCCCCGATATTGCCAGCCAGCTCAGCGCCGGGATTGTGGTGCTGGGCACCATCGGCCGCACCGGCCTGTCGGCGGCGTTTCTCGGCAATACGGCGGAACAGGTTATCGACCATCTGCGCTGCGATTTGCTGGCGATCAAGCCTGACGATTTTACTTCGCCGATTACGCTCGATGATGACGACGAAGAGGATGACGACGATTAAAAACAAGGGCGGCCAACAGGCCGCCTTTATCGTGCATATAAACTTAAAACGCGGGTGACATGGACCGAAGAGCAAAGCGTCCCGCGCAAGGGACTGCGCGGGTCGAGCCGCCAGGGATGGTGCTTTTGCGTCTTTGCGATCGGGCCTTGTCACCCGTGTCAGCACATTTATGCATAAACCTAAGGGCGGCCAACTGGCCGCCCTTACCGTTACAGCGCTTTCAATATCCCTTCCACGCTCGCTTTGGCATCGCCGAACAGCATCTGCGTGTTCTCTTTAAAGAACAGCGGATTCTGCACGCCAGCATAGCCGGTATTCATCGAACGCTTAAACACGATGACGTTCTGCGCTTTCCATACTTCCAGCACTGGCATGCCCGCAATCGGGCTGCGCGGATCGTCCTGCGCCGCCGGGTTGACGGTGTCGTTGGCGCCGATGACCAGCACGGTATCGGTGTCGGCGAAGTCGTCGTTAATTTCATCCATCTCCAGCACCACATCGTATGGCACTTTCGCCTCCGCCAGCAGCACGTTCATATGGCCAGGCAGACGTCCCGCAACCGGGTGAATGCCGAAGCGCACCTTGACGCCGCGCGCGCGCAGCTTCTCGGTAATCTCCGCCACCGGGTACTGCGCCTGCGCCACTGCCATGCCGTAGCCTGGGGTGATAATCACCGATGAAGAGTGCTTCAACAGCTCGGCCGTCTCTTCCACGCTAATTTCCCGGTGCTCGCCCGTCTCTTCGCTCTCGCCGCCCGCGCTGGTGTCGGTGCCGAAGCCGCCGGCGATTACGCTGATAAAGGAGCGGTTCATCGCTTTACACATAATGTAAGAGAGGATGGCGCCTGACGACCCCACCAGCGCGCCGGTAACGATCAGCAGGTCATTGCTCAGCATGAAGCCCGCCGCCGCTGCCGCCCAGCCCGAGTAGGAGTTAAGCATCGATACCACTACCGGCATATCGGCGCCGCCGATAGAGGCCACCAGATGCCAGCCAAAGGCGAGCGCGATCACCGTCATCAGCAGCAGCGCGAACACCTGCGCGCCGGTGCTCTCAGTGCGTACAAACCACAGCAGCAGCAGGAAAGAGACCACCAGCGCCAGCAGGTTGAGCTTATGGCGATGCGGCAGCATCAGCGGACGCGACGAAATCTTGCCGCGTAGCTTGCCGAACGCCACCAGCGAGCCGGTAAAGGTCACCGCACCGATAAAGATGCCGAGGAAGACTTCGGTCAGATGAATATTCTCCATCACCGCAGGCAGGCCCGGCCCATGATCGATAAAGCTGTTGAAGCCCACCAGCACCGCGGCCAGGCCAACGAAGCTGTGCAGGATCGCTACCAGCTCCGGCATTTCGGTCATTTCGACCTTCTGCGCCAGACGCACGCCGATAGCGCCACCGATCACCATCGCCAGCAAAATCCAGGCGACGTTGCCGCTGTCGGGACCAAAAATGGTCGCCAGCAGCGCCAGCGCCATCCCGCCGATGCCGAAGAAATTGCCCTGCTTTGAGGTCTCATGCTTCGAGAGCCCCGCCAGGCTGAAAATAAACAGAATCGCGGCAACAATGTATGCTGCAGTTACTAATCCGCCAGACATCGGTTACCCCTTACGAAACATTTTCAGCATGCGCTGGGTGACGGTAAAACCGCCGAAAATATTGATGCTGGCAATCAGCACCGCAATAAATGAGATAAAGGTGACCCAGCCGCCATGCCCCATCTGCAGCACCGCGCCGACCACAATAATGCCGGAGATGGCGTTGGTGACCGACATCAGCGGCGTATGCAGCGCGTGGCTGACGTTCCATACCACGTAGTAGCCCACCACGCAGGCGAGCGCGAACACGGTGAAGTGCGACAGGAACGCCGCCGGTGCAACATTGGCGAGGCAGGCGAACAGCACGATCGCCAGCGCCAGCAGCAGATATTTGCGCCAGGTCGGCGCGGGTTTCGCCGCCTCCTTAACCACCGGCTGCGCGGTCGCAGGCGTGGCTTTTGGCGCGGCGGAGACCTGAATAGGCGGCGCGGGCCAGGTGACCTCGCCGTCGCGGATCACGGTGACGCCGCGTACCACGACATCGTCGAAGTCGATGGCGATTTCGCCGTTCTTCTCTTTACACAGCAGCTTCATCAGGTTCACCAGGTTGGTGCCGTAGAGCTGAGAGGACTGGGTTGGCAGGCGGCTGGGAAGATCGGTATAGCCGATGATCTTCACCCCGTTGTCGCTGACGGTCACGCGATCGGCGACGGTCAGCTCGCAGTTGCCGCCGGTTTGCGCCGCCAGATCGACAATCACGCTGCCCGGCTTCATGCTGGCCACCATCTCGGCAGTGATCAGTTTTGGCGCCGGTTTGCCCGGAATCAACGCCGTAGTGACGATGATGTCGACCTCTTTTGCCTGCGCGGCGAACAGCGCCATCTCCGCCTTAATAAAGGCTTCTGACATCACTTTCGCATAGCCGTCACCGCTGCCCGCTTCCTCTTCAAAATCGAGCTCAAGGAATTCGGCGCCCATGCTCTGCACCTGCTCTTTCACCTCCGGACGGGTATCGAAGGCGCGCACGATGGCGCCGAGGCTGCCCGCCGCGCCAATGGCCGCCAGCCCGGCGACGCCCGCGCCGATCACCATGACTTTCGCCGGCGGCACTTTTCCCGCCGCGGTGATCTGCCCGGTAAAGAACCGGCCAAACTCATGGGCGGCTTCGACAATGGCGCGATAGCCGGCGATATTGGCCATCGAGCTGAGGGCATCCAGCGACTGGGCGCGAGAGATGCGCGGCACGGCATCCATCGCCATCACGGTCACCTGACGCGCCGCCAGCTTCTCCAGCAGCGCCGCGTTCTGCGCGGGCCAGACAAAGCTCACCAGCGTGCTTCCTGCACGGGTCAGCGCGATCTCGTCGTCGTCGGGCGCGTTGACCTTCAGCACGATATCAGACTGCCAGATCTGCTGGCTGTCGCAGAGGGTGGCGCCTGCGGCGGCGAAACTCTCGTCATCAAAACTGGCGCGTTTGCCCGCATCATGCTCGACGGCAACGCTGAAACCCAGTTTGATAAGCTGCTCCACGGTTTTTGGCGTCGCCGCCACGCGCGCCTCGTTGGGCAATCGCTCTTTGGGTATTCCAATTAACATATTTATCCCTTTCATCAATTGATGATGGCCTGTCGACTGCATAACGACGCAGCGCCTGAAACAGAGTTTCAGGCGCTTATGAGCGAAATGCACTTGTATCAAAGTATTTATAACCTACTGAAAATATGAACAGCGATCTACAATCAGAACCTCTGCCAGTGACATTCATGCGATTATTCAGCGTCAAAAGAGAAAAGCCGCGCTATGCGACTGCAAATTGAAAGTTTCGAAATATATTCTGCTAAGCAGAATCGTGTCATAACGAATATCTTATTAATAAAAACCTTTATTTAACAATGCATTAACTGTTTCAGCACTAAGCATTACCACCTTTACTGATAATCAGTACAAAAAATGTGCTTAGCAAATTTGCATGACGCCATGATGAAATTCGCTATCAATTTCCCGTGATTTGTCGCATAAATTGGCTGCGACAGCCTGTTTATAACATGCAATAATCATCGGCTAATCTGTTATACATCAAGAGTCCAGCACGTTTTCGTACTCATTTTGCGTAAGGCGAAGGATCATTTTTATGAAGCTGAAGAACACCATTCTGGCGTCAACCCTGTTATCCCTGCTCGCGGGCAACGCATTCGCCGCGCAGGAACTGACGCCGGAAAAAGCGGCCGAGCTGAAACCATTCGAACGTATTAACATCACCGGCCGCTTTAATGCGATTAACGATGCGGCCGACGCCGTGTCAAAACGCGCGGATGAGCTGGGCGCCGCCTCTTACTACATTCAGGGCATCAACGACAGCAACGGCAACAGCGGCAACTGGCGCGTCACGGCCGACCTCTATAAAGCGGACGCGCCGAAAGCGAACGACACCAAAACCTACCGCGTCATGAACGGCGTGAAAGAGCTGCCGAAAGCGGAAGCCTTCCGTCTGGAGCCGTTTGACACCGTGAGCGTCAGCGGCTTCTTCTCCAGCCAGCCGGACGTTAACGACGCCATCAGTAAAGCGGCGAAAGAGAAAGGCGCCGCCGCGTTCTTTATCGTGCGACAGGTTGACGCCAACAACGGCGGCAACCAGTACGTAACCGCCTACGTCTATAAGGCTGACGCGAAAGAGCGTAAGGTGCAGAGTCCGAACCTGATCCCGGCGAACTCCGAGGCGGGCAAAGCGGCGCTGGCGGCTGGCGGTGAAGCGGCGAAGCGCGTAGAAATTCCAGGCGTCGCCTCATCGGAAACTCCGAGCAGCAGCGTCGGCCGTTTCTTCGAAACCCAGAGCTCAACCGGCCAACGCTACACCGTGAAGCTCGCTAACGGCCAGTCGATCCAGGAGGTGAACGCCATCACCGCCGCCCAGATGCAGCCGTTTGACACCGTGACCTTTACCGGCCATTTCGGCACGCCGACTGAAATCTCGGAAGAAGTGGCGAAACGCGCGGCGGACAAAGGGGCGAAGTTCTACCACGTGACCCGCCAGTGGCAGAATCAGAGCGGCGGCAACCTCACCGTCACCGCCGATCTCTTCAAGTAATTTCCTTCAGGGCGGCGCCTGCCGCCCTGCTGTTTGCATTATCCCTTCACAATTTTGCATAACCACGCATTGCCATCCCTTTTCGCACTCCGTAGAATCTGCGCCCTGCTTTTAGGTGAATCCGTCATGTAAAAGCAAAACAGCACGGTTAAATTCGTCGCTCAGAACATAATCCAGCCACTTATGCTAGCGGGAAGGGTATTTTGGAGAAAAAATTAGGTCTCAGCGCGCTCACCGCGCTGGTGCTCAGCTCAATGCTCGGCGCGGGGGTGTTCAGCTTGCCGCAGAATATGGCGGCGGTAGCAGGTCCGGCCGCCCTGCTGATTGGCTGGCTGATCACCGGCGTCGGCATCCTGTTCCTGGCGCTGGCGATGCTGCTGCTCACCCGGCTGAAGCCGGATCTCGACGGCGGCATCTTTACCTATGCGCGCGCCGGTTTCGGCGAGCTGCTCGGCTTCTGCTCCGCCTGGGGCTACTGGCTCTGTGCGGTGATCGCCAATGTCTCCTATCTGGTTATCGTCTTCTCCGCGCTGAGCTTTTTTACCGACACGCCCGACCGGGTGGTGTTCGGCGACGGCAACACCTGGCAGGCGATGCTGGGGGCGTCGCTGCTGCTGTGGATGGTGCATTTTCTGGTGCTGCGCGGCGTACAGACCGCGGCAGGCATCAATCTGCTGGCGACGCTCGGCAAGCTGGTGCCGCTGCTGCTGTTCGTGGTGCTGGCGGTCGCAGCCTTCAATTACGACCAGTTCCATTTCGACTTTTCCGGCCTGACGCTCGGCGTGCCGCTGTGGGAGCAGGTAAAGCAGACCATGCTGATTACCCTGTGGGTCTTTATCGGCGTGGAAGGTGCGGTGGTGGTTTCCGCCCGCGCGCGGCATAAAAAAGATGTGGGTCGCGCCACGCTGCTGGCGGTGCTGGCGGCGCTGCTGGTCTATCTGCTGGTGACCCTGCTGTCGCTCGGCATCGTGCCGCGCGCCGAACTGGCGCAGATGCGCAACCCGTCAATGGCGGGCCTGATGACGCGCCTGATGGGCCACTGGGGCGATGCGGTGATCGCCGCCGGCCTGATCGTGTCGGTGTGCGGCGCCTATCTGAGCTGGACAATTATGGCGGCGGAAGTGCCGCTGATCGCTGCGCAGCAGGGTGCCTTTCCGCGCAGCATCGCGCGTCAGAATTCGCGCGGCGCCCCTGCCGCCTCGCTCTGGCTGACCAACGGCAGCGTGCAGATTTGCCTGATCCTGATCGCCCTGACCCACGCCGATTACAACACGCTGCTGACCATCGCCTCAGAGATGATCCTGGTGCCCTACCTGCTGGTGGGGCTCTATCTGGTGAAGCTGACGCGTGGCAAAGCGCAGCCGCTGGCGCTGGCAATCGGTCTCGGTGCCAGCCTTTACGGGCTCTGGCTGCTTTACGCCTCAGGGCCGCTGCATCTGCTGCTGTCGGTGGTGCTCTATGCGCCAGGGCTGCTGCTGTTTCTCTTCGCCCGACGCGGCGGACGCGGCGACGTCTCGCTGACCCAGCTGGAGCGCGTGGCTATTGGCTTGTTGATGGCGGCGTCGCTGCCCGCGATGTGGCAGCTGGTGGCTTAGTGCGGCTGGCCGGGGATCGCCACACACAGCAGGTCATCCTGCTGTGTGAGGGTGAGCGGTTTACGGTATTCCTGATGGATCGCCTCCAGCTGCTGCGCAGAGAGCGGATAAGGCAGCTGGATATCAAAACGACTGATGTGCTGCTGTTCGGCCAGGGTAATCAGGCGGGCGATATTGATTTCGTCGCTGACCTGGGTCGAAATGATTTGTAATGCTAATTCTTTCAGATGCTCGTCGCTCGCCTGTAGACTGCGAACCGAGGATTTACGCGTCACCATGCCGAAAATCGGCATCACGCCGTAGATGGCGTCAACGAAACTCCAGCGTTTTTTGCAGGAGGCGGAGAGAAAATCGCTGTAGTTCAGGCAGATGCGGTCACTGTATACGGCTGAAGCCAGCTCTTTATCAGACACCCTCTCTCTCCCTCTGTTTTTCATTATGGTTCAGAACCTTGCTTAAACGCGCTGTTAATGATGGCACATTTTGCCGTGCGGATACCAGTCGCGCAGGGATATTTCGTGCGATGGCATAGTGCTCACGGCCGGGAAAAGCTATGCTGCTCGCCAGGCTTATTTGTCGCAGTGGATTATGAATAAAATCGTTTTTGTTGAAGACGAACCGGAAGTGGGTTCACTGATTGCGGCCTATCTTGGCCGCCACGATATCGAGGTGATCGTCGAGACGCGCGGCGACCGCGCCGAAGCGGTGATTGCGGCTGAACAGCCGGAGCTCGTGATGCTGGATATCATGCTGCCGGGCAAAGACGGCATGACCCTGTGCCGCGATCTGCGCAGCCAGTGGCAGGGCCCGATTGTGCTGCTCACCTCGCTCGACAGCGACATGAACCATATTCTGGCGCTGGAGATGGGCGCGCAGGACTACATCCTGAAAACCACCCCGCCTGCGGTGCTGCTGGCGCGGCTGCGGCTGCATCTGCGCCAGGCGCAGCTCGGCCAGGGCGAGGATGCGCCCGCGCCTGCTTCGGCGCAAAAACAGAAGCTGTTGCGCTTCGGCTCGCTCACCATCGACGCGCTGAATCGCGAAGTCACGCTGTTTAGCGAACAGATTGTGCTCTCCACCGCCGATTTCGATCTGCTGTGGGAGCTGGCCACGCACGCCGGACAGATCCTGAATCGCGACGCGCTGCTGAAAACCCTGCGCGGCGTCAGCTATGACGGACTGGATCGCAGCATCGACGTGGCGATTTCCCGCCTGCGCAAAAAGCTGCACGACAGCGCTACCGAGCCTTTCCGCATCAAAACTATCCGCAATAAAGGCTACCTGTTTGCGCCGCAGGCATGGGATACCCAGGCATGAGAAAGCTGTTTATCCAGTTCTATCTGCTGCTCTTCGTCTGCTTTCTGGTGATGGCGCTGCTGGTAGGTCTGGTCTACAAATTTACCGCCGAGCGCGCTGGCAGGCAGTCGATGAATGACCTGATGGCGAGTTCGCTCTATCTGATCCGCAGCGAGCTGCGCGAAATCCCGCCGCGCGACTGGAACAGAACCATTAAAAGCCTCGATCTCGGCCTGTCGTTCGACCTGCATATTGAGCCGATGAGCAAATATCAGCTCGACGAGCCCGATATGCGTCGGCTGCGCGCCGGGGAGATCGTCGCGCTGGACGATCAGTACACCTTTTTGCAGCATATTCCGCGCAGCCATTATGTGCTCTCCGTCGGCCCGATCCCCTACCTCTTCTATCTGCATCAGATGCGGCTGCTGGATATCGCGCTGCTGGTGTTTATCGGCATGTCACTGGCGCTGCCGGTGTTTATCTGGATGCGGCCGCACTGGAAAGAGATGCAGCGCCTGGAGATTGCGGCGCAGCGCTTTGGCCGCGGCGAGCTGGATGTGCGCACCCATTTCGACAACACCTCCAGCCTGTTCCGCCTCGGGGTCGCCTTTAACCAGATGGCGGAAAACATCAATACGCTGGTGGCGAGCAAAAAGCAGCTTATCGACGGCATCGCCCACGAGCTGCGCACGCCGCTGGTGCGCCTGCGCTACCGGCTGGAGATGAGCGATAACCTCACCGCGGGCGAGTCCGCCGCCATCAGCCGCGATATCGGTCAGCTGGAGAGCCTGATTGAGGAGCTGCTGACCTATGCGCGGCTCGACCGCCCGCGCGTCGATCTCAACCTGACCTCGTTCGATCTGGCGAACTGGCTGCGCGAACATATCAACGATGTGCGCGCCCTTAATCCACACACGCAGATCGATCTCGACCTGCCGCAGCGCGAAAATCACGGCGTCTCCGACACCCGCCTGATGGAGCGCGTGCTGGACAATCTCATTAACAACGCGCTGCGCTATGCCGATCATCGGCTGCGCGTCAGCCTGTGGTTTGACGGCGCGCTTGGCTGCCTGCAGGTGGAAGATGACGGCCCCGGTATCCCGGCCGAGGAGCGCGAGCGCGTCTTCGAACCTTTTGTTCGCCTCGATCCAAGCCGCGACCGCGCTACTGGCGGCTGTGGTCTGGGACTCGCTATCGTTCACTCTATCGCGCAGGCGCTCGGCGGCCGCGTCAGCATCGAAGGCAGCCCGCTCGGCGGCGCCAGCGTTCGCTTTTGCTGGCCGGTTGATCTTCCTTTGCGTGACCTTTCGGCGCGATAAACCTTCACAAGGAGTTTCTGTTGACTACTGCTTATCAACAACTTAGTGCGACTTTCCAGCGACTCTCCCGCTTCGGCCACCTGATGGCAGTGGCAGGCTGGGACATGCAAACCATGATGCCGACCGGCGGCAGCCAGGCGCGCGGCGAAGCGCTGGCGGAAATGGGCGTGCTGCGCCATGAAATCCTGACCGATCCCCGCGTCGGCGAATGGATTCAGGAAGCTGAGCAGGCTGACCTGAACGACGTCGAGCGCGCCAACCTGCGCGAGATGCAGCGCGCCTGGCAGCAGGCATCGCTGCTGCCCGCCTCGCTGGTGGAGGCGAAATCGCTGGCCGGCTCGCGCTGCGAGCACGCCTGGCGCGAACAGCGTCCGGCGAACGACTGGCAGGGCTTTGCCGCCAACCTGAAAGAGGTGGTACGCCTGAGCCGCGAAGAGGCGCGGCTGCGCGCGGAGGCGAACAACACCTCGCGCTACGACGCCCTGCTCGATCTCTACGAGCCTGGCATGACCGGCGCGAAGCTGGACGCCACCTTCGGCGAACTGAAAAGCTGGCTGCCCGATTTGCTGCAGCGCGTGGTGGAAAAGCAGGCGCAGGAGCCTGTCCAGCAGCCGCAGGGCCCGTTCGCCGTTGCCGCGCAGCGCGAGTTGGGCCTGAGCGTAATGACCACCCTGGGCTTCGATTTCTGCCACGGGCGTCTCGACGTCAGCGCCCATCCTTTCTGCGGCGGCGTGCCGGAAGATGTGCGCATCACCACGCGCTACAATCAGGAGGAGTTTCTCAGCGCGCTGATGGGCGTTATCCATGAGACCGGCCATGCGCGTTACGAGCAGGGCCTGCCGCAGCAGTGGCGCGACCAGCCGGTAGGTCTGGCGCGTTCGACCGCCATCCATGAGTCGCAAAGCCTGTTTATGGAGATGCAGCTGGGGCGCAGCCGCGCCTTCCTGCAGCGCATTCTGCCGCAGGTGTGCGACAAGCTGGGCGCGCAGCCAGCGCTGCAGCCGGAAAACTTCGTGCGTCTGACGCAGCGCGTCAAACCTGGCTTTATCCGCGTCGACGCCGATGAGCTGAGCTATCCGGCGCACGTGATTTTACGCTTCGAGATTGAGCGCGCGCTGATTGAAGGCGACATCGAGGTCGAGGATATTCCGGCGCTGTGGGATGAGAAGATGATGCAGGCTTTGGGGCTGGATACCCGCGGCAACTACCGCGACGGCTGCATGCAGGATATTCACTGGACCGACGGCGCCTTCGGCTACTTCCCAACCTATACGCTGGGCGCCATGTATGCGGCGCAGCTGTTCCAGGCGGTGAAGAAAGCGCTACCCGATTTAGAAGAACGCCTGCAGCATGGCGAACTCCAGCCGGTATTCGACTGGCTGCAGCAGAACATCTGGCAGCACGGCAGCCGTTTCCCCACCGAGCAGCTGCTGATCAACGCCACCGGTGAAGCGCTGAACCCGCGCTTTTTCCGCCAGCATCTTGAACAACGCTACCTGAATCGTTAATCTGTGCGGCCTTCGCGGCCGCCCTTTTCCCGCTTTGTACAATCGGTTACACGCCGATACCAAACACCCACGGAAACGCCTCCTCGTTTTTTTTATAGTCTTTTCACCGGCCCCGCAGTGGGCTACACATGAAAAAAATGTTCGAGGAATTTGCAATGAAAAAATTGTTTGCACTGGTCATCGCCGCTGCTATGGGTCTCTCTTCTGTTGCTTTCGCTGCTGACACCACCGCTGCGCCGGCTGCTGCCCCTACTGCGACTACCACTACCGCTGCACCGGCTAAAACCACGCACAAAGTCGCTCACAAGAAACACAAAGCCGCTCAGAAAGCGCAGGCTGCTAAAAAGCACCACAAAAAAGCAATGAAAAAAGAGGCAGCGCAGAAAGCGCAGGCCGCTAAAAAGCACCACAAAAAAGCCGCTAAGCCAGAAGCTGCACAGAAAGCGCAGGCTGCGAAAAAACACCACAAAGTAGCTAAGAAAGCCGCTGCACCGCAGAAAGCGCAGGCTGCGAAAAAACACCACAAAGTCGCTAAGAAAGCTGCTGCACCGCAGAAAGCGCAGGCTGCTAAAAAGCACCACAAAGTCGCTAAGAAAGCCGCTGCTAAATAATTAAGGTCGCGCACCCTGCGCCTTAAGACGCGTTGACTAATAAAAACACCCGGTTCTGCCGGGTGTTTCGTTACTGGAGTTGCGGAAATGGTGCGTCGCTATCGTTTTGAAATTATCCTGCTGGTGATGATCCTGTGCGGCGTCATCGCGGCCTTCTTTTTTATTTAGTCGTTGTAGCGTGCTGATTATTCCAATAAATCTCCCTTTTTTACCGCTCACCGACTATAGTTATTACGCAAGCGTAATGACAATAACTTCTTTTTAAATCTCGCCATTGAGAGACCTATGCGCCTGGCTATTTTGCTGTTGACTGGATTGTTCTGTTTCACCACTCTGGCCCACGCCGATGATGATGACGATGCGCCGAATCCCGATGAGATCAAAATGCTTTTCTTTGGCAAAGATCACCGTAAGGCGATTAGCGATGTCACGGCCGCGCCCTGGGACGCCATCGGCCAGCTGGAAACCGAGAGCGGCAACCTCTGCACCGCCACGCTGATCTCTGCCCATCTGGCGCTGACGGCGGGACACTGCCTGCTGACGCCGCCGGGCAAATTCGACAAGCCGGTGGCGCTGCGTTTTATGGCGAGCGACAGCGGCTGGCGCTATGAAATCCACGATATCGACGCGCGCGTCGAGCCGTCGCTGGCGCGCAAGCTCAAAGCAGACGGCGAAGGCTGGATCGTCCCCAGTGATGCGGCGCCGTACGACTACGGCCTGGTGATCCTGCGCAATCCCCCTTCCGCCATTAACCCGATTCCGCTGTTCGACGGGTCGCGCAGCGATCTGACCGCCGCCCTTAAAGCGGCGGGCCGCAAGGTGACGCAGGCGGGCTATCCCGAGGATCACCTGGACTCGCTCTACTCTCACAGCGACTGCCTGATTACCGGCTGGGCGCAGCGCGCCGTGCTGTCGCACCAGTGCGATACGCTGCCGGGCGACAGCGGTTCGCCGCTGCTGCTGAAAAACGAAAACGGCTGGCAGCTGATTGCGGTGCAGAGCTCGGCGCCGGCGGCCAAAGATCGCTACCTGGCCGACAACCGCGCCATCGCGGTGACCTCGTTCCGCGACAGGCTGGAAGCGCTGGCGCAGTAAAACAGAGTGAACAGAAAAGGCGCGCTGGGGTTGCCAGTCGCGCCTTTTTATTGCTGAACGCCAGCGTCAGAAGGTGTAGCCCAGGTTAAGGACAAAGCCGTCAATCGACATCTCTTTATCGGCTACATCGAGACGCGATCCCTCATAGCCAATATCGATCGCCAGATTCTCTACGGGATTAATCTGCACGCCTGCGCCGTACATCAGCGACGTTTTCTTCTCGCTGAGAGAGCTGTCGCCCATATAAACGTAACGCCCTTCGTAGTTATACCAGCTTTCACGATAGTCGACTTTATTGTAATTAAGACCGAGCAACCCATAGACGCTGATATATTGATTGAAGCGCCACGCGGGGCCGACCGATAACGAATAATATTTTACCTTCGCATCGCCGTCGAATATATCCATCGAGCCGGTAAAAGGGGTATAGCTGCCGCTGCCGCTCATATAGGTCAGCGAGCCAATCAGGCTCAGCGGCGAATCCCACTCATAGCGGTACTTAAGGTTAATCCCGCGGATATTTTTAAAATCCTGCACTTTACTTTGCGCATAGCCAAGCGTCACCGTCTGTTGATCGGCATTCGCGTTGGCATATATTCCCAGAGCAGCCACAATGAGGCTGACTAAAACAGACTTTTTCATATTTATCTTCCTTAATTAACGGTAGCTATCCGGCGCGTGCCTCACGCCAGCCGTGATTTTATCTAAAAATTGAGGCGACGGTCGAAAGCAGCGCGATAATTTGCGTCTGTTTTAAGCACGGGTGTAAATAATTTTTTAGCGCAGGCGATAGCGGGACGAAAAAAAGCCGCAGCGTTTTCGGCTGCGGCCTGCGAGAGCGTCAGCGATTACGCCGCGAACTGCTCCATCGTTTGCAGGATGCGCTTGTCGGAGACGGGATAAGGCGTGCCGAGCTGCTGGGCGAAGTAGCTGATGCGCAGCTCCTCAATCATCCAGCGGATGTCGCGTACCTCTTCATCATCCTGACGCTGCGGCGGCAGCTTATTGCGCCACGCCTGCCACGCCTGCTCAACCGCCTGCACCTTCAGCATGCGCGCGCGATCGCTGTGCGGATCGGCCGGTAATTTTTCCAGCCGACGCTCAATCCCGTGCAGATAGCGCAGCGTATCGCCCAGGCGCTTCCAGCCGTTGCCGGTAACGAAGCCGCGATAGACCAGGCCGCTCATCTGCGCCTTAATGTCCGACAGCGCCAGCGCCATGGTCATATCGACGCGCCCTTTCAGCCGCTTGTTGATGTTGAACACGGCGGTAAGGATCTGCTCAACCTGTCTGGCGATCTCCACCACCGTCTCGTTCAGCCCGGCGCGTACCTTCTCGTGCAATTGCTCGAAGTTTTGCTGCTGCCAGGCCGGGCCACCCGCTTCCGCCATCAGCTTGTCGACGCCGCAGGCGATACAGTCGTCGATCAGATCCAGTACCTTGCCGTAGGGGTTGAAGTAGAGCCCCAGCTTGGCTTTGTTCGGCAGCTTTTCGTGCAGGTATTTTATCGGCGAAGGAATATTGAGCAGCAGCAGGCGACGCTGGCCGCGCCACATCATTTTCTGCTGCTCCTGTTCGCTGTCGAACAGGCGGATTGCCACGCTCTCTTTCTCGTCGACCAGCGCTGGCCAGGCTTTGACCTGATAGCCGCCGCGCTTCTGCTCGTAGCTGCGCGGCAGATCGCCGAAGCTCCAGATATGCAGGCCGTTCTGCTCCAGGCCGTCATCCGCCACCTTTGACAGCGTCTCCTGCACTTTTTCTTTCAGTTCGGCTTTCAGCGCGCTGAGATCTTTGCCCTCTTTCAGCTTGCGGTTATGTTCGTCCACGACGCGAAACGTCATTTTCAGGTGATCGGGCACCTGTTCCCACTGCCAGTTTTCCCGCTCCAGCGTCACGCCGGTCATGCGGCGGAACTCTTTCGCCAGCGCGTCGAGCAGCGGCAGCGACATGGCGGTAACGCGCCCTAAAAAGGCATCGGCATAGTTGGGCGCGGGCACCAGATTGCGGCGCAGCGGCTTCGGCAGCGACTTAATCAGCGCGATAATCAGCTCGCGGCGCACGCCGGGGATCTGCCACTCGAAGCCCTGGTCCTCGACCTGATTAAGCAGCGGCAGCGGAATATGCACCGTGACGCCGTCGGCGTCCGCGCCCGGCTCAAACTGATAGCTGAGCTTCAGCTTGAGGTTGCCCTGATGCCAGAAGTTGGGGTAGTCGAGCTGGCTGACCTTGTCCGCGCCCTCTTTAATCAGCATCTGTTTGTCGAAGCTAAGCAGATCGGGAGTATCGCGGCTCGCCAGCTTCCACCAGCTGTCGAAATGCTTCGCCGATATCACCTGCTGGCCGACGCGCTGGTCATAAAAGTTAAACAGGGTGTCGTCATCCACCAGGATGTCGCGGCGGCGGGATTTATGCTCAAGATCTTCGACTTCGCTGCGCAGCTTCTGGTTATTGCGGAAGAAGGCGTGGCGCGTCTGCCAGTCGCCCTCCACCAGCGCGTGGCGGATAAACAGCTCGCGGCTCAGCGTCGGGTCGATGCTGCCGTAGTTGACCTTGCGCGCGGCGACGATCGGCAGGCCGTACAGCGTGACCTTCTCCTGCGCCATCACCGCGCCCTGACCTTTTTCCCAGTGTGGCTCGCTGTAGCTGCGTTTAATCAGGTGCTGCGCCAGCGGCTCGATCCATTCGGGGTCGATACGCGCCGCGATGCGCCCCCACAGGCGGCTGGTTTCCACCAGCTCCGCCACCATGGTCCATTTGGGTGGCTTTTTAAACAGCCCGGAGCCGGGGAAGATGGCGAAGCGGGCGTTGCGCGCGCCGGTAAACTCCTGCTTTTCGGCGTCTTTGATGCCGATATGTGACAGCAGGCCGGTGAGCAGCGCGCAGTGCACCTCGCGAAAGCCGGCCGGCTCGCTGTTGACCGGGATCCCTAGCTCGCGAACCACTTGGCGCAGCTGAGTATAGATATCCTGCCATTCGCGCACGCGCAGATAGTTAAGAAAATCCCCTTTGCACTGGCGGCGAAACTGGTTGCCCGACAGCGCCTTCTGCTGCTCGCCCAGGTAGTTCCACAGGTTGACGAAGGCGAGAAAGTCGGACTCTTTGTCGGCGAAGCGGCGATGTTTCTCATCGGCGGCCTGCTGTTTCTCGACCGGACGCTCGCGCGGATCCTGAATCGACAGCGCCGAAGCGATAATCATCACTTCGCGCACGCAGCCAAAGCGCTGCGCCTCTAGCACCATACGTGCCAGGCGGGGATCGACCGGCAGCTGCGCCAGCTGGCGGCCTGAGCCGGTGAGCTTGTAGTGGCCGGTCTCGCTGTTGAGCGTGAGCGCCCCCAGCTCCTCCAGCAGGCGCACGCCATCCTGGATATTGCGCTTGTCGGGCGCTTCGACGAAAGGAAAGGCGCCGATATCGCCCAGCCCCAGCGCCGTCATCTGCAGGATCACCGACGCCAGGTTGGTGCGCAGGATCTCCGGGTCGGTAAAGGCCGGGCGGCTGAGGAAGTCATCTTCCGAATAGAGACGGATACAGATGCCATCGGAGACGCGGCCGCAGCGCCCTTTGCGCTGGTTGGCCGAGGCCTGTGAGATAGGCTCGATCGGCAGACGCTGTACCTTGGTGCGATAGCTGTAGCGACTGATGCGCGCGGTGCCGGGATCGATCACATATTTAATGCCGGGCACGGTCAGCGAGGTTTCCGCCACGTTGGTCGCCAGCACGATGCGGCGCCCGCTGTGCGACTGGAACACCCGGTTCTGCTCGGCGTTCGAGAGGCGCGCGTAGAGCGGCAAAATTTCGGTATGCGGCAGATCGCGCTTCGCCAGCGCGTCGGCGGTGTCGCGAATTTCGCGCTCGCCGCTCATAAAGATAAGAATATCGCCGCGCCCTTCGTCGCCCAGCTCGTCGACCGCGTCGAAAATCGCCTGCAGCTGATCGCGCTCGCTGTCGTCCGCCTCTTCGACCACCGGCCGGTAGCGCACTTCCACCGGGAAGGTACGGCCCGACACCTCAATCACCGGCGCGTTGTGGAAGTGGCGCGAAAAGCGCTGCGGATCGATGGTCGCCGAGGTGATGATGATTTTCAGATCGGGACGGCGCGGCAGCAGCTCGCGCAGGTAGCCGAGCAGGAAATCGATATTCAGGCTGCGCTCGTGCGCCTCATCGATAATGATGGTGTCATATTGCAGCAGCAGGCGGTCCTGCTGGATTTCCGCCAGCAGAATACCGTCGGTCATCAGCTTCACCTGGGTGGTGTCGCTGACCTGATCGTTAAAGCGCACTTTATAGCCGATGCAGCCGCCGAGCGAGGTTTCAAGCTCCTCGGCGATGCGGTTGGCGACGGTGCGCGCCGCCAGGCGACGCGGCTGCGTATGGCCAATCAGCCCTTTAACGCCGCGTCCCAGCGCCAGACAGATTTTCGGCAGCTGGGTGGTTTTACCCGAACCAGTTTCACCGGCGACAATCACCACCTGGTGGTCGCGTATCGCCTCGGCAATCTGCTGCTGCTTCTGGCTGACCGGCAGGGTGTCGGGAAAGGTTATTTTCGGCGTTGCGGCGGCACGGGCGGCGACGCGCTGCTCCGCCGCCGCGATCTCCTGGCTAATTTCTTCGGCGACGGCCTGCAGCGCCGCTGGGTTAGCCACTTTACCGGCGCCGCGCAGACGGCGCTGCAGGCGCTGGCGGTCGCGCAGCATAAGATTGTCGAGCCGCGGCCACAGCGGCGCAAGAGGAGAGGAAACCGGTGATGACATAGTAATGGAGTACCTTCTCAGACGGAGCCGCTGCCCGTCGCAGCGTCCGATAGCCGGGTTAACCGACTGATTCTAAAAATTGTATTGGATAAAGCGTAACACATTTTATCACGACCGGCTCTGCCTTCCATGCCAGGCTTATTCAAGAAATTCGAACATAGCTCTCGAAATATTGCGCTTTTACCGCGTCGCTAATGACCGTAGAGTGTAACCCATTGAGCGGGAAGCCTTCCGCGTAACAAACAGGAAACAGCAATGAGCAAAGTATTGGTTCTTAAATCCAGCATCCTCGCTGGTTACTCACAGTCAAGCCAGCTGGCCGATTTCTACGTTGAAGAAGCGAAGGCCAAAGGCGATCAGGTTACCGTTCGCGACCTGGCTGCGGATCCGATTCCGGTGCTGGATGGCGAACTGGTTGGCGCGCTGCGTCCGTCAGACGCGCCGCTCTCTCCGCGTCAGCAGGAAGCGCTGGATCTCTCCAATGCGCTGATCGACGAGCTGCAGGCGCACGACGTGATTGTGATCGCCGCGCCAATGTACAACTTCAACATCCCGACCCAGCTGAAAAACTATTTTGACCTGGTTGCTCGCGCTGGCGTGACCTTCCGCTACACCGAAGCGGGTCCGGAAGGCCTGGTGAAAGGCAAGCGCGCGGTGATCCTCTCCAGCCGCGGCGGCATTCACAAAGATACCCCGAGCGATCTGCTGACGCCGTACGTTAAGCTCTTCCTGGGCTTTATCGGCATCACCGACGTTGAGTTCGTCTTCGCCGAAGGCATCGCTTACGGTCCGGAAGTGGCCACCAAAGCCACCGACAGCGCGAAAAACGCCATCAAACAGATTGTTTCTGCCTAATCATTATTATTATTCGCTCTGTGTTTCGATTGCCAGGCATGACGCCTGGCTTTTTTTATTTCTGCATCCACAGCCCGTTGAGGCCGCGCACATATTCGCCCTCGCCCGCGCGCGCCACCAGCTTTGCGCCAGCGATACGCGCCACCTGATCGGTGGTGAGGTTGTTCTGCTGCGCGATGCGCTGATATTCCACGCTTCGTCCGGCGTTAATCCGCTTTACCAGCGCCTGCGTCTCGCCATCCTGCTGGCGCGCGGCGATATAGCCGCTAAAGGTTTCCCCGACTCGCCCCTGCTGGCGCGCCTCATCCAGCGTCAGCGCCAGCGCCGGCTGCGCCGTGCCGATCAGCAGCAGCGCAGCCAGGAGCGGCTTGCGCAACGCGCGCATCAAAACAGATCGCTCTGATTCTTCAGCAGCGCCTCCACGTCTTTGTCCACCTTGATATGAATTTCATGTTCAATCTTCACGTTCATATTGATGGTGATCGGCTCCTTCGGCGCGGCCACCTCGATGCGCGGCACGCAGCCGGTCAGCGGCAGCCCGACTGCCAGCACCAGTAACGCCCTGAGGCTCATGGTTGTTGATCCCTTTTGGTCGGCAGAGTGGCGTTCTGTTCCACCCAGGATTGCAAATTATCGCCAAAGCGCAGGCTGCGCCAGAGTTGAAACAGGTTCTGCTGATGGCGGTAGTTAAGATTGACAGTCTGTTTGCGGTTGCTGAACTGGCTGACGCCCTGCACCTGCGCCTGCATAGCGAGATTGCCAAGGTTGTCGAGACTGAGCGTCGCCCACGAGCGCGAGATCTCCATATAGCGCAGCCAGTCCATCGCCGCGCCCGCGGCGACGTTGCCAGCGGTGATCGCGTCAGCCATATCTTTATCCATACGGAACGTCAGAGCGCCGCTGTTAGCGATCCAGCCATTCTGCACCAGCCAGCGCGGATTGTTTACCCACAGCGGCAGCTCGCCGTTGATCCTGCCGGACATAGCGAACTGCTTAGGCTTTAGCGCGGTGACCAGCTTGCTCAGGCTGATATCGCGCAGGCTCAGCGTCGCTGCCTGGTGCTGCGGCAACCGCAGCGCGGGCAGCGTAACCTTGCCGCCCAGCAGCGCCATGCTGACCGCCTGCAGCGTCAGCGGCCGCGCCTCGCTCCAGGGATAGTAGCCCTGAAGATCGGCGCGGATATTCTGCATCGCAAACTGGTTGGTGATTTCGCCGATGCGCAGCTGCACCGGCCCGCGCACGCCAAGCTGCCACTGCTGATCTTTCAGCCGGAACGGCAGTGAGAAGTCGACGCCGTTGATCTGGTTGTCCGACGTCCAGAGGCTGCCCTGCGTCACCGTCCAGTGCCCGCCCGCGCGGAATCCCTCTTTCGCCGCGGCGGAGAACGCCACCTGCGCGCGCAGCTCGCCCGCGCGGATTTTCATCTTGAGATCAGGGTTGAGCAGCGGCTGAAACACCCTCAGCGACTGCGTCGGCCACCAGGCCTCGCCGCGCAGGCGCTCGCCGTCCCAGCGGCCGTGTACGCGCAGCGGCCCAATCGCCTGCGCCTGCAGCGCGCCGCGCCAGATAAAGTGGCTGGGATCCTGGCCTTTCGCCTCGAAGCGCAGCGACGAGGCGGGCAGACGCCCGCCGAAATCAAACCGCGTCTCTCCCGCGTCGATTCGGAAGCCGCCGTTAAAGGCGGGTCGCTGCGCGTCGCGCTGCCAGTTGACCGGCGCGCTGAGTGTCAGTCGCGGCCGCATCACCTGCGCCATGCCGTACTGCATCTGATTAAAACCGGCATTCAGGCTGTCGAGGTGGATAAGGGTGTCGCGCCAGCCACCCGCCCCCTGAATGGTCCAGGCGGCGTTGAGCGGCCGCATGTCGCCGCTCCCCCAGTAGCGCCATTTCCACTCTCCTTTATCGGGCCAGAAGTTGCTGGCGCGCCCGTCGAGGTGCAGCCTGAACTGGCCGAAGCTCGGATCGTGCGCCTTGAGTATTGCCTGCAGGCGACCGTCGATGCCCTGTGAGGCGAGCCGCACGCCCGCCAGCGGCCAGCGCGCCTCATCGACCTCCAGCGTGGAGAGAAGGCGGCCGCGCAGGCGCAGCAGCGCGCCGGGCTGGAACCTGAGCTGCGGGTCGAGCAACGGCCCGCTAAGATCGCCCGGCAGCGCGGCGTAAAGCTGCATCGCCGCCAGCTTGCTTTCGCCGGTAAGGCGCAGCGGCAGCGCGCTGTTTGTCATGCTCAGCCTTCCAGGGCCGATATTCAGCACCGCGTTGCCTTTGCCGCCGCGTCCCTGGGTCAGCACGTTGAGCCGTCCGGCGATCTGCGTCTCTTCCAGCCCCTGCCGCCAGTTAGCAAGTCTGAGATCGAGAAAGCCGGAGAGCGTCTGCTCGCCGGTCGGCCAGCGGTAACGCCCTTTAACAATGCGGATCTGCCGCGCGTCCGCCTGCCACGGCAGCGTCAGCAGCGGCTGGCCGTCGCCGGTGGTGTAGAGCGCCAGTTTGCCCTGCTGCTGCTGCCAGTCGAGCGTCAGACGCAGCGGTTCGCCAGCGTACTGCAGCTCGCCCTCCAGCTGACCGCCGATTGGCAGGCCGTTGGCGAACTCGGGCAGCTCGAACCGGCCATGCAGCGTCACGGGCTGCGGCAGCGCCTTATGGCGCAGCGTCAGCTGCTCTACGTTGAGCTGCTGCCCCTGCAGGCTGGCGTCGATATTAAGGTTGTCGCCGCGATAGCGCAGCGTCTGTTTAGCGGGGGTAAGGCTGAGATCGAAACGGCCGGCGTAGGCTTGCCAGGGCGCAATGGTAAGATTATCGAGCTGGATATCGGCGCCGGGCAACAGCTGCTGCCACGCCGCGAGGCTTTTCGGTGTGCCGGGCTGCTCGCTTTGCGGCAGCTGCTGCAGGCAGTCGCTGTCGAGCGTCACCTGACGCGCGGCGAGCCGCCAGCGCCGGTCGTGCCAGCCAAGCGAGACCTGCTCAACGCTTGCCAGCGCGCACTCGCCCGCCAGGTAGCGTACCTGCGGAAACCACAGGCCGCCGTTGCGCCAGCGTGGCGATCCTTCCAGCACGATACGCGTATCCGCCGGCAGCCAGATGCCAGCCAGACGCGGCAGCCATTGCGTCACGGTGAGCAGCAGCCCCAGCACCAGCAGCGTCAGCGCCAGTAAGGCAGCAAGTAGTCGGCGGAGGCTCCGCGGCATGGCAGCACTATTCCTTTTCCTGACAGGTTCCTGCCCCTGATGATGGCATGTAATCGGCCTGAGGTGAAGGCGCGCCGCCGACGGCAGCAAAATCCACAATAAAACGTTATGCTGTGTGGATACCCGAATGCAGGAGCGTAACGATGAAAATCGCGGTTTACAGCACGAAGCACTATGACCAGAAATATCTCGATCGCGTTAATGAAGGCTACCAGTTTGATCTGGTCTATTTCGACTTTCTACTGACGGAAGCGACGGCAAAAAACGCCGTTGACTGCGACGCCGTCTGCATTTTCGTCAACGACGACGCCAGCCGTCCGGTGCTGGAGGAGCTGGCGGCACTTGGCGTGAAGTATATCGCGCTGCGCTGCGCCGGTTTTAACAACGTCGATTTAGCCGCAGCGGAGGAGCTGGGTCTGAAGGTGGTGCGCGTACCCGCCTATTCGCCGGAGGCGGTGGCGGAACATACGGTTGGAATGATGATGACGCTTAACCGCCGTATCCATCGCGCTTATCAGCGCACGCGCGACGCCAACTTTTCGCTCGACGGCTTAACCGGCTTTAATATGCACGGCAAAACCGCAGGCGTGGTCGGCACCGGCAAGATCGGCATAGCGACGATGCGCATTCTGAAAGGTTTCGGCATGCGCCTGCTGGCGTTTGATCCCTACCCGAGCGCGCAGGCGCTGGAGCTGGGCGCGGAGTATGTCGATCTGAAAACCCTGTTCGCCGAGTCGGACGTGATCACTCTGCACTGCCCGCTGACACCGGAAAATCATCATCTGCTGAACGCCGCCGCCTTTAGCCAGATGAAAGATGGCGTAATGGTGATTAACACCAGTCGCGGCAAGCTGATCGACTCCCAGGCAGCGATTGAGGCGCTCAAACAGCAGAAAATCGGCTCGCTCGGCATGGATGTCTACGAAAATGAGCGCGATCTCTTCTTTGAAGACAAGTCTAACGACGTGATTCAGGACGATGTGTTCCGTCGGCTGTCAGCCTGCCATAACGTGCTGTTTACCGGCCATCAGGCATTTCTGACCGCTGAGGCGCTGACGGCGATTTCGGAAACGACCTTGTCGAATCTCAGCCAGCTTGAAAAAGGCGAAGTCTGCCAGAACCAGCTGTGCGCCTCGGCCTGACCCACCGGGCGTAGCCGTTGAGTCGCGCCTGCGGTTTTGTTAGCGGGCGCAGTTGCCGCCGATCAGCGCCTGTTCATCGCAGCGGCGTCCGTTCGCCAGCTGGCACATGCCGATGCGCGTGCCGTCCAGCTGGTGAGAAAAGGCCAGCGTGCCTCCGGCCCCCGCGCAGTTGCTCTCCGCCAGCGACGACATAATGACGTGCGGCTGAATATGGGCTGCGGTGGCTTGTTGCGGCGGTTCGTTATCGCTGTTGCTGCTGCATGCGGAGAGCAGCAGCGCAGCGCCGGCCAGCAGAAAGGTGGCTGCTTTCATCAGTCGGACTCCGGAAGTATTAGGGTTAGAGGCCGGTCAAGCATAAGACAGGCGTCGCAGCCGGTCGATAGGCGACACAGCTTTTTACAAAATTTTCTCTGGCGCTTTGCAAGCGGAATAATCCTGTTTCGCTTCGCTAACGCTTCTCTCAGCCGCTGATGGCTGGCGTTATAGCAGGACCGCCGCAAGCAAAAGTGACGTTGTCACCACCTTCCTTGTCACCGCTGCTTCACCTTCGTGATGCCAGCGAGCGCCCCCCGCCTTCTCTTCTTGCTCGCTAATCCTTTGATCTCGCGCAATAAAGGGCGCGCCTGTTCCTGAACTGTTGAGGCCTGATTGAGAAATGCCGCACTATAGTCAGCGTCGAGGTAACGCCTCACTACAACAAGTACGGCTATTGATTCATTTAGCCGGGTTTTCCGGTAACGCTCCACGACAGGAGCGTTTTTTATTTGCCGGGTTAATGCCCGCACCCTTTACAGCTGCCGCATCCGCCGCCCTCTTTGGCTGGCTGCAACCCAGGCTGCAGGCTGACGCGCTGCTGGCGCAACAGGGTCACCGCAGCCACGCCTGCCGCAACAATAGCCGCCAGGCAAATCAGGCTGAAACCGGGATGCTGTGTAAAGGTGCCGATCTGGTAAATCAGGGTCGCCGCGCTATAGGCCATAACGGTTCCCCAGATCAGAGCAAACCACATCCACTGCCGTCCCGCCTCTTTCGCCAGCGCGCCCATCACCGAGGCGCAGGGCACGTAGAGCAGCACGAAGACCAGATAGCTGTAGGCCGCGAGCGCGCTGCCGAACATCGTCTGCATAACGCCTACCGCGCCCTGACTCATTTCGCCGTCTCCTTTGCTCGCTTCAACAGGGTTAAACAGCGTCTGCGGGCTGAGCGCCTGTTTCAGATTCTGCCCGGTTTCATCCAGCGCCGAGGCGAAAACCGCCGTCAGGCTTTGCGCTGGCTCAGCGTCCGGCGCATTTTGCGGCTCCGCCTGGTAGAGCGCGTTCAGGGTGCCGACCACACTCTCTTTCGCCAGGGCGCCGGTTACCAGCCCAACGGTCGCCTGCCAGTTGTCGGGCTTGATCCCCATCGGCGTAAACAGCGGCGTCAGGTAGCGGCTGGCGGAAGCCAGTACCGAGTCGTCGACGCGCGGCGCCCGATGGCCGCTCACCGTCAGGCTGGAAAGCAGGCCAATCACCACGCAGGCCGCGACGATCACCCTGCCCGCGCGAATAACGAAGGCGTGCAGCCGAAACCAGGTCTGCAGCAGGAGGCTGCGCATCACCGGCACATGCCACAGCGGCAGCTCCATGATGGCACAGGAGGCGCCGCCCTTTAGCAGGGTATGCTTCAACACCAGCCCGGTAAAAACCGCCGCCACGATACCGAGCAGATAGAGCGAAAAGATGACGCCCGCGCCGGCGTTACCGAAAAAGACGCCGGAAAATACGGCGAATATCGCCAGCCGCGCGCCGCAGGACATAAAGGGGGCCATCAGCATCGTAACCAGCCTTTCCCGCTCGGTTTCCAGCGTGCGCGCTCCCATCACGGCCGGCACGTTGCAGCCAAAGCCGACGATCAGCGGCACAAAAGATTTCCCCGGCAGCCCCAGCCAGCGCATCAGCCGATCGACCACAAACGCGGCGCGCGCCATATAGCCCGACTCTTCCAGCAGCGTCAGAAAAAAGAACATCAGCGCCAGCTGCGGGACCAGCGGCAGGACGGTGGTAATACCGCCACCGATGCCCTGCACCAGAAAAGAGGTGATCCAGTCGGGAAAGTGAAGCGCGGCGCAGAGCTGCGCGGCGCCGTCGATAAACAGCGCCGTGGACCCCTTATCAAATACCGGCTGCAGCGCGCCGCCGATATTGATGGAGAAGTAAAACATCAGGTACATCACCCCTAAAAACAGGGGAAAACCGAGCCAGCGGTCGAGGAACAGATTATCCAGCGCGCGTGTCAGACGGTGGGCGCGACGCGACCCGCCATCGCAAGCGGCCTGACAGATGGCGCGGATGCGGGCCAGCCGCGCCTCCGCATCGACTTCCGCTCGGTTCAGCAGTAGATCCGCAGGCGGCGCGGCGGCAAGGCTTTCAATGGCTGCCAGCAGCGCCGTTAGCCCTTCGGACGTCGAGGCGGACATCAGCACTACCGGACAGCCGAGCTGGGCGGCCAGCGCATCGGCATCCAGTTCAACGCCGCAGGTTCTGGCGACGTCGGCCATATTAAGCACCACGATCGTCGGCAGGTTCAGCTCGCGCAGTTGCAGGGTGAGCCACAGGCTCTTCTCCAGGCTCGACGCGTCAATCACGTTGATCAGCACGTCCGCCTGGCCGCTCATTATATAGCTGCAGGTGACGCGTTCGTCGGCGGAGAGGCCGTCTTCAGCCTGCACCGTTTCAAGGGAATAGATGCCAGGCAGATCGATCAGCGTGACGGCTGCCTCGCCGGTGGTGAAGGTGCCCTGTTTGCGCTCGACGGTGACGCCGGGCCAGTTGCCGGTGCGCTGCCGCAGCCCGGTCAGCAGATTGAACAGCGTGGTTTTACCGGCGTTAGGGTTGCCCGCCAGTACGGCGTTGATACGCTTCATGCCTGCTCGCCTCCGTCAACGGCCTCAAGGCGCAGCATCGCCAGTTCAGCTTTACGGAGCGCATAGCTGCTGTGGCTGAGACGCACCTCCGCCGGATCGCCCAGCGGCGCAAACCTGACGATATCGATGACCGCACCAGGCACGAAGCCCAGCGATAAAAGTTTACGACGGAAAAGCTCGGACAGGTCGTTCCTGAACCCTGTAATACGCCATTGACTCCCGGGGGTTATCAGCATGATCTCATCTCCGATATCTCTGTGCCGCAACTATGCAATTGCGAACAATTATCGTTATTGATTTAGATCGCGTTAAGGGCGAGATGCGGGTAAAGAGTAGCGTGGTTGATGCCGGGTTGATGAAACCGCCGCTTACGGCCTGGACGGTTCAGCGGCCGTTAAGGCAGGGAAAGCGAAGATAGCCGTCACATGGTGAACGGAAATCTCTTTATGCTGAAACCTGTTGCGCTTGTTGTCTGCCTGCTGCTCTCCGGCTGCGCGGTGCCGCGCCATCATCAGGCCAAAAACCTCAACGCTCCGCCCGAGTGCACCTCCCACGACAGCGAGATCGACTGCACCTGGAACGACGTGCCCGAGAGTCCCCAGGCTCAGGCCGCCGCTGAGGCGCAGTAGCGCAGGCGCTTCTCAGCGACATTTGTTACGCAGCCGCCAGTCGAGCCACGCATCCAGCTCGCGATCGGGCAGCGGTTTGGCATAGAAATAGCCCTGCGCCTGGTCGCAGCCATACTCGCACAGCATGCTGGCTACGTCTCCGCACTCAATGCCCTCCGCCAGCACGACATAGTCCAGCTCTTTCAGCATGGTGATAATGTTGCGCGCGATAATACGCGACGCCGTGTCGGTGGCGAGCCCGCTGATTAACGAACGGTCCAGCTTGATGACATCCAGCGGCATGCGGCGCAGATAGCTGATATTGCTGTAGCCGGTGCCAAAGTCGTCCAGCGAGATGCCGAAGCCGCGCAGCTTAAGCATCTCCAGCCCGCGCAGCGCGGCCGGATTTTCAATCAGCCGCTCGGTCTCCAGACACTCCACGCCGAGCAGCGCGTTAGGCAGCCTGACTTTCAGCATCTTATCCTCCAGCATGTCGGCGAACCCCTGCCGGGCGAAATCATGCAGGCTGACGTTGACGGAAATCGGCAGCTGGATGCAGTGATTACGCAGCCGCGCCAGACGGGCAATGACGCGATCGATCACCCAGGTGTTCATCTCGGAGAGCAGTTCGGTCTGCTCCGCCAGGGGGACGAACGCCGAGGGCGGCAGCTCGCCCAGCAGCGGATGGTGCCAGCGGATCAGCGCCTCAAGCCCCACCGGCGCGCCGCTCTGCAGACAAATTTTGGGCTGGTAAGCCAGATAGAGCCCCTCTTCGTTTCTCAGCGCAGAGGCAAGTTCATGCATCAGGTTAAAATCGCGCGTGCGGCGCACATCCTCCGACGCGCTATAGGTCCGCGTCGCCACCCCGCTGCCGATCGCCTCATGCAGCGCGCTGAGGCCACGCCGCAGTATCTCCTGCGCCGGCGACGCCACGGCCGTGAAGTCCACCCCGCCGGTAAAGGTATTCAGGGTCACCGACAGCCCCTCGCCTAAATCCGCGCTGATGCCCTCCATACGATTCGCCACCCCAGCGGCGCTGAGCGGGCTTCTTTCGCTGGTCAGCAGCGCAAACCGGCCGGTAGCCACGGTGTAGAGCAGATCGCCAGGCCCCAGACGCAGGCGCAGCGGCAGAAGCGTGGCGACATCTTTAAGCAGCCCCTCGACCGGCCCCATCCCCATTGAGCGCGCCAGCTCATAGGCGCGCGCCATGTCGATGCAGTCAATCAGAATCAGCCGCCGCGGCTGCGTATCGCCGCTCGCCGTCAGGTAGTGCAGATCGCGGATCAGCCGCTGACGATTAGGCAGCCCGGTCACCGGATCGCTGAAGCCGGCGGCGTGCCAGGCTTCGAGAAACGAGATTACCAGCGCGCCGAGCAGCGTCAGCGCAGTCAGCTGTTCAGGATTGAGCGAATGCGGCTCGCCGTCGGTCACGCACAGCGTGCCGAGGATATGGCCAGTGCGGCTTTTCAGCGGCACGCCAGCATAGAAGCGAATCCAGGGATCGCCGATGACGAACTTGTGCTTTACAAAGCGGGCATCCAGCCAGGTATCAGAAACCACCATCGGCGCTTCGGAATCGATCACGTAGCGACAGAGCGAATCCTCTCGCGTCGAGAACTTAAGCGCAAAGTTGCGCGCCGCCCGAATGTACTGAAATTCATCGTCGACGATGGAGATAAAACAGCCGGGAATGCCGAGCGCCTGGCTCGCCAGCCGGACAAACTTCTCAAGAACCCCATCGCGACTTTCGTCAGGTTCGCGCAGCGCTTCAAGCGCGCGCAGGCGACTTTCGTCGTCGGAACATGTTTGCATGGTTCCTCCGGCCCGCACCAGTTCTGGAACGAACAGAAAATAATTGTGTTTAAAAGCAGACCGGGAAAAACCGACTAAAGTACAAGGCAAATTATCTGATTTTATCTGGTACGAAATCTTAAGCGCATTTTGCCCGCATGGCACACTAAATTCTTATGAACAATGTCAAATAATCCGAAAAATAAAAAAATTACAAAATGATCGTTTCCTTTTTCCTGATTCACTGCCACACTGTAGAGGTCAATAGAGTTGCACGCAATTAAATAGCAAACTATATAAAATCAAAATTTCGCCGTTCCTTACACAGCAATAACAACACCAGGGAATTCACTATGCACTTCCTCAGAAATTTCACTATTCGTCGGGTAGTACAGGCTATTTTGCTGGCTGCGCTGCTGGTCGTGGCGCTGGCTGGCGCTTACGGTTCTGTTGTTATGCGCGACCTGCATCAGCGAGCCGAAGCGAGAGATGTCGTCAGCGCGCAGCTGGTTTTCCTGACGCGCGCCGGAAATGCGATGGCCTCAGGCTCTGCCGAGGAAAAAGCGTTGCTGCAGGCTGAGGCCCCCGCCGGCGCGGACTGGGCGCCCCTTAGCGCCGCCCTGCACGACACCCCCGCACGCTTCTCCGCCGTGGCGAAAGAGCGGCTAAGCTTTCTGCAGCGTCAGGCTGCATCGGACGAAGCGGCGACCGCCCGCGATCGTGAGCGTCTGCAGAGGACATTTCTTGTCGCCGCGCTAATGACGCTGGGCCTGCTGATCTTCTGCGACCGCTTTCTGGTCACCCATCTGGTGAAGCCGCTTGGCGTGATGCGCGAGCATTTCAGAAGCATGGCAGCAGGCGATCTCTCGCGCGAGCCGCAGGAGTTTGGCCGCAACTGTGTCGGGCAGCTGGTTCCACTGGTGCGGCTGATGCAGCAGAGCCTGCTCACTACGGTGCAGGCGGTACGTGACAATAGCGGCGTGCTGCGCCGGGAAGCGGCGGACATCGCCGCCGGGAATACCGATCTTTCCGACCGCACCACCCGCCAGGCGGCGGCGCTCGAACAGACCGCCGCCAGCATGGAGCAGCTGACTGCCACGGTGAAGAATAACGCGCTGAGCGCCCGGGAAGCGCGCGAGCTGGCAGGCGCCACCGCGCAGACCACCCGACAGGGCGAGGTGCTGGTTCACTCCGTCTCTACGCTGATGCGCGATATCGCTGATGAAGCGGAAAAAATTCGGCAGTTTACCGCTACGGTCAACAGCATCGCTTTTCAGACCAACATTCTGGCGCTCAACGCGGCCGTTGAGGCGGCGCGCGCAGGCGAACAGGGCCGCGGCTTCGCCGTGGTCGCCTCCGAGGTGCGCACGCTCGCCCAGCGCAGCGCCGCGGCAGCTAAAGAGATTGAGGAGTTAATCAGCGGCGCGGTAACGCGCGTACAGGAAGGCGCGGCGGCAGCCGGCCGGGCCGGGGAAACCATGGACAGCGTCACGCAGCGCGTCTCGGCGGTGAACGATCTTATCGGCCAAATTGCGCTGGCCTCAGAAGAGCAAAGCAAAGGCCTTTCTCAGGTCGCGCTGGCTGTTGCCGATCTGGATCGCGTCACGCAGCAGAACGCTTCGCTGGTTCAGCAGGTTACCGCGTCAGCGGGCAGCCTGAACGGACGCACAGAAACCCTTGCCGCCGTTATCAGCCACTTTATTACGCCAGCTGACGTAGGGCATGACCCGAGCCGTAACGCGAAATTAAACAGCGCCAATACGCCTGCCGCGCCGCGGCCGGCTGGCGCCGCTGCCTTATAAAGGGCGTCAGTAACAGGGGCGGCGCGAAGGCGGATTCTCTTTCAGCCAGCGGCGCACCTTTTCCACATCCGGGCCGGCCTCTTTGACAGCCCGGATGAGCCGGTCCTGAGTAATATGCAGCGTCAGCATCCAGAAGGTGATTTGCCACTGTTCGTTTACTTCCACGCAGGAAAGATCGGCAGGGACGCGACGAACGATTGGGTCTCTCATATCAGGGTCCTTATTATCGGCAAGACAAAAACGCCAGGATATTAATCAGCTTGCGAAGCCACACATCCTGAATGTCTGGCTCGGGATATAAAGCGGATTTATCCCTAAACGATTCTGTCGCGGAATTATGAGAGGGTTCTGAGAGGCGCAGCCTGGATAAAATCGGGTGGCGTGTGACGATATCCCCCAGAAACAGCAAAAGCCCGCTTCCAGGAGGCATAACGTCTGTTAACCCATTGGGTCTTACAGCAAAGGTCCTGCTGGAACCGAGCTTGTTGCATAAATGAGAAAAATGATGACCAATAAATCCTTTATGCCAGGCGTGGTTGTTCAGCCTGATGTCCGCTCTCTGCGCATCGCCGCTGGCCTGACGCAGGAGCGCGCCGCCGAACGGTTCGATCTGAGTCTGCGCGGCTGGCAGCTTAAGGAAGCCACATCCAACCCGGGACTGCTCAGCCAGGGAGAATATGAGCTGCTGCTGTTGCTGGCTGGCAAACATCCCCATTTCACGCTTGCCCCGCGCTAGCCTCTCCGCAGTGCTTTCCGCCTTCGCTAATGCGTTCCCGCTGCTGCGCGCGGGCCGGAATCGCGCGACCGGCCCTCGGCGGCCACCCGATTTACAGGTATAATCAGAAAAATTTTTTAGCGGGCTTAGTAATAACGATGACGAAACTTACCTTACAAGAGCAGATGCTCAAAGCTGGCCTGGTCAGCAGCAAGAAAATGGACAAGGTGCAGAGAACCGCCAAAAAATCGCGCGTGCAGGCGCGCGAGGCGCGACAGGCGGTGGAAGAGAATAAAAAGGCGCAGCAGGCGCGCGATAAGCTGCTTAACGAACAGCAAAAGCAGGCGGTGTTGTCGCGCGAGTATAAGGCGCAGATCAAGCAGCTGATTGAGATGAACCGCATCGACATTTCACGCGGCACTATCGGTTTTAACTTCACCGATAATAATCTGATCAAAAAAATTGAGGTCGACAAGGCGACTCAGGCACAGCTGATTAGCGGCCGGCTCGCCATTGCGCGCCTGGCGGCGGAGAACGGCGAAAGCCATTACGCCATTATCCCCGCCAGCGTCGCCGATAAGATCGCGCAGCGCGACGCCAGCAGCATCGTATTAAACAGCGCGCTCAGTCAGGAAGAGCAGGATGAAGACGATCCCTACGCTGACTTCAAGGTGCCTGACGATCTGATGTGGTAATGCCCGCCCCACTGCGCGCTGTGGAAGCAAACCTCCGCTGAAACGCGGTTAAAACGGGCTGGCATGGCGCGCTTCTATTCGCTCTCCGCTCACCGGATGGGTAAAATGCAGCTCGCTGGCGTGCAGCATCAGCCGCGGCGCGCGGTCGGCCCCCGGCAGCAGACGCCCGCCATAAAGATCGCAGCCCAAAATAGCATGCCCCAGCAGCTGGCAGTGAATGCGCAGCTGATGGGTGCGCCCGGTCTCCGGCGTCAGCGCGACGCGCGTCAGCGGCAGCGCCACGCCCTCTTCTCCCGCCTGATAAAAGCGCTCAACGACGCGATAGCGAGATCGCGCGGGCTTGCCGCTTGCGGCGCAAATCGTCATCAGCGGGAAGCGCGCCGGATCTTTGGCGATCGCCGCCTCGATCATCCCCTCGTTTTCCGTCACATGTCCACACAGCAGCGCGCTGTAGCCCTTGCTCACCGTGCGCTGGCTGAACTGCTGGCAGAGCGCGGCGTTAACGGCTTTATTGCGCGCAATCACCATCAGCCCCGAGGTCCCAAAATCGAGTCGATGCACCAGGGTGCAGCCGGGAAAACGCGCCGCCAGCCGGTAGTGCACCGAATCGAGGTTAAGGGGATTTTTCCCCGAGAGGCTGAGCAGTCCGGCGGGTTTATTGATCAGCACCAGATGGTCATCCTCATAGAGCGTCTCGATCTGTTCCAGACACGGCGGGGCGATAAAGGTATCGACAATAAGTGACATCAGGCGGTCCAAAGAGAGTGAGCGCGGATAGTAGCGAATTTTTTCCGCGCTGGCGACGCGGCCTCTCCTCTTTAAGAGGCCGCGCGCGCTTTTACGCGGCGCGAGACCAGCGTGCTGTCTGCCACCGTGCCGGGCTATCTGCTCCTCGGCAAGACCTTGACGATCGGGGAAAGGCTGGCGTGCGCGGTGATTGCGGCGGGCAGCGAGGGGCCGGGCTAAGCAGAAAGCAACGGCCCGCGCGAGCGGGCCTGTGACGTTACCAGCGGTGAATGCCATCCGCTGGCGGCGGGCCTAAATGCTGAGCGGCGCTGCCTGGCGCAGGTGGCGGGCCCAGATGTTGAGAAGCGCTGTCCGGCGCGGGCGGCGGCCCACTATGATATGAAGCGCCAGGTGCGCGATGATGATGCCTGCCTGGGGAGGATGCATAGTGGTGATGCCCTCCTCCATCCGCCATGACGCAGCCTGACACTGCGGCAGATCCTAAAAGTAGTGTCAGAGCCGCGAATGCGTGCTTAACCATTTTATTTCCTCTGATTATTTACCCGCGGCCTCGCCGGCGCGAGGCAACGAAAATACCGCAAAGTGGACAAAAATAATAAATTAAGGCCTGCAGCAAACTGCCTTGCGCCTGGATAGCATTCAGGCGCTGGTTTAATGTCAATCAATGCCATTAGCTATTGCCGCATGATGACTTAGCGAAATAAAATGAGTGGAGTGCTATTTCAAGAGCGCGGATTTTTTATCTCACCAGCCGCTCTTACTCATCTTTCGACGCGCTCCCTTCAGCGCTTCACCGCCGCGGTAAGGCATTGGTCACCCGTCGCAAGTTTGACAAAAGGCAGGTCAAACAGCGCAGCGTTATCACTGGTAAACATCACGGTGCCGTAACGCGACTCTCCCGACTTATAGGGCGAAAGCAGCTCCAGCTGAATACCGTTGCTCATCAGCTGATGTCCCTGACTGTCGAACAGAAACAGGCACATCTTATTATTTTTGCCCGGCGTAAACGCCTCTTTTCCGTTGTTATTGATCGTCACTTTATAGGAGACCTGATACTGTGCTTTGTCCGTTACGCTGTTCCAGACGCTGCCCTGCGCATCCTTCGAGGCGAAAACGGTAATATCAGGCGTACTTGCCGAGGCGATGCCGCTGCCGGTGACAAGCATAGCGGCGGTAAGAAGCAGTGCTTTAGCGGATTTAGACACGTGATTTACCCTTGTTTAAAAATAAGCTGTGTGGTGGCGCTGAGGCGCGCTACCACAGCCACTGAAGTGGCAGTCAATCAATGCTGAACCTCAACCTGATTCCAGCCTTGTTTATACATACAGTCTTTAACTAAAATCTCCCTTTGATAACGATTCGAATCGCTTACGCTATAGCTCACGTCAGATTCGTCGCGCTTTTTATCATGGGAGATGGACTTACCGCTCACGACATTATCTGGCGGCAGGTCGCGCAGCGCCTGAGCCTCGCAGGCGGTCTCAACCACAGTCTCATCGCGCTCGCTTGCCCCCTGCTTGACCCACTTATATTCAGCGCAGCTTGTCAGAAAGAGAGGCAATATCAGCAAAATCATTCTTTTCATAACGACCTTCAACCTGCTTCTATTTAAAACCTGAATCTGCTGCAAACCGCGAGTTGTGCGCTTACGTCTCGAAAAAGCCGCTTGCGAAAGTATTCAGGATGCGGCGCAGTAAAGCCGGTCCCTATTCTTTTACGATCTCTTTTACATCACGCTTCTGTAGCTGATGCATATTTCCGCTCGCATCTTCATAGGAGATCATACCTGTTTCTTTATCAATGGCAGGTTTACCGTTCGCATTAATCATATGCCCGTCATTGGTGGAAATAATGTAGCGCCCTGCACAGGCGGAGAGCGTTGACGCTGCCGCCAGCAACATTAAACTTACCGCTGCCTTTTTGATAAGCATGACTTTGCTCCTTTTGTTAATCAGAATCAGAAAGTGTTAATTTCACCTGCCATCCTGGCGCGCATAAATTAAACCCGTCTTAAACAGACGGTGCTGATATATTCGGATCTGACCCATAGCTGACTTTTATCAATAAAAAAGTTCGCCTGCGAAAATTTCGTCCGCCTAATGTGTAAAGCATTAATACGCTATTAACGGATGAACATAACCGGTGCCGATTTTTTCCTCAGGCGCTGGCGCGCAAAATCAGCCGCCACGCCATCATTACCCGTTCCGTGGGCGCCTGCGGATCGGCTATTTTTTTCAGCAGCAGGTCAAAGGCCGTGCGGCCAATCGCACGCGACGGCTGCGCAACGGTGGTGAGCGGCGGCGAAACGATTTCGGCTAATTCGGTGCCGTCGAAACCGGCCACGGCGATATCCTGCGGGATACGCAGGCCCGCAGACTCGATGGCGGACATCGCGCCAGCCGCCAGCGTATCCGATACGGCAAACACCGCGTCGGGCCGGGTGGCGCCCTTCAGCAGCGCCTGCATCGCCTGCTTGCCGGCGCTGAAGCTCAGATCGCTGGCGTAGCCGATCGCCTGCCAGCTTAACCCCTGGCGCTTCAGCTCCTGCTGATAGCCCTGCTGGCGCAGCTGGGCATATTTGTAGCTGAGATCGTGGTTAATCAGGGCGATATAACGATGGCCGCCCTCAGCCAGGTGGGCGACCAGCTGGCGCGCTGCGTCGGTATCGTTGATCCCTACGCAGGAGATATCACCGCCATCAGCATATTCCGCGCACTGCACCCAGGGCATCTCGCCAATCAGCTGCGTCAGCTCTGGCAGCCGGGTGAAGGCGTCCATGGTAATCACGCCATCCACCACTTTTCCCGCCAGCAGCTGCAGGCTGGAGCGTGAGCGATTGATATCGCCACCGGCGTTGCACAGCAAAATGCGATAGCCGTTCTGCTCCGCCTGCTCCTCAATCCCCTTGACGATTTCGGCACAAAACGAGTTGGAGATATCGGAAACCAGCACCAGCACCATTGAGCTGCGCGCGGTGCGTAGCTGGCGCGCCAGCAGGTTGGGTTGATAGTTGCTGGCTTCTATCGCCTTCAGCACCTTATCCCGGTTGACTTCCTTGACGCTGCCGCTGTGGTTAATGACGCGAGAAACCGTGGCAACGGAAACGCCAGCCAGCTTCGCGATTTTTTGAATGGACATAAAGGGATGACTTCCTGGGTCAGTTTCGGGTCTGTCGCTATCATAATCCCCTGCGAGACAAGACGTGAGTCCAGCTCCGCCGCTGGCGCGCAGCGACAAGGCGCGCCACCTGATGACCTCGGTAACGCGGCGATCAATCCGGCAGCCCAAGCGCGGCGCGCACGCTGGCGCTGCTCTGCCGGGCGGCGAAGTCGTCAAAGCCGTGCTGCGCCACTGGAATAATGTGGCGGCGAATAAACTCCGCGCCCTCGCGCGCGCCAGCCTCCGCCTCTTTCAGGCAGCACTCCCACTCCAGCACCGCCCAGCCATCATAGTTGTACTGCGCCAGCCTGCTGAAAATACCCTTGAAGTCGATCTGACCGTCGCCCGGCGAGCGAAAGCGTCCGGCGCGGTCGATCCACGTCTGGTAGCCGCCGTAGACGCCGCTGCGGCCATTCGGCAGGTACTCCGCATCTTTGACGTGAAAGGCTTTGATGCGCGCGTGGTAGATGTCAATAAACTGCAGGTAGTCAATGTGCTGCAGGTGCAGATGGCTGGGGTCAAAGAGAATATTGCAGCGCGGATGGTGCTCAACCTTCTCCAGGAAGCGCTCGAAGGTCACGCCGTCATGGAGATCTTCACCGGGATGCAGCTCATAGCAGAGGTCAACGCCGTGGCGATCGTAGATGTCGAGCAGCGGCTGCCAGCGGCGCGCCAGCTCGGCGAACGCCTCCTCGAACAGCTGCGGATTGTGCGGCGGCCAGGGATAGAGATAGGGCCAGGCGAGCGAGCCAGAAAAGGTCGCATGGGCGCGCAGCCCGAGGTTTTGCGACGCGGCTGCCGCCAGCCTCACTTGCTCTGTCGCCCAGGCAGTGCGCGCCTCGCGCTTGCCGCGCACGCTGGCTGGCGCAAAGTTGTCGAAGGCGGCGTCGTGCGCCGGATGCACCGCGACCAGCTGTCCCTCCAGATGCGTTGAGAGCTCGCTGATGCACAGCCCCTTCTCCTGCAGCACGCCGCGCACCTCGTCGCAGTAGGTCTGGCTGCTGGCAGCCCGCTGCAGATCGAATATCCCAGGATGATTGCAGGGGATCTGCAGGGCTTTGTAGCCGAGCGAAGCCGCCCACTGCGCCAGCCCCGCCAGCGAATTAAACGGCGCCTGCTGGCCGATAAACTGCGTAAGAAAAATGCCTGGACCTTTCAGCGTTTTCAAAATCACCTCCCCTCTATTCGCTCAGTCGCGATACCTGAACGTGAACAGAAACAGTATGGCGATCGCCGCGGCGGCAATCGCCGGGATCCACCAGAACAGCGCCCAGCTGGCGGCGGAAACCTGACCGGCGACCAGATGGTTATAGAGCGCGCCGGAGATTTGCGACCCCAGCAGCATGCCGATGCCGTAAGTAAACATCACGATCATGCTCTGCGCCTGACCTTTTACTTTCTCGCCCGCGATGCGGTCGGTGTAGATAAAGCCGACCACAAAGAAAAAGTCGTAGCAGATGCCGTGCAGCAAGATGCCCAGCCAGATCAGGGCGCGTCCCTCTTCGCCCATGCCCATGGCGAACAGCGCATAGCGTACAAACCAGGCGGCCATGCCCACCAGCAGCATGACTTTCACGCCGAGGCGACGGAACAGCAGCGGGATCACCAGCATAAAAAAGATTTCCGACATCTGGCCAAACGACATCAGCGTACTGACGTTTTTCACGCCCGCATCGGCCAGCCAGGAGGCGGTAAAGGCGTAGTAGGTGCCAAGCGGGATAGAGATCAGGGTGGCGCAAAGCGAAAAGATAAAAAAGTGACGGATTTTCAGCAGCGCGAAGGCGTCGGCGCAGAAGAGATCGCGCAGGTGAAAAGGCGCGCCTTTCGCTGGCGCGGGCGTGTGCGGCAGCGTCAGGCTGTAGATCGCCAGCGCGACCGAGCTGATGGCCGCCAGCGTAAAAATGGCGACGCTGGAGGCGATGCCGACAACGCCGATAAATATCCCCGCCACGATCCAGCCGATGGTGCCGAATACCCGCACCACCGGGAAACTCTTCTCGCTGCTCGTCAGGCTGTGAAAGGCGATATTATTAGTCAGCGCCAGCGTGGGCATATAGCACAGGGTGTAGCCGAACAGTAAGGCGATTAACAAGCCGCCGTTTTCCGCCACCACCGCCTGCGGCACAAACCACAGGATCACCGCGCCGGCCAGATGCATCACCGCCAGCACCTTCTGCGACGGGAAGAAGCGATCCACCAGCATGCCCAGTACAAAGGGTGACAGTATCGACGCTATCGGCCCGGCCGAGAAGGCATCGCCAATCAGCAGCGACATATTGTGCTGCGCCATCACCAGCCCGAGCGTGACCGACCAGCTGCCCCAGATAAAGAACTGCAGAAACATCATCAGCGACAGCCGCGGCACCAGCATGCGCTGCGCCGCTACAGCGTGATCGTTACTTTGCGTATCAGAAACCATAGCCGCCTCGCAGTGAAAAGTAATCGATTACAATTAACATCTGCTAAAAAAGTAATCGATTACAAAGCATCTTTCTCATCTATTGATCACATTTTGCGCAACGGGCTGGAGGCAAACGCCTTTTACGAAATGGCGTTTTTGTGATCCACATTGTAGTACAAATATTTTTTATCGTACTACAATGGCGCCATGCAGAGAGCTGCTTATTTCCGCGTTGTACTTCAAACATGAGGCGAAACTGAGCGCCCGGGGTAAAGTAGAGGCAAACAGACCGGCACAAGGAGCTTCTATGACCCTCAATAAAACCGACCGTATCGTGATTACGCTGGGCCAGCAGATCGTCAGCGGCAAATATCTGCCCGGCGCGCCGCTGCCGGCCGAGGCGGAGCTGTGCGACGAGTTCGCCACCTCGCGCAATATCATCCGCGAGGTGTTCCGATCGCTGACGGCGAAGCGGCTTATTGAAATAAAGCGTTACTACGGCGCCTTCGTCACGCCGCGCAATCAGTGGAACTACCTGGACTCGGACGTACTGCAGTGGGTGCTGGAAAACGACGACGATCCGCGTCTGATTGCGGCCATGAGCGAAGTGCGCAATCTGGTTGAACCGGCCATCGCCCGCTGGGCGGCGGAGCGCGCGACGTCCCAGGATCTGGCGCAGATTGAACTGGCGCTCAACGACATGATCGCTAATAACCAGGACCGGGACGCCTTTAACGAGGCGGACATTCGCTATCACGAAGCGGTGCTGCGCGCGGTGCACAACCCGGTGCTTGAACAGCTCAGCGTGGCGATCAGCTCCCTCCAGCGCGCCGTCTTCGAGCGCACCTGGCAGGGCGACGAGGCCAATATGCCGAAAACGCTAAGCGAACATAAAGCGCTGTTCGACGCCATACGGCTGCAGAACGGCGAGGCGGCAGAGCAGGCGGCTTACACCATGATCGCCAGCTCGACACACAGGTTAAAGGACATCACATGAGATCTCGCTATATCGCCGTTGACTGGGGCTCCACCAATTTGCGCGCCTGGCTTTTCGACCATGAACGCTGCCAGGAAAGCAGAACGTCAGAAGCGGGCGTTACCCGGCTGAACGGAAAGCGCCCGCAGGCGGTATTAGACGAGATCACGCAGGGGTGGCGCGACGGCAAGACGCCGGTGGTGATGGCCGGCATGGTGGGCAGCAACGTGGGCTGGAAAAGCGTGCCCTATCTGCCGCTGCCTGCCCGCTTATCAGCGATCGGCGAGCAGCTGACGCCGATCGACCACAACGTCTGGATCGTACCCGGCTTGTGCGTCAGCCGCGAGGATCACCATAACGTGATGCGCGGCGAAGAGACGCAGCTGCTCGGCGCCCACGCGCTGGCGCCCTCGCCCGTTTACGTGATGCCGGGCACCCACTGCAAATGGGTGCAGATCGACAACGAACGTATTCTCGACTTTCACACCGTGATGACCGGCGAACTTCACGCGCTGCTGCTGCGCCACTCTCTCATTGGCGCCGGTTTGCCTGAGCAGCAGCCGTCGCAGACGGCGTTTGACGCCGGGCTGGCACGCGGAATTGCGACACCGGCGCTGCTGGCGCAGCTCTTCGAGATCCGCGCCGCGCATATCCTCGGCAGCCTGGCGCCTGAAGAGGTCAGCGACTTCTTATCCGGTCTGCTGATTGGCGCAGAGGTCGCCACGCTGCGCGAACGCTTTGGCCATCAGCCGATCGCCCTCGTCGGCGGAGCATCGCTGACCCGCCGATATCAACAGGCGCTGGCCGCCATTGGCCAGCAGGCCAGCGTAATAGCTGGCGATACCGCCTTTCAGGCAGGCATAAGGAGCATCGTTAATGCAATGGCAAACTGAACTTCCCCTTATCGCGATTCTGCGCGGCGTCACGCCCGACGAGGTCGTGGCGCATGTCGGCGCGGTTATCGACGCGGGTTTCGATGCGGTAGAAATTCCGCTCAATTCGCCCCAGTGGGCGCTCAGCATCCCGCTGATCCTTGAGGCGTACGGCGACAGGGCGTTGATAGGCGCCGGCACGGTGTTGAAAATCGAACAGGTGGACAGACTGGCGGAGATGGGCAGCAAGCTTATCGTGACGCCGAATATTCAGCCGGCGCTGATCCGCCACGCCGTGAGCCTCGGCATGATCGTCTGCCCTGGCTGCGCGACGGCCAGCGAAGCCTTTAACGCGCTGGAGGCTGGCGCACAGGCGTTAAAAATCTTCCCCTCCTCCGCGTTCGGCCCAGGCTACATCAAAGCGCTAAAAGCGGTGCTGCCCGACGACGTGCCGGTGCTTGCCGTGGGCGGCGTTACGCCGGAAAACCTGGCGCAGTGGCTTGAAGCGGGCTGCGCAGGCGCCGGGCTCGGCAGCGATCTCTATCGCGCCGGTCAGCCCGTGGAGCGAACCGCGCAGCAGGCGGCCGCATTTGTTCAGGCATACAGAGAGGCAGTGAAATGAAAATAACCCGGCTCACCACCTACCGTTTACCCCCGCGCTGGATGTTTCTTAAAATCGAAACCGACGAAGGCGTCGTCGGCTGGGGAGAACCCGTTATCGAGGGACGCGCGCGCACCGTCGAAGCCGCCGTGCATGAACTCGGCGACTACCTGATTGGTCAGGATCCGGCGCGCATCAACGATCTGTGGCAGGTCATGTATCGCGCCGGGTTTTACCGCGGCGGTCCGATCATGATGAGCGCCATCGCCGGCATCGATCAGGCGCTGTGGGATATCAAAGGCAAGGTGCTGGACGCGCCGGTGTGGCAGCTGATGGGCGGTCTGGTGCGGGATAAAATCAAAGCCTATAGCTGGGTGGGCGGCGATCGACCGGCGGACGCGATCGCCGGCATCCATAGATTACGCGAAATCGGCTTCGACACTTTCAAGCTTAACGGCTGCGAAGAGCTGGGGATTATCGACGACTCGCGCAAAGTTGACGCCGCAGTGAATACCGTTGCGCAAATTCGCGATGCGTTCGGCGATAAGATTGAGTTCGGCCTCGACTTTCACGGCCGCGTGAGCGCGCCGATGGCGAAGGTGTTGATCAAAGAGCTTGAGCCCTACCGCCCGCTGTTTATCGAAGAGCCGGTCCTGGCGGAGCAGGCGGAATATTACCCGAGGCTGGCGGCGCAAACCGCTATCCCTATCGCGGCGGGCGAACGCATGTTCTCGCGTTTTGAGTTCAAACGCGTGCTCGAGGCGGGCGGGCTGGCGATTCTGCAGCCCGATCTCTCCCACGCCGGCGGCATCACCGAGTGCGTTAAAATCGCCGCGATGGCGGAAGCCTATGACGTCGCCCTGGCGCCGCACTGCCCGCTCGGCCCGATCGCCCTCGCCGCCTGCCTGCACGTCGATTTCGTCTCGCGCAACGCGGTTTTCCAGGAGCAGAGCATGGGCATTCATTACAACCAGGGCGCGGAGCTGCTCGACTTTGTGAAAAACAAGGCGGACTTCAGCATGGAAGGCGGCTTCTTTAAACCCTTAATGAAGCCGGGGCTCGGCGTGGAGATCGATGAGGAGCAGGTGATCGCACGCAGCAAAAACGCGCCAGACTGGCGTAACCCGCTGTGGCGTCATGCGGACGGTTCCGTCGCGGAGTGGTAGGGCGAATGATGTAGCCCGGCTCCGCTCGCCGCGGACTATCTGACAATCAATAAATAGAAAACACACCCTCTGTAAATAACAGGGCATGGTGAACGGCTTCGCCATGCCCAAAATCTGGAGACAGATTACGATGACTATTTCTGTAAGCAAGGCAAAACCAGGGCGACGTCGTTATCTCACGCTGTTGATGATCTTTATTACCGTCGTAATCTGCTATGTTGATCGGGCTAATCTGGCCGTGGCTTCCGCGCATATTCAGCAGGAGTTCGGCATCACTAAAGCGGAGATGGGCTATCTCTTTTCCGCCTTCGCCTGGCTTTATACCCTGTGCCAGATCCCCGGCGGCTGGTTTCTTGACCGCGTTGGTTCGCGGCTGACCTATTTTATCGCCATTCTGGGCTGGTCGGTGGCGACCCTGCTGCAGGGCTTCGCCACCGGGCTGGTCTCGCTGATCGCCCTGCGCGCCGTAACCGGCATTTTCGAAGCGCCCGCCTTTCCCACCAATAACCGCATGGTCACCAGCTGGTTTCCGGAACAGGAGCGCGCCTCCGCGGTGGGTTTCTTCACCTCTGGACAGTTTGTCGGCCTGGCCTTTCTGACGCCGCTGTTAATCTGGATTCAGGAGCTGTTGAGCTGGCACTGGGTCTTTATCGTCACCGGCGGTGTCGGCATTATCTGGTCGCTGGTTTGGTTCAGGGTTTACCAGCCGCCGCGTCTTACCAAAAGCATCGGCAAGGCGGAGCTCGATTATATTCAGCGCGGCGGCGGCCTGGTTGACGGTGACGCGCCCACCACCCGCGCAGCGCGCCAGACGCTGAGCAAAGCTGACTGGAAGCTGGTGTTTCATCGCAAGCTGCTGGGCGTCTATCTGGGACAGTTCGCCGTGACCTCGACGCTGTGGTTTTTCCTGACCTGGTTCCCAAATTATCTGACTCAGGAAAAAGGCATCACCGCGCTGAAAGCGGGCTTTATGACCACGGTGCCCTTTCTCGCCGCTTTTGTTGGCGTGCTGCTCTCCGGCTGGCTGGCGGACAGGCTGGTGAAAAGAGGCTATTCGCTCGGCGCGGCGCGTAAAACGCCGATTATCTGCGGGCTGCTGATCTCCACCTGCATTATGGGCGCCAACTACACCGACGATCCCGTCTGGATTATGGCGCTGATGGCGGTGGCCTTTTTCGGCAACGGCTTCGCGTCGATCACCTGGTCGCTGGTGTCGTCGCTGGCGCCGATGCGTCTGATTGGCCTGACCGGCGGCGTATTTAATTTCGTCGGCGGGCTGGGCGGCATTACCGTTCCGCTGGTGGTCGGCTATCTGGCGCAGGATTACGGCTTTGGCCCGGCCCTGCTCTATATCGCGGCGGTGGCGTTGATCGGCGCGCTCTCCTATATCCTGCTGGTGGGCGAGGTAAAACGCATCGCCGAACCTGAAGCAAGCCAGAAGGGTCTGCGTCCACTGGAGACCCCTCAGTCAAAATAGGGGTTGAGCAGCGGCGCCACCCGCGCGCGGGCGCGGCCACCGGCACCTTTGTGCTGCCTGAAGGCAGCGCCTGATGCCCTGACGCGAAGCATCTGATGCCTGAGGCGGATATCTGTTCTGCCTCAGGCGCGCCTCGCCTTTTCTGACTAAGCGGTTGCCCTTCGCTAGTAGCGGAGGCGCCCATGGCGTCCCGCGATCAACAGGCTGCTCTCCTGCGGCGCCAGACTCTCCTCTTCCGTCTCGTTCAGGCTGGCGAGCAGGCTGTCGGCCCACCAGTGGCAGTCGAGGCGTCGGATGCCTTTCATCAGCCTGGCGTGCCGGTTCTGACGCTCCTTTAGCGGCAGCCGCAGCGCGGTATGAATAGCGTCGGCAATGGCGTCGGGATCGTAGGGATTGACGACAATCGCCCCATCCAGATGCTCCGAAGCGCCTGCGAACTGCGACAGAATAAGCACGCCGGGATTGGCGCGGTCCTGCAGCGCCACATACATTTTCGCCATCAGGCTCATGCCGGCCATCAGCGGCGTCACCAGTGCGACGCGTGACGCACGGTAGATGCCCGCCTGCTCCTCCCGACTGTAGGCGTGCGTCAGGCAGCTCACCGGATACCAGCCCAGCATACCGTGCGCGCCGTTCATTTCACCGCACCGGCTTTCCAGATCCTGAGCGACCTCTCTGACGCGCGGAAGATGCCCGGCGGCCTTTGAGGCGAGCTGCAGCAGGCGAATCGATCCCTCATGCTCGGGATGGGCGCGCAGCAGCACCTCCATGGCGCTGAGGCGATACGGCAGCCCGGCGCTGCTGTCCAGATGACCGCCGCTAAGCACGGTGTGTTCCGGCAGCGTGTCGCGGCACTGCTGCTCCATCAGGCGACAGCTGTTGCTCTCTTTCAGATACTCCACATCCTCCAGGTCGATCCCCACAGGAAAGACGCCGGTCGTAATGATGCGGCCATGGACGCGTACGCGGGTGGCGCTGAGACGCTCGGTGCGGTATTCGCTTTCGATCCACAGCAGAAAGTTATTCATGTCCTGAAGCGTCTGAAAGCCAATCACATCGCTGCAAAGCAGCGACTCGGCCAGCCACTGCCAGTCTGGAATCGCCTCAAATCCCTGCCCCGCAGGAAACGGCTGATGAAAGAAAAATGCGGTGCGGTTGAGCAGCCCCGCCTCGCGCAGCAGTTTTATGCAGGGAATGAGATGGTAGTCCTGAATCAGCAGCCGATCGTCCGGCATCGCATACTCCGCGATCGCCCGGGCATAGGCTTCGTTGATTTTCTGGTAGTGACGGCGGCCGTGGTGGGTAAAGCGCGCCAGGTCGGGGCGCTGATGAAAAACGGGCCATAGTCCCTGATGAACATAGCCGTGGTAGCCGACATCCAGCTCTTCCTGGGTCAGCGGAAACGTCAGGGTGTCAAATTTTTTTCCGTGGCGAAATGAGAGCGTGCGCAGCGCGTCGGGCGCGATCGCTTCGCATTTTCCGTTCCAGCTAACCCATAGTCCGCCGCGGCGCGACAGGATAGTTTCATACAGCGCCGAGAGCGTGGCGTGCTGAGAGTAGTTATGTGAAACCAGAATTAAGCCTGACATGGAAGGATCCTGTAGTGCCGCCGGATTATTGCCGGACGGCGAAGATGAACTGGACAGATTAATGGGCTGACGCAACAACATCTGGATAAGGCCGCTCATGATGCTGCGGCCGTTACTGCAGCGCGCAGGATTCGGCGTGCGCCTCGACGTCGGCGTTCAGGAGGCGAAAAATATGCAGCCCTGGAACGGTCGGCACGGCGCTAAAGCCGTTCTTGATCAGGAACGGCGACGCCTCGCTGCACCAGCTGAGAACGGCGCAGCAGCTTTGCGTGGCGGGATGGCTCAGACTGCAGCTCAGCATCCAGGAGCCCAGTCCGATAAAGCGGTACTCCGGCGCGACAATCAGGTCGCGCAGCACCACCGTGCCCGCCAGATCGGTGACCATACGCGCGAAGCCAATCTGCCTCGCTTTGCGATAGAGGCCGAAACAGAGGCTGCCGTGCAGCGCCAGCGCCAGATGTCGCCGTCCGGCGGGATGATGCAGCGAGCGGCAGATAAAACCGGCGTCCAGCGCTGCATGGTCGGTGCTGAGGTAAAAGTCATTGTGATACCACTTGCGGGTCGAGAGGATTTTACGCCGCTGCTGCGCGGCCAGATCCGCTACCGCCGTCTCGCTGCTGAAAACGCGAGGAAAGGTTCCATTGAGGCATTTCATCAGGTTCATTCTCCTTATGCAGGTGCTGCAGAAGATTCAACCATGGGCCGTATAAAAATTTTGTATTAATGAGAGGCGCGCAAATAAAAATTGAGTAAAGGTGCTGCGCTGTTTACTGCGCGGGGATTCTGGCAATCACTTTGATTTCAAAATCGAAGCCTGCCAGCCAGTTGACGCCAACTGCCGTCCAGTTCGGATAAGGGGGCCTGGGGAAAGCAGCTTGTTTGACCTGCATAATGGTCGGAAACTGCCTTTCCGGATCGGTATGAAAGGTCGTGACGTCAATCAGATCGTTAAAGCTACATCCGGCGGCGGCCAGCGTCGCCCGGAGGTTATCGAAAGCAAGCTGCACCTGCACGGCAAAATCGGGCTCCGGCGTGCCGTCGGCGCGACTGCCAACCTGTCCTGAGACAAACAGCAAATCCCCAGAACGGATGGCGGCGGAATAACCATGCTCTTCATAGAGCGCGTGGCGGTTAGCCGGGAAAACGGGTTGAGGCTGATTCATGGTATTTCCTTCTTTCAGGTCATCAAGCGGGATGCGCAGCCGGTATAAAACATTTAATATACGCCGCGTATGTAATATTAATCACACATACGCGCCGTATGTCAATTCAGATACGACGCGTATGTGACAAGGAGTGCTTATGGCTGTGAAACGCCGCGCCGAAACCATGGAGGCAAACCGCGCCAGGCTGATAGCCGCCGCGCGAAAAGCCTTTGCGGAAAAAGGCTTTGCCGCCGCATCGATGGATGAGCTGACCGCCAGCGTCAATCTGACTCGCGGCGCGCTGTACCATAACTTTGGCGATAAAAAGGGATTGCTGGCCGCCGTCGTCACCCAGATCGATAGCGAGATGGCGCAGCACGCGCGGGATGCCGCCGCAGAGGCTATAGATGAGTGGGAAAAGCTGCTGGCGGAAGGGATTGCCTATATCAGGATGGCGCTGGATGAGGAAGTGCGGCGCATCGTGCTGCTGGATGGCCCCGCTTTCTTAGGCAATCCGGCCCAGTGGCCAAGCCAGAATAGCTGCCTCGAATCCACCCGCCAGCGCATTGCCGAGATGCTGGAACGCGGCGTCATTAAGACGGTAGACCCGGACGCGACCGCCTGCCTGCTGAATAGCGCCGCGCTCAATGCCGCCCAGTGGATTGCCGCCAGCGACGATCCGCAGCAGGCGCTGCCGAAAGTCGTTCAGGTGTTCACACTGCTGGTGATGGGGTTGCGTCAGACGCCTGGCAGCCTGCCGTGAGAAAACTGCCGTTCGCACTGACCGGGATCGCGGGAGAAAACAGCACTATTAGAAAAATGGTAAGCGCGAACTCGCCCCAGTGCAGGGCGAAAAGAGAGAGCAGCGTCACGCCCGCTACCGCGCTAAAGCTCAATTGCATTACCAGTGATGCGGTGGTGCGGCGATAGAATCTTCAATAATCAGCTGACGGACCTGCTCGTCGGTCTGCTGCGGCGACTGCGCCGCTGAAGCCCGGATCCAGAGCAAACTGATGGCCATAACAAGCGAAACAGCAATGGTGCGTGTATCCATAATTCCCCCTGATGATAAGGGGGACAGATTACGCCAGCCCGCCGGCTGGCAATGAGGCGAAAAAACCCCGTTTATGCGCTTTTTTTGCGCCGAGAGCGCTGATGACTGACTGGTCAGCTTTTATTCAGCGTGTAGTTAAAGACGCGGCCATTTTTGGTTTGTACGGTTAGCGTTTTGCCTGCCGTCGTATCGAGCGTTCTCGCTTCGCTGTAGTTCCACATCAGCAGCTGCTGTCCGTTGGGATATGGCGTTTCCGTATCGGGCGGGCCGAACATCTCAATAAGCTCGGCGCGGGTGGTCAAGCCTGCGCGTATTTTCTGAATGCTCGCCGTATCAAAATTTCGCCCTGTGGCGCTGGAGCAGGCGGTTAGCGCCAGCAACAGAGTAGTGGCTATGCATGCTTTCACTTTTATTTTCCTGCTGTTAAAAGAAACGACAGTGTAGCGGATCTCCCCGGCCCTGCCTGCTTTATGTTCAAAGAGGCTATCTTGCCCCCGGTGCGCAGGGTACGCAATTTATGCCGAACGCCTGGCCTGACCTGCGCCAGCGTGCTGCCAGGTACGCCCTGTTCGCTTATACATTCACGCTGCTTAATCTTCACTTAAGAATAATCTTATAGGATAGGCGCTGTATTAGCCCAACCCGGGCTTTTCCGGAGCCTACTCTCATGCAAAATAAGATCGCAGATTCTCAATTCCTCAGTAAAGTCCCCGCCGTTACGCTGGCGTTCTGGCTAACCAAAATTGCCGCCACCACGCTGGGTGAAACCGGCGGCGATGCGGTGACCATGTCGATGAATCTGGGCTACCTCACCGGTACGCTGATTTTCGCCATTATCTTTTTAGTCGCTGTCGTGGTGCAGATTAAACGCCACAGCTTTAATAAGTGGAGCTACTGGTTTACCGTGGTTGCTACCACCACCGTCGGCACCACGCTGGCAGACTTTGCCGATCGCTCGCTGGGAATAGGCTATCTGGGCGGCACGCTGCTGCTGAGCACGCTGCTGGTTCTCTCGCTGTTTGTCTGGCGCATTACCTGCGGCTCCATCGCCGTGCATTCTGTCAACAACCGGCTAACCGAGAGCTTTTACTGGGTCACCATTATGTTCTCGCAAACCCTGGGCACGGCGTTAGGCGACTGGACCGCAGACAGCGAAGGGCTGGGCTACGACGGCGGGATCCTGCTGTTTGTCGGCGCGCTGGCGATTATCTGGGCTGCCAGCCGCTTTACCTCGCTCTCACGCACCGCGCTGTTCTGGGCTGCCTTTATCCTGACCCGACCGCTGGGCGCGGTGGTAGGCGATTTTCTGGATAAGCCCGTCGCATCGGGCGGCCTTGCGCTGAGCCGCTATAGCGCCTCGCTGACGCTGGCGCTGATTATCATTGCGTTTCTCTGGCTGCTGCCGCAGCGTGCGGCGGTGAAGACCGCGACGGCGAGTTAATAGCACAGCGCCAGCGGCAGCCTGGCTGACAATATTTATCGCAATGAGATTATTTTAAAGCCGCCAGCGATGGCGGCTTTTGTATTATCTGGGGGATGGAAAAGTCGCGCGGCTCGTACGCCAGGGGCAGAGCAGGCTATTATTGAACATCCGGATCATATGGCTCGTATCATTGGAGAAACTCCTCCGCCGCGCCTCGCCTCAGTGGTGATCGAGTTACGCAGAGCGATAAGAGAGGGGAATGAGCCCGTAATGGATGAAATGGAGGTTGAGTGAAGAGCAATAGCCCTGAGAATAGCGGCACGTCAGAAAAATCAACGTTAAACCGCACGCTTATCCTGCTGTTTGCCATCACAGGCGGGATGGCGGTCGGTAATCTCTATTGGGCACAGCCACTGCTAAATGATATCGCCCTCTCATTTGGCGTACAGCCAGACTCTGCGAGTATGCTGGTCACCTTCACGCAGTTGGGCTACGCAACCGGCATTCTGCTGCTGGTGCCGCTGGGTGACATCCGAAATCGCCGCCGGCTGATACCCATGCTACTTTTTCTCTCTGCACTTTCTCTTTGTCTGACCGCCGTCGCGCCTTCTATGCCATTGCTGATGGCGGCAATGGCGCTGACAGGGCTGACGACCGTCGCTGGCCAGCTTTTGACGCCTTTTGCTGGCGATCTGGCGAGCCCGTCCCAGTTAGGAAAAGTGCTGGGCACGATCATTTCAGGGATGCTTATCGGCATCCTCTTGTCCAGAACCGTCAGTGGGCTGATTGCCGATTTGCTCGGCTGGCGTGCGGTCTATTTTATCGCGGCGGGCGGCGCGTTGATCCTGTCATTCCTGATGCTGCGTATGCTTCCAGCCGATATTCCTCGTCAGCACCTGAGCTACAGAGCGTTAATGCGCTCGCTGCTGTCGGTGATAGCGGAAAGCGCAACGGTGCGTATTACCCTGTTTATCGCTGCCTGCGGCTTTCTTGTTTTCACGATGTTCTGGACCAGCCTGACGTTTCTGTTAAGTGCAGCGCCCTTCTCCTATACGGTCAGCCAGATCGGCCTGACGGGGCTGGCAGGACTGGCCGGCGCGCTGATGGCCAGACGGGCAGGCATTCTGCATGACCGGGGGTACTCGGTGGCGGCGACGGGCCTGGCGCTGTTACTGGCCCTGGTGGCTATCGGCGTGGCCGCCTGGGGCCGCAACAGCATCTGGCTGATCATCCTGGCGATTATCCTGATCGATATCGCCGTACAGACGTTGAACGTGTTGCATCAGACACGCATCATTTCTGTTAACCCAACAATGCGGAGCCGACTAAGCACCATCTTTGTCGTCTCTAACTTTATCGGCGCGGCGATGGGCTCAGCGCTGGCGGGCCTACTGTGGCACGCGGGAGGCTGGAGCGCGGTCATGACCGGCGCGACGGGGTTTCTGGCGCTGGCGCTGGCGATCTGGTTTAAGAAGCGAGATAGCCTAAAGCTCACATAACGGCTATCAGACTGCAGCGGTGAAGTACGCTAACGACACAGTGCCTTTGCAGACTCATGGCAACGCGGAGATAAGGATTCTGGCTGAATGGAAAGGCTAATCTGTACGACTGGTAAGAAGCGCTGCTTATTAGGTACGACAGGCAGAGAGCCATGCTGCGATACCGCCAGTTATAGCTGGACTGACTCTTACTACCCGCTTTGCCAGAGATAAAACCCGCAGAGCCCTTCGCCAGAGTTCCATACCAAATCCTTAATCATAACGGCCTGCCCCCTGAAATCATCCGTGCTCCCCAGGTCGAGCGCAGTCAACAGCAGGCCAATAAATACCAAAAGGGCTGTTGCTTGTTCTTTTGCCTTTTGCTAAATCGACGGTTCGTCGCAGCCAACCAGCATCAACGGTATGACGGTTAGCGTTATCAATTCATCATATTTCATTTCTTAATTCCCTCTCATTCGATAATGAGGACGTAGCGTAACTTGAGAAATTTGCTATGCGTTTAGTCAAAACAAGATAATTAAAACTGCATTGACATAATAACTTCTCGAAGCAACTCACACTCGATAGCCCCAGCAAAGAATTAATCATCCTTACCTAACATTAGCTAACCCCCCTTATTTTAGGTGTCTTGTTTTTTTGGATGGAGGTTTTTAAAAAAGTTAATTAACCCTGAAAAATATTAACCTTCCCAGCCACATAAACTACACGCCCAGGCATTTAAATTTTGATTGCAATAATTGCTTTTACTGATGTATGAAAGATATTGCTAGCGAACTAATCGCTAATTTAGATCAATTTTGAAAAGGGAGTTTTATATGGCCGGATTCAATTATGGCGGACAAGGGGATGGTACGAACTGGAGTTCAGAAAGGGGCGGCCCTGCTCCAGGTGGCGGTAGCAAAGGAAATGCCGGAAATCGAGATAATGCGGGTTCAGGGGGAAGCAGTAGCAGAGGTAGTAACCCTCAGCTTCAATCTTATACAGTAATTTCATCAATCGTTGGACAGGCTGCAGCGCAAGCTGCAGGCATGCAACCTGGTTTGTATTTTGGCTATATTGTAGATGACTATGGTAATGTAGTCGGACAATTCCCTGTTGGAACAGATGATGCTAATGGTCAGGATCTTGGTTCTCTGTCAGCACGTGGAAATAACGGCGGCATTCGTAAGGACGCACCATTGCAAGGACCTGGCCCAGGTTACACTGGAGACCAGTCTGAAGCCCGCATTGCGCGATTGAAGGAGACTATCCGCAAAAATTATACATTAGCGCATAGCACTCAAAGTGGAAATCGCATTTATAAAGCCAGGCAAGACTCTCTAAAAGCGCAACGAGAACTGGCATCAATTAATTATTCACGCCAGCAAAAAGCGCAAGAAGCCCTGGATCTGCAAGACGGCATCAAGCTGGTTGCTGATTTCTACAGTGAACTTACTGGTAAATATGGGCAACAAGCAGCTGCACTTGCTCAGGAGCTTGCAGAACAGGCTAAGGGCAAAACAATCCGCAATGTTGACAACGCGCTGGTTGCCTATGATAGATACCGCTCATATTTAGGCGCAAAATTTAGCGCAGCAGACAGGGCTGCAATCCTTAATGCCCTTAACTCCGTGGATATGGCACGAATGGCGTCTCAGCTATCTAAAATGAGCAAGGCTTTTGGTTATTATGGCAAAGCAACAGATGCATATGGTGTTTTCCAGGAGGTTAAAAGAGGGTTTGAGACTGATAACTGGCGCCCTGCATTAGTCAAAATCGAAGCGCTCACTGCTGGAAAAGTTGCCAGTGCTGTTACTGCATTCGCTTTTTCCTCAATCTTTGGTTTGCCATTAGGTATTATAGGTTTTGCTTCGATAATGGCATTAGTGGGAGCGCTGGTAAATGAACAACTTATAGAAACAATCAATGGGCGTTTAGGTATTTAATACCCCAAAGCAAGCACAACAGGCTGAACAGTGTTCAGCCTTTCTTAAGAAAAGGAATCGCCCCTAAGGAGAGGGGTATTGCAAAGAAAAAACAGAAGACCCAATAGAGTGCAACCAATCCATTTTTACCTATATCGTCTTTGAAAAAACCTCGGTGCCAGAAATTTTCTTCCGTAAATTTCAGGGCGACATTCTCTACAGCAAATCTTGCAAATGGAAACGCTAACCACGATAGAAATGCAAATCCCATCCAAAGCTGATTTACGGGATCATATGGATTCTCATAACATCCTTGAACGATAGCTAAAACGCCAATTAACCCAATAAGCAAATTGACAAAATAATATTTTAGTTTCATTTTCTCCTCCTGAAAATTTCCTTTAAACTTCAGCAAGCGTCTGACTAAATCAACTAAACAATTGACGTTATTATACACAGGATAATTAAAGCGACATCAACTTTGAGTGAATTCATCTTTAGGTAATGCCACCTACCCATACACCAAAATAGTTATTCACCACCGGGAGTATGAGCTTACAAAGGATCCGCAGGTGCAATTTGTTCATCATGCAAAAAGGTAAGGCGTGCAAAAGCCGCACTGCCCTCTATCCAGTACAGGAGAACTCTGAACATCGCGATAAAACGTGCTGGCATTCGCCGCCGTAATCCGTACCATACGCGGCATACTTTTGCCTGCTGGCGATGCTGAATAGCAGGATGGCGCGCCGAAGCGCTGCGCGTCATCTGCCCTCTTTTGGTTGCTGAGATATAACTTAATGCAAGAAAATCAATCGGTTGACAAGAAAGAACAGTACAACCTCAACAAACTCCAGAAGCGCCTGCGCCGCAACGTCGGCGCCGCTATCGCCGACTACAACATGATTGAAGAGGGCGACCGCATTATGGTCTGCCTGTCAGGCGGCAAAGACAGCTATACGCTGCTGGAGATCCTGCGCAATCTGCAGCAGAGCGCGCCGGTTAATTTCTCCCTGGTGGCGGTCAACCTCGACCAGAAACAGCCGGGCTTCCCGGGGCATATCCTGCCGGAATATCTGGAATCGCTGGGCGTCGAATACAAAATCGTCGAGGAAGACACCTACTCCATCGTCAAAGAGAAAATCCCGGAAGGCAAAACCACCTGCTCGCTCTGTTCGCGCCTGCGCCGCGGCATTCTCTATCGCACCGCCACCGAGCTGGGCTGCACGAAAATCGCGCTGGGCCACCATCGCGATGACATTATGCAGACGCTGTTGTTGAACATGTTCTATGGCGGGAAAATGAAAGGCATGCCGCCGAAGCTGATGAGCGACGACGGCAAGCATATTGTTATCCGCCCGCTGGCCTACTGCCGGGAAAAAGATATTGTACGCTTCTCTGAGGCGCGCAAGTTCCCGATTATCCCGTGTAACCTCTGCGGATCGCAGCCAAACCTGCAGCGCCAGGTGATCGGCGATATGCTACGCGACTGGGACAAGCGCTATCCGGGACGGCTTGAGACGATGTTCAGCGCGATGCAAAACGTTGTGCCGTCACACCTGGCGGATACCGCGCTGTTCGATTTTAAAGGCATCCAGCACGGCGATGCGGTCGTAGACGGCGGCGATCTCGCTTTTGACCGCGAAACGCTGCCGGTGCAGCCTGCTGGCTGGCAGGAAGAGGAGGATGCGGCGCCGACGGTACGCCTCGACGTGCTGCAGCTGCCCTAATTAGGCGCCGAAATAAAAAAGGCGCGCGGTTCAGTCAGCGCGCCTTTTTTTTTACCTGTGCGGCTCAGGATCGAGGATGGGCGGATAACCGGGTTCTGGCTGCGGATCCGGTTGCGGACTCGGCGGCGGCTGCGGCATGGGATCGGGGATTGGGACGGGATCGGTAGGAATCGGATCGCTGGCGAAAATGGATGTCATACCCTGCTCCTCTGTGTTCGTTGTCCTTTAAGCATAGGTACAACTCAGCCGCAGGGGCAAAAAAAAAGCCGGCGGATAAGGCCGGCGTATCGAATTAATATGTGCTATGCAGTAATTCTAAAAAGGAAGTAAGACAATATGGAGCGCAACGCCCATCGCTTGACGTTGCATTCACCTGCGGGACTGAGTTTGCCGCTGTTGCCCGGGGAGGTTATTGACCTCGATCAGCTTTTTTTCCCTTTTTGCCTCTTGCCGCGCATTATTCTCCTGCCCTTAACCTCAGCAACCATTTGATTACATTATCGTCACAGCCAGTGCCGCCGTCTTAGCCACCAGGCGACGCCGACAATCATGATCAGCAGCAGCAGGCAGAACATGCTAAAGCCAAAATGCCAGTTGGCGCCCGGAATGCCGCCGAGGTTAACGCCAAACAGCCCGGTTAAAAACGTCGTCGGCAGAAAGATCATTGCCAGCAGCGACATGGTATAGGTGCGGCGGTTCATCGCCTCCGCCATCTGCGAGGCGACCTCATCGGCCAGTACGGCGGTGCGCGCCACGCCAGCGTCGAGATCGTCCAGCCCGCGCCCTAGCCTGTCGGAGACCTCCTGCATACGGCGGCGGTCGCTGTCATCCATCCACGGCAGCTTCTCGCTGGCGAGGCGCGAATAGACGTCGCGCTGCGGCGTCATATAGCGCCGCATCACGATCAGCTGCTTGCGCAGCAGCGACAGTTCGCCGCGCGCCGGCACGCGCTGGTCCAGCAGCGCATCCTCCAGCACGATAATTTTGTCGTGCAGCTCTTCGATAAATTCGCTGGCGTGATCGGTCAGCGCGTCGCAGATATCCACCAGCCAGCTGCCGCCATCTTCCGGCCCGTTGCCGTTTTGCAGATCGGTCAGCACCGCATCCACCGCATAGACCTTGCGGCGGCGCGTCGACACGATCAGCTTGTCGTTGATAAAGACCCGCATCGCCACCAGCTGCTCCGGCCGGGAGTCGGCGTTGTGGTTGACGCTGCGCAGTACGATCATAAAGCCGTCGCCAAGGCGGCTGACGCGCGGCCGCATGCTGTCACCCGCCAGCGCGTCGCGCACCGTGTCGGGGATCAGCGGCGTAGACTGCAGCCAGTCGGCGCTCTCGCGATGGGTATAGTTAAGATGCAGCCAGCAGGGACGCTCGCAGTGGATGACGTCCTTATCTTCAATGGGGATCACGCCGCCCTTGCCATCAAGCTGGCAGGCGATTATGGCGTCGGATACCTGCAACGCTTTGCCTTCAATGACGTTCACTCACTTGCCTCACTAAAAAAATCAATACGATACAGTCTAGCGCGGCGCGGTTGAGTTGCAATCATCAGGCTGTGAGCAAAGATGTCTGCAGGCGGCCTGCCTGGCAGGCCGCCCCGGGCTTAGTGTTTTTCGATCCACAGTTCGCGGCTGTAGGCGACATCTTCAGGATTGTTGATGGGATAGCCTTTCACCCACGGCTTGATCAGGCGGCCGTTGGTGTACTGGTAGATCGGCGCGATCGGCGCCTGGTCCGCCAGAATCTGCTCAGCCTTGTTGTAGTCGCTGTTGCGCGCCTCAGCCTGGGTTTCGCCGCTCGCTCTGGCGAGCACCGCGTCGTAGTCGGCGTTGCTGAAGCGCGCGATATTACTGCTGTTGCCGCTGGTCAGCAGGCTGAGAAAGGTAGAGGGCTCATTGTAGTCGCCCACCCAGGAGGCGCGGATCACGTCGAAATTGCCGCTGTTGCGGCTGTCGATATAGGTCTTCCACTCCTGATTCTGTAGCGTCACCTGAACGCCCAGGTTCTTCTTCCACATCGACGCGACGGCGATAGCGATTTTCTGATGGCTTTCCGAGGTGTTGTAGAGCAGCGTCAGGTGCAGCGGTCGGTCGGGGCCGTAGCCAGCGGCAGCCAGCAGCGCCTTCGCCTGAGCGTTAAGCTCCTGCTGGCTGTGCTGCTCGATATAGGACTGCGCGGGCTTGAAGCCTGCGGTCACGTCGGGGGTAAAGCGCCAGGCGGGCTTCTCGCCGGTGCCCAGCACTTTTTCCGCAATGATGCGGCGGTCGATGCTCCACGACAGCGCCTTGCGCACGCGCGCATCCGCCGTGGCGCCTTTCTGGGTGTTGAAGGCGTAGTAGTAGGTGCCGAGCTGGTCAGGTGTATAGACCTCGCCCGGCAGCGTTTTTTTCAGCTGCGCATACAGGTTTTTTGGGAATGATTCGGTGATGTCGATATCGCCTGCCCGGTAGCGCTTGGTTGCGCTCGACTCTTCGTTGATGGGGATAAAGGTCACTTTGGTCAGCACCGAATGCGCGTCGTCCCAGTAGGCGGGATTGCGCGTCAGCACGATCTTCTCATTCACCACGCGCGATTCCAGCTGATAGGCGCCGTTGCCCACCAGCTTGCCGGGCATGGTCCAGCCGTCGCCTGCGCTGGCGATAACGCGCTGCGGCACCGGGAAGAGCGCCACGTTGGCCGCCAGCGCCGGGAACCAGGGCACCGGCCGATCGAGCGTCACTTTAAGATGCTGCGCGTCGACGGCGCTGACGCCGAGCCGATCCGCCGGCATCTCGCCTTTGGTTATCGCGCCCGCGTTGCTGATGCCCGCCAGCCCGGCGAACCAGGCAAAAGGCGAACTGTTTTTCGGCTCGACCAGACGCTGCCAGCTGTAGACAAAATCCTGCGCCGTCACCGGCTCGCCGTTGGACCATTTCGCGTTGCCGCGCAGCGTAAAAATCCAGGTTTTATTGTCGCTGCTGCTCCAGCTTTCAGCCACGCCCGGCACGATATTGCCCTGCGCATCCTGGTTGGTCAGCCCTTCGAAAAGATCGCGGATCACCTGAATTTCCGGCAGGCCGACCGCTTTCATCGGATCGAGCGAGGCGGGCTCATCTTTGATATGGCGGACGATCTCCTGCCGGGCGGCCAGCTGCGCGCCAGCCGGCAGCTGCGCCGCCAGCGTCGGCGTCGCGACAGCGGCGAGGATCAGCGCCGTCAGCGTCTTGCGAAATGTGCTTTTCATCTTCACTCCCTTACCCTAATGAAGCGCTGCGCAACGCACTGCAGGGCGCAGCATGACCCAGGCACTGTAGCGCAAATGGCTGAAGGATAAATAGCGATTTTCCGCGCGCATCTTTTCCGCTACTTTGTCTGAACAGGGCATTAAAGGAGAAAGCCGATGACGGTGTTACATCCGCGACCGCGACGCGGCAAACTTGAGATTCCATACCAGCGCTACGGCGACAGCGTGCTGGGCGCGCCGCTGCTCTGGTTTCCCGCACCGGCCGCCGATAGCGACAGCGGGCTTATCCTGGCGGGCACCCACGGTGATGAAAACGCCGCCGTCGCCACCCTGTCCGCCGCGATGCGCACGCTGCCGGACCGGCTGCGCCGTCATCACGTGGTGCTGGCGGTCAATCCGGACGGCTGTCAGCTGGGCCTGCGCGCCAACGCGCACGGCGTCGATCTCAACCGCAACTTTCCGGCGGCCAACTGGCAGAGCGGCGAGACGGTCTATCGCTGGAACAGCGCCGCTGAGGCGCGTGACGTGCTGCTCTCGGCCGGCGATCGGCCCGGCTCGGAGCCGGAGACGCAGGCGCTGTGCGAGCTGATCCACGGGCTGAAGCCGCGCTGGGTGGTCTCCTGGCACGAGCCGCTGGCCTGTATCGACGATCCGCGCGGCAGCGCGCTCGGCCACTGGCTGGCGCAGCAGACCGCGCTGCCGCTGGTAGGCAGCGTCGGCTATGACACGCCCGGCTCGTTCGGCAGCTGGTGCAACGACCTCGGCCTGCCCTGCATTACCGCCGAGATGCCGGCCATTTCAGTGGATGAAGCGACGGAGCGCTATCTGGAGCCGATGATCAGCCTGCTGCGCTGGCAGCGATAACCACTTTGCCGCCGCTGACCTGAATGGCCGGTTCAACATCCACCGCCAGCCAGGTCGGCCCGTCGAGGTCAGCGAAGCGCGCCCCCGGTGCCAGCGGCAGCGCGGCATGAATCGCCCGTGAAGTGCAGATCATGCAGCCGAGCATCACCTCCAGCCCGAGCGCCTTCGCCTCTGCGGCCAGCGCCAGCGCTTCGGTCAGCCCGCCCGCTTTATCCAGCTTGATATTGACCATCTCATAGCGTCCCTGCAGCGCAGGCAGGCTGTCGCGGGTATGGCAGCTTTCGTCGGCGCAGATCGGCAGCGGATGGATAAAGTTCGCCAGCGCCGCATCCTGTCCGGCGGGCAGCGGCTGCTCCAGCATCGCCACCTCCAGATCCGCCAGCAGCTGGCAGCGCGCCGCCAGCCCTTCCGCCTGCCAGGACTCATTGGCGTCGACAATCAGCGTTGCCTGCGGCACCGCCGTGCGGATCGCCACCAGCCGCTCGGTGATAAAGGCGTCGTCCAGCTTGATTTTCAGCAGCGTCGCGCCGTGCTGCCAGAGCGCCCGGGCGCTGCTCGCCATCGCTTCGGGGGTATCAATGCTGACGGTCTGCGCCGTCACCACCTGCGCAGGCGCCGCGACGCCGCTCAACGCCCAGAGATCCTGGCGCTGCTGGCGGCTCTGCAGATCCCATAGCGCGCTGTCGATAGCGTTGCGCGCCGCGCCAGCCGGCATCGCCATCTGAAGAGCCTCGCGCGTCATGCCCTGCTGTAGCGTCGGCAGGATCCCGGCAATCTGCGCCAGCACCGAGGCTTCGGTTTCGCCATAGCGGGCATAGGGCGTCGCCTCGCCGGTGCCTTTGATGCCATCCTCTTCAATCTCCACCACCACCACTTTCGCTTCGGTGCGGCTGCCGCGGGCGATGACGAAAGGGGTATGCAGCGGCCAGGATTCGGGATAGCTTTTTACCGTTCTCATACTCTCTCCATGTCATTCGATAACTGCGCGTCGTCTCGGATAATCTGCGTTTTCCGCTCGTAACTCTTTTCCAGGTATGTCATAAACCTTTTTTTCGCATCATACTTAGCTGCAGTCCGTTATCTGACGTTTAAGGAATCGTTATGTCTCACACTGTTCATTTTCAGGGCAACCCGGTTGAGGTTGCTGGTCACTTTCCCCAGGCAGGCGAGCAGGCGAAAGCCTTTTCGCTGGTGGCGAAAAACCTCGCCGACGTGTCGCTCTCTGAGTATGCAGGAAAACGCAAGGTTCTGAATATTTTTCCCAGCGTCGACACCGGCGTCTGCGCCGCCTCGGTGCGCCGCTTTAACCAGCTGGCCAGCGATCTGACCAATACGGTGGTGCTCTGCGTCTCCGCCGATCTGCCGTTTGCGCAGTCGCGCTTTTGCGGCGCCGACAACCTGAACAACGTCGTGACGCTCTCGACGCTGCGCGGCGCGGAATTCAAACAGGATTATGGCGTGGCGATTGCTGCTGGCGCGCTGGCGGGCCTGACGGCGCGCGCGGTGGTGGTGCTGGATGAGCATGACAAGGTGCTGTACAGCCAGCTGGTCGATGAGATCACCACGGAACCCGATTATGACGCGGCGCTGGCCGTACTGAAGTAGCGTTACCCCCGGCGGCGGTTAGCCGCCGTTTTTCTCCTTCTCCTCCTGCTCGCCGCGCCTCTGCCCTAACCCATACTCACGCAGCTTGTTGGCAATAGCCGTATGCGAGACGCCCAGCCGTTTCGCCAGCTTACGGGTGCTGGGATAGGAGAGATAAAGCCGGGTGAGCACGGAACGCTCGAAGCGGCTGGTGATCTCGTCGAGCGTGCCCTCCATCGCCTCTTCGCCCAGCGAGGCGTCCAGCGCCTGTTCAGGCAGCACGATATCCTGCGGGCGCAGCTCATGGCCCTCCAGCTGCGTCAGCGCGCGATAGAGCGCGTTCTTCAGCTGGCGGACGTTGCCCGGCCAGTTGTAGCGCGTCAGCAGGCCGTTAAGCTGCGGCGAGAGGCGCGGACGCGGAATGCCCTGCTCGTCGGCAAAGCGCGCCACAAACATCTCGGTCAGCGGCAGAATGTCGAGCGGGCGCTCGCGCAGCGGCGGCAGATGCAGCGTCAGCACGTTCAGACGATAAAAGAGATCTTCGCGGAACTCGCCGCGCTGCACCAGCTCGATCAGGTTCTTCTGGGTGGCGCAGATGACGCGCACGTCGACATGCACCTCATGCTCCTCCCCGACGCGGCGGAAAGTGCCGTCGTTAAGAAAGCGCAGCAGCTTGGTCTGCATGCGCGGCGACATTTCGCCGATCTCGTCAAGCAGCACCGAGCCGCCGTTGGCCTGCTCGAAGAAGCCCTTTTTCCCTTCGAGGGCGTTGGGATAGGCGCCAGCGGCATGGCCGAACAGCTCGCTCTCCGCGACGTCGTCCGGCAGCGAGGCGCAGTTAAGCGCCAGGAACGGCTTCTTGCCGCGCGCGCTGCGCAGGTGGCAGGCGCGCGCCAGCATATCTTTGCCGGTGCCGGTATCGCCGACGATCAGCAGCGGCGCATCGTGCATCGCCAGCTTGCGCGCCTGATCGATCACCTGACGCATCTTCGGCGTTACGGCGATGATATGGTCAAACTCCGACTCGTCGGTGACCACCAGGTTTTGCAGCTGACGCCCCATGCGGGCGGTGGATTTCAGCATCACCATGGCGCCGACCGGCTGATCGCCTGCGCCTTCGTCGGCGGTCAGGTAGATAGGACGCGCCTCCATCAGGAAGTCGCGGCCGTCGATCACCACATGCTGCGCCTGCGCCTCGACGCGGTCGCTCTCCAGCCAGCGCTGAAAGTTAAAGCCGCTGATCAGGTTGCCCGCGCTGTGGTTGCGAATTTTTTGCTCGTCAAGATCGAACAGGTTCTGCGCGGCCGGGTTGGCCAGCTCGACTTTGCTTTTCAAATCAATCGAAAAAACCGGCTCCGGCATGGCGACCAGCAGCGCGCTCAGGGCGCGGTGCTCCCGCTCCGACGGCATATAGGCGACGGTGCGCACGTCGGTCACGCCGGGGGTGCGGCGGATCTCCGCCATCAGGCTGCTGAACTGGTCGAATTCAAGCGCAGAGAAGTTAAGGTAAATACGGCCGAGCGCCGCGATTTCAATGCCGCGTAAATCGATGTTGCGGGCGACCAGCAGATCGAGCAGCTCGCGCGCCAGACCGATGCGGTCCTGGCAGAAGACTTCAAGACGCATTGCGATGGCCTTAGTCAGGTGAAGAATCGGGAGATAATACGCTAACTTGCGGCAGGTCTGAAGAGGCGTGGAAGCAAAAGTTGACAGGTGTGTTCATCCTGCGGTGCGCGCCGCGCCAGCGGCGGCGCACCAGCAGGAAAAGGCGCTTAGCCTTCGCGTTTCGCGCCGCTTTTCGGCAGCGTCTCTTTAAGCTGGCTGATAAGATCGCGGCGGAAGTCGCCCAGCCGCGGCTTATCCTCCTCCAGCCAGGGCAGCGGACGGCACAGCTCCATCGCCTTGATGCCGAGCCGCGCGGTGAGCAGACCGGCGCCGATGCCCTGCGCGGCGCGCGCGGAGAGCCGGGCGGCGATATCCTGCGACATCCAGTCCATGCCGACTTCGCGCACCAGCTCCGACGCGCCAGCGAACGCCATATTCAGCAGCACCAGCCGGAAGAGCCGCAGCCGACTGAAATAGCCCAGCTCAATGCCGTAGATGGCGGCGATGCGGTTGACCAACCGCAGGTTGCGCCAGGCGATAAACGCCATATCCACCAGCGCCAGCGGGCTGACGGCGATCATCAGCGTTGACTCGGCGGCGTGACGGCCGATTTCGCGCCGCGCCTGGCGGTCCTGCACCGGCTGCACCAGCTGCGCGTAGAGCGTGACGGTTTCGCGGTCGTTCTGGGTTTCATGCAGCGAAGCGTGCCAGCGCTGCAGCGCCGGATGCGCCTGGTCCAGACCCGCCTGCTGCGCCAGTTTTTCGCAGAAGGCGCGCCCTTTGCCGACGCTATGGCTGTGCAGCAGCTCGCGTCCGACGTCGCGCGTTTCGGCGCGGGCGCGCAGCTTATAGAGGCGGCGCCACTCGCTGGTCAGCGCGCCGACGCCAGCGATCACAATCAAGGCGCCCGCCGCGCCGCTGCCGAGCGCAAACCAGTCGCGCGTCAGCCAGGCGTCGTGCATCCACTGGACGCTGTTTGCCGCGACGCTGACGGCGAACAGCGCCACACCTGCGCCGATCAGCCGACGCCACAGGCTGCGCTTCGGCCGCAGCGCCTGCTCCACCGCCCGCTCGCCTGCGCCCTCTTCTGCCACCTCGTCAGCCTGCTCGTCGAGGGCGAGAAACGCCTGGCGCGCCTCGCCCTCGAACGCCTGCGCCGGACGCAGCGCGGGCTCGCGCGGGGCGTCCAGCGGGCGGGCGAAATCGATACGCGGCTTAAGTTGTTCATCGTTCATCGCAGCTTGTCTCCTAATAAAAATTCCAGCGCGGCGTCCATGCGGATATGGGGCAGCGGTCGATCGATATCGAGCGGCTGCGGCCGGAACTGTTCAAACTGAAACCCCTGCTGCTGCCAGAAGGCGTGGCCAGGCAGGCGCGGCGGCACTTCGCCTGGATAGAAGGTCAGCGCCTCGCCGTCCGCCAGCCGCTCGCCGCGCAGCGCCGGGATCTTTTCACCGCGGTGATCCACCAGCCCGCTCTGGGTCGCCTGCACTGACGCCAGGCCGACGCAATTCATGCTGATGCCCTCAAAGGCGGCGTTTTGCCACGCGTCCTGCACCAGCTGCTGCAGCAGCGACACCATATTGGCGTGCTGATCGGCGGTGATATGGTCCGCTTTGGTGGCGGCGAACAGCAGTCTGTCGATCACCGGCGAAAAGAGCCGGCGGAACAGAGTGCGCTGTCCGTAGTGGAAACTCTGCATCAGCTGCGTCAGCGCCAACCGCATGTCGTTAAACGCCTGCGGGCCGCTGTTCAACGGCTGCAGGCAGTCCACCAGCACGATCTGGCGGTCGAAGCGCAGGAAGTGATTGCGGTAAAAGTCCTTCACCACGTGCTGACAGTAGTAGCGAAAGCGCTGCTGCAGCATGGCGAAGTTGCTGCCTTTATCAGCCTGCGCCAGCTTGCCGCGTTCCGCCTCGTCCGCCAGCGGCCAGGGGAAAAACTGCAGCGCGGGCGCGCCCGCCATCTCGCCCGGCAGCACAAAGCGCCCCGGCTGGATAAAGTGCAGCCCTTCGGCCTTGCAGCGGTGCAGGTAGTCGGTCCAGGCGGCGGCGATGGCGGCCAGCCGGTTTTCATCGGCGGGCGCAAAGGGATCGAGCGACGCGCAGAGTTCGCGCCACGGCTGCGCCCACTGGGCGCGATCGCCCTGTAACAGCCCGACCATCTGCCGCGACCAGTCGAGATAATCCTGCGCCAGCATCGGCAGATCGAGCAGCCATTCGCCGGGATAGTCGACGATTTCCAGATAAAGCGTGGCGCTCTCTTTGAAGTGGCGCAGCAGCGAATCCTGCGAGCGGTAGCGCAGCGCCAGCCGCATTTCGCTGACGCCGCGCGTCGGCGTCGGCCAGGCGGGCGGCGTGCCGTAAAGCTGCGCCAGCCCTTCGTCGTAGGTGAAGCGCGCCGTGCCCATATCGCGCTGCGGAATGCGCTTCACGCCCAGCAGGCGTTCGTCGCGCACCACGGAAAAGAGCGGCAGCCGCGCGCCGCTGTGCACGTTAAGCAGCTGGTTGACCAGTGAGGTGATAAAGGCGGTTTTCCCGCTGCGGCTCAGGCCGGTGACCGCCAGGCGCAGATGACGATCCGCGCCGCGGTTGAGGAGTGACAGTAGTTCAGACTTGTTTATCATCTTTTTCCCTGATGAAGCGCGCCGCCGCCCGCTTCATCACGCGCTGCAGCAACGGCTCCAGCGCCAGGGAAAGCAGAATGCGCAGCGGGCGACGCGCCACCGATTTGACCGCCCAGCCGGTCAGTCCGGCCGGTCCATAGCTCACGGCATTGATAATGATGAATTTCCCGACCGACTTCAACGCGGGGGTCGCGCGGCGGCGAAAAGAGGACGTGCGTGAATATAACAAAGTATACCTCCGGTTGACGGGGATAACGGGGCCGAAGCGGCCCCGTTCAGGGAAAGTCAGAGCTGGCGAAAGCGGCTGCGCACGCTGAAGGTTTCAGAGGTGACGTAGCGTTCGATCTCGCGCACGCTGTACTCATCGCGCCGCAGCGCGCTTTCCAGCCGGTCGAGCAGTTCGCCGGCGTTGGGCTTCGCCGCGCCCTCTTCGGCATCCGCCGGTTTTACCTCAAGCACGAACCCCAGAATGAAGTAGGCGCAGAGGGTAATCGCGAACAGGCCGAAGAACAGCGACAGCACCACGATAACGCGCAGCAGCCGCACCGGGATATCCAGGTACTCCGCCACGCCGGCGCAGACGCCCATCAGCTTCCCTTCCTCCGGCTTGCGCCACAGCTTGCGTTTGATCATGGCTGCCTCCAGTTGGGATGCTCGGCGTCGAGAATAGACTCCAGCGCATGGATGCGGTCGCGCATACGTTCTGCATCCTGCGTCAGCTGCTGCAGGCGCTGAAGATCGCCTGCCGACAGTTCATTGCCGCTGCGGCGATTGCTGTAGTGCAGCCATAACCAGATCGGCGCGACAAACAGCACGAAAATGGTCAGCGGTATAGCGAGAAAAAGTGCGCTCATTGACTCTCCTTAATCACTCTCGCAGATCAAATAGTGTTATTCGCTACGGTTCAGTTTGGCTTTCAGCGCTTCCAGCTGCTGGCTGATTTCGTCATCGGCCTGCAGATCGGCGAACTGCGCGTCCAGCGATTTCGACTTGCCGAAACGCTGACTTTCCGCCTCCGCCTCCATATGGTCGATGCGGCGCTCAAAAGATTCAAAGCGCGCCATGGCTTCATCCAGCTTGCCGCTGTCGAGCTGACGACGCGCGTCGCGCGAGGAAGAAGCAGCCTGATGACGCAGGGTCAGCGCCTGCTGACGGGCGCGGGTTTCGCTCAGCTTTTTCTCCAGCTCGCCGATTTCGCCCTTCATGCGCTCCAGCGTCTCTTCGACATGGACCACTTCCTGCTGCAGCGAGGCGATCAGGTCGGTCAGCTTCTGTTTTTCGATCAGCGCCGCACGCGCCAGATCCTCTTTTTCTTTGCGCAGCGCCAGCTCCGCTTTTTCCTGCCATTCGGCCTGCTGGGTTTCCGCCTGTTCGATGCGGCGGTTCAGCTGTTTTTTCTCCGCCAGCGCGCGCGCCGAGGTGGAGCGCACTTCAATCAGCGTGTCTTCCATTTCCTGAATCATCAGGCGTACCAGTTTCTGCGGATCTTCCGCACGCTCCAGCAGCGAATTGATGTTGGCGTTAACGATGTCGGCGAAACGAGAAAAAATACCCATAATGATGTTCCTCTTTGATTATGTTGGTGCGCGATGCGCTGATTGTTATATTCAAAAGGCGTGCCAGTTTTTATATACCTGATTATTCTGGATATTTATATTTTACAGCGTTGCGCAGGTCGCGTAAGGTAGTGAAATTGATTAAGAGGTGGTGAATTTCATCATGGCAGACAGTAACGATAACCTGTTAGGCGAATCCAATAACTTTCTCGAAGTGCTCGAGCAGGTCTCTATGCTGGCGCCGCTGGATAAGCCGGTGCTGGTGGTGGGCGAGCGCGGCACCGGCAAAGAGCTGATCGCCAGCCGCCTGCATTACCTCTCCGACCGCTGGCAGGGCCCCTTTATTTCGCTTAACTGCGCCGCGCTGAACGAAAACCTGCTCGACTCCGAGCTGTTCGGCCATGAGGCGGGCGCCTTTACCGGCGCGCAGAAGCGCCATCTGGGCCGCTTCGAGCGGGCGGATGGCGGCACGCTGTTTCTCGACGAACTGGCGACCGCGCCGATGCTGGTGCAGGAGAAGCTGCTGCGCGTTATCGAGTATGGCCAGCTGGAGCGCGTCGGCGGCAATCACGCGCTGCAGGTTAACGTGCGTCTGGTGTGCGCCACCAACGAGGATCTGCCCGCGCTGGCGGCGGCGGGAAAATTCCGCGCCGATCTGCTCGACCGCCTCGCCTTTGACGTGGTGCAGCTGCCGCCTTTGCGCGAGCGGCGCAGCGATATTCTGGTGATGGCGGAGCATTTCGCTATTCAGATGTGCCGCGAGCTAGGCCTGCCGCTGTTTCCGGGCTTTACGCCCGAGGCGCAGGAGACGCTGCTGGCGTATCAGTGGCCGGGCAACGTGCGCGAGCTAAAAAACGTGGTGGAGCGTTCGGTTTACCGTCATCACAGCAGCGACGAGCCGCTGGACCGGATTATTATCAATCCCTTTGCGCCGCGCGCGCAGCCCGTGACCGCTGCGCCGGACGCCTCCTTAAGTGCCCTGCCCGCTCTGCCGCTCGATCTGCGCCTGTGGCAGAACCAGCAGGAGCGCGCGCTGGTGGAAGCCAGCCTGCAGCAGGCGAAATATAATCAGCGCCGCGCCGCGGAGCTGCTGGGCGTGACCTATCATCAGCTACGAGCGATAGTGAAGAAGCACGGGATAGAAAAGGCGTGATGGTATCCCGCATCCCACAGAAACAGCCTGGCCGCCTGAACATAAGCCGCTTTCTCTGTGTCTGTTACTCGCAGGTCAGGGTAGCGGTGACTGTGGACGTATATCGACCCGGATTGATTACAACTTTATCTATCAAAAGTAGCGGTATAGTCACATTCTGCGAGCCATGGACGACCCAAGAATTGGAACCGACTGGGGTATCTTTAGCAGCCGTCACCAACAAGAACCGGTTACCTCCAAGCATTAGCTTGCCCACCCCATCGAAGTCCTTTCCCGTTATTGTAATGGTGCCATTAGGGTCAGACATCGTCATAACAAGATCTTTGTAGAAGTCCTCTCCGTTGACGACAGTGCCAAAGTCCACGTCATTCACCGTGGCTGAGCATGATTTCTGTCCGGGAATGGAAGCGCTGTACTGCCATGCCCCGCTGGTCGTTGCTCCGCCGTAGCTTGCAGCGATAAAGCCCACGTAGGCTGGCCAGATATCGTTGCTTCCCTTGTTGGTAACGGATGCACTATCCATCGTACATTTATAGCTACCAGACGGAGCGGCATAGTTAGTACGCCACGACGTTAAACTCACCGTTCCCAAATAATTTCCCGCCGCATTGTAGCACTTGACCTGTTCCACGACATCGGTCGTGTGCGCGGCCATGACGGCATCAGCCATATTCTTGCTGACATCGCTGGCGTCGGGCGTCTGATCCCACATGATCGCCTGAAGCTGGGTGAGCATAACAACTGTGGTGGAAGCGCCACCTCCGAACAGGACCGTCGAACCGGAGGTGGCCGACAGTCCATGACAGTGTCCCGCGCCACTCCATCCTCCTACCAGCAGCATAGTGGCAGCCGCGATTTTGCTCTTCATTGTCTCTCCTTTATATCCTGTTGCTTACGACTTCCCACGGGCCTGCCGTACAACGTTTCTCTCGTCACTAACCAGAGCGCGTCGCTGCTCAGTGTGGCGTCAGGGTCAGAGTAAGCGCCCCCTCGTGGCTGCCGGTGATATAGGCGGTGTGGCTCGTCAGCGGGTTAATGCCCGCGTAGAGCACCAGCGTCTTCCCGGCTTTGACCGTCGTCGTACTTTTGGTGTGGTTATTACTTTCTGTCCAGTCGCCCCCGACCCCGCCTGCGACCTGGTCCAGTGAAATCCGTGCGTTGATATCATTCAGAGCGACATTGGGACTGCTGATTAAAACTGACGAGACATCCCCTGTGACATCGACATCGTAATCACAGGCTGAATTGTCGATGGTCGCGACCTTGCTGGGGTAATAGCTTTCTCCGCTGTCCGCCGCATTCTCCTTCAGGCCAGAGCTGGGCTTCACCTCGACCTCATACTTCGTCGTGGTAATCACCGGCCGGCAGGTGACGATCTTTGCCGTCACGGTCACTCCGGCAGAGGCGCCTCCTCCGTCACTGGCCTGCGCGCTGCCCGACAGGACGGGCAGCAGACAGAGCAAAAGCGACGCGGCTACGCCTCCCGGCATACGAATTATTACGAAATTATTCATAGTCCATCGTCAGGGTAATGGGAGCTGAAAACTCACCGCTCGTGGTTTTGTCAGCCACCTTTTCCAGGGTGGCTTTAAATTTCATATCCACTGCGTTATTAGTGAGCGGATAAGTGACCGAGGTGCTTGCGTCCGGCTTAAGGCGGGTGTCTTCATTCGGTCCCCCTTCAAGATGAACGGCAAAACCGAGTGCGCCATTACTGGCCGTATTGCCAAATTCCGTAGTAGCGGACGGGTGAGCGTGGCCTTGTGCCGTCACCTTCACTTTTTTTACGTCATTGCAGTCCGTCAGGCCCAGCGTGAACTCGACGGTCTTCAGGTCTCCTTTGGCAGCAGAGGCGGCATCAATCGTACCCAGCTTGATGTTTGTTTTATTCGGGTCATTGGTCCAGTCAGGCGTGCAGGTGCGGTTTACCAGCGTGGCGGTTACGTCAACGCTGGCCATGTCACCAGCCAGTGCTTCCGCCGACCCTAAAACGGTCATCAGGGTAGAAAGCACCAGCGCAGCCCTTAACTTCTTCTGATACAACATCTTCTCCTTTCTCACCCTTCTGAGCTGAGGTCCGGTTTGTTGTGCTCGCAGGCGCATAGCCTCGCCGCTTTCTCTGTCCGTACTGGCAGAGCCCGGCGTCTCCCGCGCCTATTCATAATTTATGTTGAGCGTAACCGGGACGCTGAACTTACCTTCTGTAACCGTCCTGGCATCGTTATCGACCTCCAGATAGGCCTTGAACTTCATGTCAACAGCCCCACTGGATACCGGGAAGGTTGCCTGACCACGACCATCAGCCAGTAATGCTGTGCCATCTTCATCTTCAGCCATCAAATACATGCCGATGCCCGTTGCGCCCGAATCAAGGCTGTTCGCCCACATATTGGCATCAGCCGGGTCAACTGCGCCGCTGGCAGTGACCTTGACTTTGCTGACGTCGCTACTGCAGTTCGTCAGTGAAAGGGTAAATACTTTGTAAATACTATTGATACTGCCATGGGCTGGAAGGCTTGATTGGTCAACCGAATTAAAAGGAACGGTTATCGTGTCGTGCCATCCCGGCGTGCAGGTTCGATTGACGACGCTACCCGTAAAGGTCATGTTGGCACTGGCACTGGCACTCGCATCCGCATCGACCACCGCCGTCCAGAAAACCGGCAGCAGAATACCACTGAAAAATATCGATCTTTTCAAGGTGAAGCCATGCCAGAAGCGCAGGCGCTGAACAGGCAAATCCACAGGTTCATTCAGCATTTTCATTAGGGTATTACTCATAATTCATCTTGAGAGTAACCGGAACCTTGATGGAACCCGCCGTTGGGGCATCCGAGCTACTGGTTCGCTCTACAATAGCCTTGAAGTTCATGGCGACCGTGCCGTTGCTAACCGTATAATCCCCTTCGCCGGAACCGTCAGGATGCAGCGTGACGCTTTCATCCGGACCACCTTTGATATAAAGGCCGATGTGCGCTGCATCGCCGTTGTTTTTGAAATCGGTAGAATCTTCGTCGCTAGGCGTGCCGCTGGCGGTCACCTTGACCTTATTGACATTGCTGCAGTCGGTCAGCGTCAGGGTGAACTCCCGACTTCCGCCGATAATTCCTTTCGCCGTCATCGTTGCAGCATCAATCTCACCCAGCTTGATGTCTGTTTTCGTCGGGTCATCCGTCCAGTTCGCCGTGCAGGTGCGGTTAACGATGGTAGCGGTGATGGTAATACTGGCCGTGGCGCCGGCCTGTGCCCCTGTCGCCCACAAAAGAGTCAGCAGAGGTGAAAGCACACACACCGCCTTTACCTTGTTTCGTTTAAACACAGATGGCCCTCCTCCTTATCTTTTCCGGCCGAAACACCGGCGGCGCTCTGCCGCCGATGCCTTACCGTTCCGGTTCGATTTACTCGTAGGTCATGTAGAGCGTGGCTTCGCCGCTGGCCGGTCCCTGACCAACCGTATCGGCGGTCGCCACAAACTCGGCCATGAATGGCATCGTCAGCTTCGTATCGTAAACAGCCGGGGTGCTGTCGCCGGCCGGAGTGACGATCGGCATGGCATATTCGACTGCGGTGGTAGCGTCATTCGGCGTCATTACCGTCTGCTTGTCTCCGCCCAGCAGCACGAAGCCGACGCCCGTGGCGGCGCCGCTTTCCGTACTCGTGTTGGCAAAAGCCTGCGCGTAGCTGGCGTCCGCCGTGCCGCCCGCCTGAACGGTGACGCCCTGAACGCCAGCGCACTCCGTCAGGCTGAGGGAGAACGGCAGAGACGAGCCGACGCTGCCCGTGCCCTTCAGGGCAGCAACGGATACGTTTTTGAAGTCCACCGTGACGGCGTCAGTGGCTTTCCACGAGGGGGTACAGGTCTGCGCCGTCACCGTCGCCTTGAACTTCACATCCGCCTGAGCCGGGTTCGTTGTGGCCGTACTTCCGCCGCCGCTCCCGGCATGCGCCCCCCATGACGCCGCCAGCAGCGCGGCCGCGACGGCGCAGGCAGAACCGTTTTTTTTCAGGTTGAAAGACATACCGTTTTCCTTATCTCTGTTGTTTATGGATGATGAACACATGCGGCATCCGCCGCGGGTAAAATCGGTCGCCGGCGCTGGCGTCGCGCCGACCTTTAGCGGCAAACCGCCTGCACCTGAACCACCGGATCCCGGAGCACTTTCACCGGCAGGCTGTAGCGCACCGTGCAGTGCTGGTCGGCGTCCTCTCCCCACTTCGCCTTCAGGATGCCCTTCAGCGGCAGGCCGGTCAGCCACACCTGACCGCCGTCACCGACCAGTCCGCTGCCGCCGCCCTCCGCGCTCACTGGCGTGCCGAAGGGCAGCGGCGCACCGTTATGCAGCAGCGTCATCAGCGCGTGAATGCCTGTGTGGGCGGTGAACTCTGCCCGAACCACCGCCCCGCGCGTCGGCACCACGTGGGTAACGGCGTTGTCGATATCGGTGTGGTCGTCCAGCCGACTGACGTCCAGCGCTACCCGGTTTTCGCGATAGGGCCCGGCATAGGGCACCACCGTGTAGCCGCGCCAGTCGGTATGGATACCGGTGCCGTTCTCCACCGGCACCTCTGCGGCGCCTGGGGCGGCAATCAGCACGCTGGTCTCGCCCAGCGGCTGACTCAGCGTCAGACCACCGCTGTGCAACAGCGCGCCGCCCGACAGCCCGTAGCGCACCTGCCGGTAGTCGTGGCTGTAGCCGTACCCAAGCGAAGCGCTGCCTGCGCCACCCTGATAGCCCAGGCTGACATCCCCGCTGGTGCCAGCGCCCTGCCCGTAGGCCTGCGTGACGCTCCAGTTAAGGTTGTCGTCCTCCAGCGCCGTTCCGCTGAGCCCGGCCTGATGGGTAAGGTGTCCATCCGCGCTCTGCCCGGCGCTGTAGGTCGCCATCAGCTGATGGTTGTGCGACGCGATGCCCTCATGTGACAGCAGCGCGTCCAGCGGCAGCGAGGCGGTGAGCCACAGGGTCCGGTCGGCCCCGGGCTGACCGCTGACGTGGCTGTAGCCCCAGGAGAGGCTATAGCTGACCGGCCCCAGCGTGCTGCTGAAGCCAGCCTGCACCGTGTCGCTCTTTTCACTCTCCTGCCAGTAGGTCTCATGTGTGCCCGTCACATAGAGCGAACCGAGCTTACCCAGCCGCTGGGAGAGGCTGATCTGAATGCGCTCGCGCCGGTTGTTATACAGGCTGTAGTGATCTGCCCAGTTGCGCTTTACCGGCCGGCCCGCAGCGTCAACCTCATCGTCGTCGTGCAGCCAGCCCGACATGCTCTTCAGGGCGGTTTCAGCCAGGGTGTGAAAGCCCTGTGTGGAATAGCGGTAGCCGGCCAGCGTCACGGTGGTGCCGGTGGAGACCAGCGAGCGGCCGTACATAAACCGCAAAGACTGCCCCTGATGCCGCGACCCGTCCGCAAGCGTGCTGTCGGCCTGGGTCACGTCGGCTGAGGCCGCGCCCCACTCGCCCATGCTGAATCCGATTCCCGCCGCAAGCGCGCGATAGTTATTTGCCAGCTGGGCGCCACCGTAAAGCGTGATGTTGTGAGGCAGTCCCCAGAGTACGGAGCCCTGAGCAAAGGACGGGGTGTCGTAGCGATCGCTGCCGCCGCGAAAGCGGCCTGCGGCCAGGTCATAGCGGACGTGCCCCTGGCGCTGCAGAACCGGCAGTGACGAATAGGGCACGGTAAAGGTGCGCTTCGTGCCGTCCGCCTCCGTGACGGTGACGTCCAGATCGCCCCCTGACGACACCGGGTAAAGGTCACGGATAACGAAGGCGCCGGGCGCCACAAAGGTGCGGTAGATCTCGTTGCCGTTCTGACGCACGCTGACCTGCGCATTGCTGTTTGCGATCCCCCGGATAACGGGCGCGTAGCCGCGCTGCGTGTCTGGGTACATGTCGTCGTCGGTAGTGAGCCGCACGCCCCGCAGTGAAACGGAATCAAACATCTCTCCGCTGGTGTAGTCGTCCCCGGCGGTGAATTCGCTTCGCCAGGGAACTATCGCCCGCTGCAGGTAGGTGCGGATATGCTGCCAGCGGCGCTGGTCGCCGTAGCGGCTCTGGTTATCGCTCCAGGTGCTGTTGTCGCGCAGTCGCCACGCTCCCAGGTTCAGACCGCTGGTCAGATTGAGGTAGCTGCTGCGGCTGTCGCCGTAGCTTCCCCGGTTGTCGCTGCCGCTAAACTGGTAGCTCAGCAGCGCAGCGTTAATGCCGTTGTCCCACCGTTCAGGCGCTATCCAGCCGTGTGGGTGACTGAGCAAGGCCGCCTGGGGAATGCTGACGTCGAGACGCATTTTTTGAAAGTCAAAGGCCGTGAAGGCTTGTGGAATGACCTTGCCCGGCGATACACACTGGTCGTCAGGCGCGGAGGCCAGCCCGGGAAAGGCCGCTACGTTCACGCCCATATTCGTCAGGTCGCGGCGAGTCAGGCAGGCGGCCAGGCCAGTGCTGTCATGAATATCTTCCCGCTGGCCGTCGCCCGCCAGGGCGTCGAACCGCACGGTAGCGGCGCGCAGAAAGGTCCCGTTCAGGTAGATATCCACCGGATAACTGCCCGGCGCCTGGGCGTGACCGCTCTCAAAGCGCGAGAGGTCCGCCACGGCGTGCGGGTCATCCGACAGCATGGCCGGATCAAAGTGCAGCCCGGCCAGCGCGTGGCTGGACAGGGAGAGCCCTATCAGAGTGAATAATGGTCGTAACCTGAAGAACATCTGGCGCAATCCCACCCACAATAAAAACCCGACACAGCGACGAAGGCAGCTTCTGACGGCGCTAACGGATGGCCGCGGTAAGAGCTGGGGTGGTTGCGCCATAGTCGTTGATGGTCCGGTAGGAAACCGTGCCGCCGTGTCCCGCCGGAAGCGGATCGGATGCGCTACCCATTGGCGGAACCATCACGTCCTTCAGCGCCTTGCCGCCTGAGCTCATCCCCGTCAGGGTGAGGTAGTACGGCGTGGGATTGCTGATGGCCAGCTCACCGCCCTGCTGATGAAATGCCAGCTGGGCCGGCGCCTGATCCGGCGCGGGCTTCAGCCCGGCCGGCCGGACAAACATCTTTATCCGGTTGGCGGTGGCGATATGCAGCACGGCGCTGTTGCTTGAGGAGTGACTGTCGTCGATTGACGGAATGGCCTTGGCCGTGAAGTAGTAGAGCGTTTCCCGGTCGGTCGGCAGCCCCCCGCCCGTGCGGATAAGCCGCAGGGTATTTTCATTTTTCGGGCCGCTCAGGTAGAGCGGCGGCGTGACGACAAAATCCGCGGTCTTATGCCCGGCCGCGTCTTCCACCCAGGACTGCACCAGAAAGGAGTCAGTCGCGGAAGAATTGCTTACCGACAGGCTCGCCTGTTTTGCATCCTGCGGGTAAACGATCCTGGTGCCCTGAATGGAGATGCCGCCGCCAGCCAGGGCTGGCAGACTCAGGCAGGCGCAGGCGCCAGTAAGAGCGGCCAGCGCGGTTTTTCTGAAGCTGTAATGGAACGACATGCTTTTACCTCGTTTTTGACGAATGAAACGGTTCTTACCTGCCCTCAGGAAAAGTAAGGCGGCGTTTATGGGATAAATAAGGCTAAAACAGAAAGCGCAGGCAATATAAAAGCGATGCGCGATTTGCCCATCAATAAATAAGCAGAGACATCCTGCCGCCCGGGATAGTAATTGCAAACAGTTAAACCGAACATAAATAACACAGCCTGTTCGAGCCATCAAAAATGGAGTGTTTGAAGGCGCAAATCGAGCGGCATGATAATTAAATGCAACAGAACCCCTCGCCGGAAAAGCCACTAAAGCATTAAAAAAACAACGTGCAAGAATGAAAAGATTGTCGGTGCACTTTATTAACGATAGTGATTGAAAAGCGTTATATTCTCACCGGTTTAAATTTACTATTCATACAGAAAGCATTCACAAAAGAAAATATCGTTCTCATATGAGAATATCTAAAATTGCTGATTATTTTCCAGTTGAATATTCGTTAAGGCTCCCGCCTGTAGCCTTCTGTCGCACCCAGGCAGATGTACTGACGTCGGCATCATTCGCCAGCCAGCATTGAAGGGGGCGGACTCTGCTTTCAGATGCGCCGCAAGAGAGGAGGGAGATGTCGAACAAGGGGGTGCCATGTTGAGAAACAAGCGTATCCTGACAGGTGGGTGTATCTCACTGCCGGTGGCGCGAATCAGCTGGAAGAAACAGGGGGAATGGCCTGTCTGTTATTCTTTCACTACGACGTTGTCAAATAGCTCACTTTTAGAAAAGCGGGTCTGATGCTGCATCAAGAATTTTTTCTGCACCTGGATATGACTAAAACGCCTGCGGTGCATCGCCTCCCATTTTTTATCCCGGAAATCGGTTAAGCGAAGCGCAAACTAAAGGCCCTGATGAGTGCCATACTCTTTACCGTCAATGCCTGTAGCGCGCATTTTTAGGGCTCAACTTATACTTATGATCAATTTTATGAAAAAAACCACAAGATTCAGGGTATCCGGCTCGCCTGCTCTTCGCGGCTTCGGGCTGGTGGCAATGGCGGTATTTGTGATGATAACAGGCTTTATATTAATTATTCATCACAGAGATAGCGTAAACAATGCACTTGAAACTGGCCAGTGCCTGGTGGACCAGGAAGTGAACGGTTTTTTCGAAATCCTGAGACATTTTCTACACCTGGCCTACCGCTGGATATTTAAAGCCTGCGGTTAACTAAAAAAAGAAGAGAACCTTTGCGCGGCTATATGAATAAAGAACTGAAAACGGGTGATAAAAGTTAAAATTGTTACCAGACCGATATAGCCCGCAAACAGGATGGCTAGCAAAATCAAAAATTCGTTATAAAGGCTGTTTTTATCCCTTTTACCCATGAGAAACCGCTACAGTCAGAACAGATTGAACAGATCTCTATCTTATCCTCTGTGCCTTAATGCAATGACAACGCGAAGAATATTCTGCCAAAAGCGGGTTAAACTGCTGCACGCTTCACCTGCTCTGCCCGAGTAACCTCCCCTGCTTGCTATTGGCCTTTCGAAGGGCGATAGCGCTAATCTCGGGAGAGACTGCGTAGCGCAGCGACACAGGTTCAGAGAGACAGAATATGACGCGCAAAAAAAAGCCCGCTTGCGCGGGCAACAATACTGGAAGCAATGTGAGCAATGTCGTGCTCTTCACCGGTAGAGCCACCGCTGAAGCGCAATGAAATAATAATCATTCTTGTTCTCACTTGTAAAGATCTAATTGAGAATTTTTCTCATTACCACAGTAAGGGTGGGCCTATCGCCTGCTCCCTGGCGAAATTCCCCTCAGCCATGCCACCATATTTTGGGTCATCGCCGCCTTTGCGATACACTCAGCCTATTGCCCGAACACCGTTGAGTTCTATGTCAAAACTAACCTCGTCGCTGATGCTTGTTCTCAGCCTGTTCAGCGCGTCTGCCTGGTCGGCAGAGAATCGCGATATTCGCCACAGCGGCTTCGTCTACTGCGTCAACGGCACGCTGAATAGCTTTAATCCGCAGATGGCGAGCAGCGGCCTTGCTGTCGATACTCTCGCCGCGCAGCTTTACGATCGCTTGCTGGATGTCGATCCCTACACCTATCGTCTGGTGCCCGACCTGGCCTCCTCCTGGGAAGTGCGCGATAACGGCGCGACCTACCGCTTCCATCTGCGCAGCAACGTTTCTTTTCAGCACACCTCCTGGTTTACGCCGACGCGCGCAATGAACGCTGACGACGTGGTATTCAGCTTTGCCCGCATGTTCGATCGCAACCATCCGTGGCACAACGTTAATGGCGGCAGCTATCCCTACTTCGATAGCCTGCAGTTCGCCGATTCGGTGCAGAGCGTTAAAAAGCTCGACGGTCATACGGTGGAGATCCGACTCAACAGCCCGGACGCCTCGTTTCTCTGGCATCTGGCCACCCACTACGCGCCGGTGCTGTCGGCGGAATATGCCGACCAGCTCACCCGCAGCGGCCGCCAGGAAGAGCTCGATCGCCAGCCGGTGGGGACTGGCCCTTACCAGCTCAGCGAATATCGCGCCGGACAGTATATTCGGCTGGCGCGCAATCCCGCCTACTGGAAAGGCGTGCCGCGCCTGCAGCAGGCGGTGATCGATATGGGCGCAGGCGGTACGGGCCGTCTCTCTAAGCTGCTGACGGGCGAATGCGACGTACTCGCCTATCCCGCCGCCAGTCAGATCTCTATCCTGCGCGACGATCCCCGCCTGCGCATGACGCTGCGCCCCGGTATGAACATCGCCTATCTGGCGTTCAACACCCGCAAAGCGCCGCTGGACCGCCCGGAAGTGCGCCACGCGCTGGCGCTGGCGATTAACAACGAACGACTGATGGAGTCGATCTACTACGGCACGGCGGAAACCGCCGCCTCGGTGCTGCCGCGCGCCTCCTGGGCTTACGATAGCGAAGCGCGCGTCACCGAGTATGACCCGAAAAAAGCGCGCGCCAAGCTGGAGGCGCTGGGCATTACCGATCTCCATCTGCGTCTGGTGGTGCCGTCCGCCTCGCAGGCATGGAACCCTAGCCCGCTGAAAACGGCGGAGCTGCTGCAGGCCGATCTGGCGCAGGTTGGCGTTAAGGTGAGCATCGCGCCGGTAGAGGGCCGCTTTCAGGAAGCGCAGCTGATGGCGATGAATCACGATCTCACCCTCACCGGCTGGGCAACCGACAGCAACGATCCCGACAGTTTTTTCCGCCCGCTGCTGAGCTGCGCGGCGATTCGCTCGCAGACCAACTATGCGCACTGGTGCTCGCCCGGCTTTGATGAAGCGCTGCAGAAGGCGCTGCTGTCGCAGCAGCTGGCGGGCCGCATTGAGAACTATCACCTGGCACAGCAGATGCTGGCGCGCGATCTGCCGGTGCTGCCGCTCGCCTCTTCGCTGCGGTTGCAGGCCTACCGACACGATATAAAAGGTCTGGTGTTAAGTCCGTTCGGCAATACCTCTTTTGCCGGCGTCTACCGTGATGAGCGCGAGGAGCCGTAAGTGATCATCTATATGTTGCGTCGCCTGTTATTGCTGGTGATTACCCTGTTTCTGCTGTCGCTGGTGGGCTTTAGCCTGAGCTACTTCACGCCCAACGCGCCGCTGGAAGGCGCTTCGCTGTTTGATGCGTGGTGGTTCTGGTTCAGCGGCATGCTGCAGTTTGATTTTGGCGTCTCCAGCACTAATGGTCAGGAGATCGGCCTGCAGCTGCGTGAGGTGTTCCCCGCCACGCTGGAGCTGTGCGTGCTGGCGTTTGTGCTGGCGCTGCTGACCGGGATCCCGCTGGGTATTTGTGCCGGGGTGATGCGTAATAAGTGGCAGGATAAGGTGATTAGCGCGCTGGCGCTGCTCGGCTTTTCGATGCCGTTATTCTGGCTGGCGCTGCTGTTTACGCTGTTTTTCTCACTGACGCTCGGCTGGCTGCCGGTGTCCGGCCGTTTTGACCTGCTCTATCCGGTGCAAAATATTACCGGTCTTGCGCTGGTCGACGCCTGGCTGAGCCCGTCGCCGTGGCGTCATGAGATGCTGGTCAGCGTAATGACGCATATGCTTCTGCCGGTGATTGTGCTGGCGGTCGCGCCCGCTACCGAAGTGATCCGACTGCTGCGCGCCAGCACCAGTGAGGTGATGGATAAGAACTACGTGAAGGCAGCCGCCACACGCGGCCTGTCGCGCTTTACCGTAATCCGCCGCCACGTGCTGCATAATGCGCTGCCGCCGGTGATCCCGCGTCTGGGCCTGCAGTTTTCCACCATGCTGACGCTGGCGATGATTACCGAGATGGTGTTCAACTGGCCTGGCCTGGGCCGGTGGCTCATTAATGCGATTCGTCAGCAAGATTATGCGGCGATTTCCGCAGGCGTGATGGTGGTTGGCGGCCTGGTGATTCTGGTGAACGTGGTTTCCGATATTATTGGCGCGGCGATGAATCCGCTGAAGCATAAAGAGTGGTATGCGTTGCGGTAGGGAATAATTATCTGCAACAGACGGTTTTTCATAACCGATTAGCAGATGAAGATAATAGCGGGTTATCAGGGGTTCTGAGATAACCCACAGACATATATAGCAGGTTGCAATGACAGGGTTGGACTTAATCAAAAATTATAGTATCGTCCTCATAACTACACGGTGTAATCTTCTCCCGCCACCCCACGGCATAAAGCGATAATAGTAGTAGGTCTAACTTTAAGCATCACTTTTGACTACTTGCACTTCTGCCGCTCCTTCATAAACTGCAGCAGCGCGCAAAAGCTTTTACAGTACGTCTCCAGGCCGAACAGCTGTTGGTAGATGTAGCCGATAGTGAATTTGGAGGGGGGGGTTTAGTGGGATTTACACTATCTTTAAAACGGCGGATATCAAAAAACTGGATAGTAGCGGAAAGGGGGCAGTTTAATCGACGGACACAGCCTAAACCTTTAGGAAAACTGGCTGTAAGGGGCAAGATTTGGAACGAATGCCCCAATTATCATGGCTGTTGAGCTCAGGCATTTGAGCATTCGATCTGTGACTAAGTAACAGAAAACAATCCCACCGGATAGTAGCAGGATTTTATATTTATCTCATAAGAGTAACTCTGGCTAACCTATCATTCTGATCAAATTGTAAATGAAGAGCATATTCATCTTTTACATACTTTATCCAGCGGTCAATATAACCAATAAGTGAATCTTTTTTTCCGCCACCTGAACCCAAAGGGCTGCCTAATATTTCAATAGCCTCACACTCCGAACTGTCAATTGATACTGGCAGCTCTCCCTTATACTGAGAAAATCCCTCATCCCTTTTTACATAAAAAACAATCTGATCTACAACTTCGTTTTCCAATAAAAACAAAACGCCTGAATTTAAAAAAGAGTAGTATTTCCTGTCACCTAAAACACTTTCCTCAACCCTAGGTAACTCATTAAAAGCATTAGCAATGATGACAAATTTACTGTCAAATTCTGAGCAACCTAGCAACTTAATAAACTCATTCCACATCAGCATTACTTTGTCACTCCCATTTGAGAATTTTTTTCCTTGAGTTGTATTATTGCATCATCAACAAGCTTAGGATCATATCCCCGGTCTAGCATATTTCTTCTCAATGCATCTGTATCACGACATTCTGCACCGCAAAGATTTATCGCATCTTGTTTTACCTGAGATGCCGTATTTTTACCACCATAAGTAGTGCTAGCCTGATGTACATCTTTAGGTACTTCAATAGCTGTTGCATTGTTATATAGATTTTTTCTTCTGCTGGAGTTAACTTTCTCCCTAGCTCATTTTCTTTTGCCTGACGAATAGCAGCAAATGATGGTATATGATCGTGCTCCAGCCCATCGCCAACTACAGAACGATCTTTAAGTTCTTTATATGAACCAACATCTAGCGGCTTAACTGCCTGAATTTCTTCGCTAGCTTTATTAATCAGCTTCGATGCTTCCGCCACATCTCCCTTAGCTAGTGCTTTCTCCGCCGTCTTCAGAACCCCTGACGCAACACGTTCCCCCGGTATAAGGGATGCGGCGGCCATCAGATAATCCAGCGCGCTCTGTGCCTCCGCTGCACTTTTCAGGGTTCCTACGACCGGCAAAAAGTCAGCGCCCAGTGATGCCGTATCTTTCAGCGCTTCACGCCGCTCCGTGTACATTTTCACCGAGCAGGCTTCGGCGCTCATGCCGCCGCAGTTTGCCTTCCTGTAACGCTCGTTTTCTGCTTTAACCTGCTCACCGGCTTTCTGCTCAAGCGTTTTGCCCTCAGCCTGCGCCTGCGCTATATCTCCTAAGGAGTTATTCTCAACCGCATTCTTCCCGGCCCCCGCCCCGGTCCCGCCTCCTGGCGCCGAATCCGACGCTATCCCGCCCGCCAGCCCGGCCGCCATCTGGCTCAGCGCGCTCACCGTCTGCTTCTGGCTCTCCGTCAGGTCGCGGATGTCCGTGCCCGGATACATCACCTTCACGATGGCTTTCGCCGCCAGCTCTCCGCCTGCCGCCCCCGCTGCGCCTGCCGCCGCGCTCCCGCCCGCTATCTGCGCCAGCACCGCGCCCGCGACCGCGTGCGCCATGGTGTTCGCCACCACGTCGGTGTGCGGGTTACTCTGGGCGTCATAAGCAGACGGCGTTGTATCTGACCGGCCAGCAGAGTCTGCTGCCTCGGGTTGAACCAGGTCGAATACCGCAGGTGATGAATGAAATCTGTCGATGGCGGAAAGCCTCGTGTTCCCTTGCCAGGGGCAGAGGCACTATCCGCGGACGGTAAAAAAGAAACCGCAGCGTTATCCGCTGCGGGGTTCTCAAAAGCTTAACTGACCAGCATTAGGCTCAGAGGCCGGAAGATTTTTAGGTCCATATTTCTTTTCCATCTGGTGTTAACCAGACGACTCCAACTGGAGATTTGACTAAAAACCACATGCCATATTCATCTAAATCATCATCTTCATCATTAGATGGATATGTAGGCCAAGCTGCTTGCAATTTCCCTATTTGTTTTTCGAAAGGGCCGGATAAAAAGCTTCCGTTCGCTGCAAGTTTTATTTTTCCACATTCTAATAAGCTCCTTAGAAAATAGAAAAAAACATCTTTTCTGTATAAATAGTTATCAGGGCAATCAGCGCACTCAACACTTATATGTTGCCATATTGCGCCTATCGATAAGCCATAGGCACTTTTATTGACGCTCTCGCATATTTCATTGATATCTTTCATTTGAATTTAACCTCCACCCGGCGGCCGTTATTTATTGATGGAGTCATTAAATCGATTGTCCATTTTGCACCAGTTTGTTTCGCTGATGTTGAGAAGTTTCTTAATGTTATAGTACTACCCGCATTAGGCCCCTCTGTCACTTTGAAGGAATAAACCTCTCCTTTACCCGGAACAACCTTAGCCTCTGGAATTTTTTCTGAACCAGCAAGCTGTTTAAAGTAGTTCATAACATCAGCATCAGTTGCACCTTTGAACACTGGTGCCCCAATGTTTGGCTAAGGCGTTTGCAGAGCTGGAATTTATTGGTCCGAAGCGTTTTTTTCCCAGTGCACACTGCCTCCCAGTGAACATCCCCGCGCACCGTAATCATGCCAAAGTTTTGCTTATCCGCTTCATTCCGCTTCATTCCGCTTTCCCCGCTTCAGCCTATTGCGCGTTTTAACAGCACTCACGGGCCGTCATTACCGCTTTTTTCAATACATGCGGGGTGCTTACTATTCAACTTGTTCTACAGATAAGAATAGGCTGCTGATAATTATCAATATTTTTTACATCAATATATGGAACCTCTTCATCTCTTACTTCATGAAGTTTTATCACAGCGTCCACTTCTCCTTCGAAATCGTCGAACGATGCTATTACTTCGAATTTTTTTTCAGGAAACCTTTCACGCAGCACACTAATAATCATCTCAGTAACACTAATTGCAACAGATGCGATATTTTTTTCTACATAATCACTAATTCTCAGTGAGTTGTAAAAGATCTCTTGGTCGGTCTTATCAAAAAAATTAGCATCATTCTCTTTAGAATCAATTGGTTGTTTTTCCAAAAAAAATACACATTGATTAGAATGCTCAACAAAACCATTTTTAATCAAAGATAAAAGATTAAAGGGGATAGAGCCTGTACATGTCTTTTCCTTTAGAAATTTCGATTTAAACTCTTTATTAAAGATAATCATTTCTCACCTAAATATTGTTTGATGCCTTTATCTATGGCTTGCTTAAACTTAGAGTCATCCAATAGTTTATTCACTGAGGACGGGGCAGGAATCCTATTCTTTGCTGCATCAAAGCTATAAAAACTATTATTATTAGGATCATAATAATATTTATTATTTTTGTTATCTTGGTAATGTACCTGACCAGGTCTTTGCCCAGGGTTTGGATTTTCAACATCTATACGTTCTTTTCCAATACCTTTCCATATGGTTTTACTTGAAGTCTTTACGCCGTTTTGCCCCAACATTGGCGTTTGCTGAGTAATTCCTTTACCGTTTTTGACACCCTTAGCATTTATCAGCAAAGGCAGTGTAGCAGCCATAGCTGCCGCTGTATTTTTATCTATACCAAGTGCTTCAAATCTTTTCTGCCATCCTAAACTAGCGATCGTTCCTTCTGTCTCCATGCCAGAGGCATAAACAGCCGAAAGGTAGTTTTTAAATTCATTAGGTAAAGTGCCATCTGCATCCATTCTTTTTATGGTCTGATCGAACACATCCCATTGCTCAACCAGATAACCATACTTATTCGCACATTTATCAGGTTGGCTGCTACAGAACTCCAGCATTTCCTTCTGCTGTTTCAGGTTGGTATCTACCATGTCATGAATCACTTGCTGACAGGCTGCACCCTCACACGTCCTGGCTTTCTGCGCGAAGTTATCAAGCTGAGTCACGCTCAGGAAGTTATTCTCAACCGCATTCTTCCCGGCCCCCGCGCCGGTCCCGCCTCCTGGCGCCGAATCCGAGGCTATCCCGCCCGCCAGCCCGGCCGCCATCTGGCTCAGCGCGCTGACCGTCTGCTTCTGGCTCTCCGTCAGGTCGCGGATGTCCGTGCCCGGATACATCACCGCCACGATGGCTTTCGCCGCCAGCTCTCCGCCTGCCGCACCCGCTGCGCCTGCCGCCGCGCTGCCGCCCGCTATCTGCGCCAGCACCGCGCCCGCGACCGCGTGCGCCATGGTGTTCGCCACCACGTCGGTGTGCGGATTACCCTGAGCGTCATAGCTTGTCGTGGCCTTTTTGATGGCGTTAGCGAGGTACGGCGCCATCGCCCCGCCCGCTGCCGCGCCCAGATTGCTGGCGCTCAGCCCGCCCAGCGCGCCCGCCACCGCGGTCATCGCCATCGAATAACTGCCGCCCGTGCCCCACTG
>NZ_JBPFDE010000008.1:0-226228 GCF_051025595.1 Pantoea phyllosphaerae
ATAGCTCAGTTGGTAGAGCACGACCTTGCCAAGGTCGGGGTCGCGAGTTCGAGTCTCGTTTCCCGCTCCAAAATTTGATTAGCAGTACCTTTCCTAAGCGGGAATAGCTCAGTTGGTAGAGCACGACCTTGCCAAGGTCGGGGTCGCGAGTTCGAGTCTCGTTTCCCGCTCCAAAATTTGTTTAGCAGTACCTTCCAGTGCGGGAATAGCTCAGTTGGTAGAGCACGACCTTGCCAAGGTCGGGGTCGCGAGTTCGAGTCTCGTTTCCCGCTCCAGATTTTACATCACTAAAAATCATACGCTTAGTTACGCCGTTGGCGATTGCCACGTGGCGCTGCGCTTATCAGGTTATCCACAACGCACGAGCCGTGTTTTGCCGCTGCTCAGGGCGATCTGTAAAACTATTTTAAACAGAGTTATCCACAACTTTCGCTGTGGCTACACAGGCTATGCACATTCTTATTTGTACACATTTCGCGTTTAACTGATTGATTTAGCAGGTGGTGAAAATATTTCATTTTGTTAAAGGCTGCTCTGGCGCGCCCTGTGTCAGTTGAATGACAACAGCTTTTTATTTTTATGCACAGCTTGTGGAAAAATAGCTGGCAATGGCTGCTGGTTAATCATGCGTCACGCGGCAAACCCTTCTCGATAGCGCGTACCAGCCGTTTTTGCTGCGCGGGCTGGACGTCAATCGCCAGCGCCTGACGTTTTTCCTGCTGCTGAAGCAGCGCCCATTCAATATGTTCATCAAGCAGGGCATTTTCGCCCAACCGCTTCTCCAGCACGCCTGCAATCTCAGCGCGCCAGGGCGCATTGCCCAGCGCCACGGCAATATTGCGCAGCCAGCGCAGATGACCAATACGGCGTATCGCCGAGCCTTCCGTTACGCGTAAAAAGGTTTTCTCATCCCACTGGAACAGCGTCATGAGCTCCGGGGCATGCAGCGCGGCGCGCGGCGAGAAATCCGTTTCATCGCTGAGTTGCCCATAGCGATTCCAGGGGCAGATCAGCTGACAGTCGTCGCAGCCGTAAATCCGGTTGCCCATCAGCGGGCGCAGCGTTTCCGGAATGGCGCCCTCAAGCTCAATAGTGAGGTAGGAGATGCAGCGGCGCGCATCCACCACATAGGGTTCGACGATGGCGTTAGTCGGACATATGGTCATGCAGGCGACGCAGCGGCCGCACTGTTCTTCCTGCGGCGCGTCGATCGGCAGCGGCAGATCGATCAGCAGCTCGCCGAGGAAAAACCATGAGCCCGCCTCGCGGTTCAGGATCAGCGAGTGTTTGCCCGTCCAGCCAAGACCTGCCTTGGCCGCCAGCGGTCGTTCCAGCAGCGGCGCCGAGTCGACGAAGGGACGGAAATTGAGCTCGCCGCACTTTTCCTGAATCATTTCTCCGAGCTTTTTCAGGCGATTGCGCAATACTTTGTGGTAATCGCGTCCCAGAGCGTAGCGGCTGACATAGCCGAGCTGCGGGTTTTTCAGCGTACTGGCAAAGGCGGCTTTGGCCGGAAGGTAGTTCATGCGTACGCTGATAACGCGCAGCGTGCCGGGCAGCAGTTCATGCGGACGCGCGCGCATCATGCCGTGGCGCGCCATCCACTCCATTTCGCCGTGATACTGTTTGTCCAGCCACGCCTGCAGACGCGGCTCTTCCGCGCTGAGATCGGTGTCGGTGATGCCGACCTGCTGAAAGCCGAGATCCTTGCCCCACTGTTTAATCTGTTGAGCAAGCTGATGAAGATCGAGAGGGTATGACATGAGTAACCAGGAATCGAAAGCGAACGGCCGCAGTTTACCATATTCCGTCTGGCCTGCGCAGGCTCTGCACCAGCTGGAGCGCGACGGCGCCGACGCGCTGGGCATTACGCTTTATGAGCTGATGCAGCGCGCCGGGCAGGCGGCGTTCGAGCTGGCGCGCGCGCAGTGGCCGCAGGCGCGCAGCTGGCTGATTCTCTGCGGGCATGGCAATAACGGCGGCGACGGCTATGTCACGGCACGGCTGGCGCAGGCGGCGGGCTATGCGGTCACGCTGCTGGCGTGCGACAGCGATAAGCCGCTGCCCGATGAGGCGCAGCGCGCGCGCGAGGCCTGGCTGGACGCGGGCGGCGAGATCCATGCCGCTGACGCTCCCTGGCCGGAGCAGGTCGATCTTATTGTCGACGCGCTGCTGGGCACCGGCATCAATCGTGCGCCAGCAGAACCTTACCTGAGCCTGATTAAACAGGCGAACGCCCATACCGCGCCGGTGCTGGCGATCGATATGCCGTCGGGGCTGTCGGCGGCGACCGGCTGTGCGCCGGGCGAGGCGATCGTTGCGACGCAGACGCTGAGCGTTATTGCGCTGAAGCCCGGCCAGATCACCGGCCAGGCGCGCGACCTTATCGGCGAGCTGCGCTACGCCGATCTCGGCCTGAGCGCTTTTCTCGCCGGTGAAAACGCGCCGATGGCGCGCTACGACGCCACCTCGCTTTCGCACTGGCTGAAGCCGCGCAAGCCTACCTCGCACAAAGGCAACCACGGCCGCCTGTTGGTGGTGGGCGGCGACACCGGCACCGCCGGCGCGATTCGCATGACCGCCGAAGCGGCGCTGCGCGCTGGCTCGGGCCTGGTGCGTGTCCTGACGCATCGCGATAATATTGCGCCGATACTCACGGCGCGTCCGGAGATCATGGTGGATGAGCTGACCGACGCCAGCCTGCAAAGCGGGCTGGCGTGGGCGGACGTGATCGCCATCGGGCCGGGCCTGGGACAGCGGGAGTGGGGACAGAATGCGCTGAAAGCGGTCGCTGCCAGTGAAAAGCCGATGCTTTGGGACGCTGATGCGCTTAACCTGCTGGCAATCAATGCAGAGAAACGTCAGAATCGCATCATTACGCCGCACCCTGGCGAAGCGGCGCGACTGCTGGGCATTAAGACCAGCGAAGTCGAGAGCGATCGCCTGCTCGCCGCGCAGAAACTCGCGGCGCGCTATGGCGGAGTCGCGGTGTTGAAAGGCGCTGGCACCCTTATCGCCAGCGAGGAGGGCGACATGGCCTTCGCTGACGTCGGCAATGCGGGCATGGCCTCCGGCGGCATGGGCGATGTATTAAGTGGTATTATCGCCTCAATGATGGGGCAGCAGCTGGCGCTGTTCGACGCGGCCTGCGCAGGCTGCGTCGCGCACGGCGCGACGGCGGACGTAGTGGCGGCGCGGCGCGGAACGCGCGGCATGTTGGCAACAGATTTATTCGAGCTGCTTTGGCAGTTTGTTAATCCAGAGATGACCCAATAATAAAGCATGAAGACCTGTGTTATTTCCTTGCCCGATGAGGCGGCAACGCTCGATCTGGGCGCTAAGCTGGCCCGCGCCTGTACCGGCGCGGCGGTAATCTATCTCTATGGCGATCTGGGCGCGGGTAAAACGACCTTCAGCCGTGGATTTTTGCAGGCGCTTGGCCATCAGGGCAACGTCAAAAGCCCGACCTATACGCTGGTCGAGCCCTACCAGCTTGACGCGCGCGCGCTCTACCACTTCGATCTCTATCGCCTGGCCGATCCTGAAGAGCTGGAGTTCATGGGGATCCGTGACTACTTCACCGGCGAGGCTATCTGCCTGGTAGAGTGGCCGCAGCAGGGGGCTGGCGTCCTGCCGCCGCCCGATCTGGCACTCACGCTAAGCTACGTCGGTAGCGCGCGCGAGGCGCGCCTTGAGGCGCACTCCGCGCTGGGCGAACGCCTGACAGAGCAGGTGGCGCAGGCATGATCGCACGGATGAAACGCGCACTGCTGCTGATACTCTGTCTGGCGACAGCGCCCGCGCTGGCGGCCAGCCTCTCCGATATCAAAGTTGAAAACGGCGACAGCAAGGCGACGGTAACCCTGAGCTTCGCCGGGCAGCCGGTCTACGGCTTCTTTCCGCTGCGCAACCCGGATCGCGTGGTGCTGGATATTCGTCAGAGCGGCGTGATTCAGGGGCTGCCGCTTAACTTCAGCGGCGAAAATATCGTCAGGCGCATTCGCACCAGCACGCCAAAGGATAAGCAGAGCATTCGCCTGGTGTTCGAGCTGACGCAGGCGGGCAAAACCCGCGCGGTGACCCAGCGCAACGGCAGCAGCTATAACGTGGTGTTCACTATTCAGGGCAAGCAGCCCGCCAGCCGTACCGCGCCAGTTTCAACCGCGACTACGACAACGCCGGGACGGACGGCGCCGAGCCGACCTGCCGCGAACCCGTTCAACGGCAACCAGGTAACGGCGGTCAGCAATAGCAACACCACCACGCGTCCAGGCAATGCGGTGCCCACCAGCAACGACACGGTGATTGTAGCGATCGACGCCGGCCACGGCGGCCAGGATCCTGGCGCCACCGGCCAGCACGGGCTGCATGAAAAGAACGTCACCATCGCCATCGCGCGCAAGCTGAAGGTCCTGCTGAACAACGATCCGATGTTTAAAGGCGTGCTGACGCGCGACGGCGACTACTTTATTTCGGTGATGGGCCGTTCTGAAGTGGCGCGCAAAGAGAACGCCAACCTGTTGGTTTCAATTCACGCCGATTCGGCGCCGAGCCACAGCGCCACCGGGGCGTCGGTATGGGTGCTGTCGAACCGTCGCGCCAACAGCGAAATGGCGAACTGGCTGGAGCAGCGCGAGAAACAGTCCGAGCTGCTGGGCGGGGCAGGCGACCTGCTGGCTAACAGCCAGGCCGATCCCTACCTGAGCCAGGCGGTGCTGGATCTGCAGTTTGGCCATTCGCAGCGCGTCGGTTATGACGTGGCGATGAAGGTGTTGCAGCAGCTGCGCGGCGTTTCGCCGCTGCATAAGCGTTTGCCGGAGCACGCCAGCCTCGGCGTGCTGCGTTCGCCGGATATCCCCTCGCTGTTGGTGGAAACCGGCTTCATCAGTAATGCCTCGGAGGAGCGACTGCTCGGCAGTAGCGCTTACCAGGATAAAATTGCGATGGCGATCTACAAAGGCCTGCGCAATTATTTCCTGGCGCACCCGCTACAATCGCTCCCAAAGGAGGAAAACCGCCCAGTCGGCTCATCGCCGGCGGTGAGCGTCGCCAGTAATCCGGCGACCGGCACCACGCAGTATACCGGCGCGGTGCAGCGTCATACTGTCACCCGCGGCGAAACGCTCTCTGGCATCGCCGCGAAGTATGGCGTCAGCATGGGGACGCTGCGCGAGATGAACCGGCTGAAGCGCGATGTGGTCTGGGTCGGACAGCGCCTGAAAGTGCCAGCCAGCAATACGGTGGCCTCGCGCGGTCCGGCGCGTCATAAAGTGGTGCGGGGCGACTCGCTGACGGCTATCGCCGCGCATTACGGCGTCAGCCCGCAGGCGATCATCCAGGCGAACAATATGAAGTCCTCAAATGTGATGTTGGGGCAAACCCTGAAAATACCCGCCTCCTGACGGCCCGCCCGGCCAGGCGCCGGGCCAGGCTCTACAAGGATAATCACCATGCCCATTCAAATTTTACCGCCGCAGCTGGCTAACCAGATTGCGGCGGGTGAAGTCGTCGAGCGTCCAGCCTCGGTGGTCAAAGAGCTGGTGGAAAACAGCCTTGACGCTGGCGCGACGCGCATCGATATCGACATTGAAAAAGGCGGCGCGAAACTGATCCGTATTCGCGATAACGGCTGCGGCATCAGCAAAGAGGAGCTGGCGATGGCGCTGGCGCGCCACGCCACCAGCAAAATCGCCTCGCTCGACGATCTGGAAGCGATTATGAGCCTGGGCTTTCGCGGCGAAGCGCTGGCCAGCATCAGTTCAGTCTCGCGGCTGACCCTGACTTCGCGCACTGAAGCGCAGAGCGAGGCCTGGCAGGCCTACGCCGAAGGCCGCGAGATGGCGGTGACGGTTAAGCCCGCAGCGCATCCGTGTGGCACCACGCTGGAGGTGCTCGATCTCTTCTACAACACGCCCGCGCGTCGCAAATTTATGCGCACCGAGAAAACTGAGTTTGGCCATATCGACGAGGTGATTCGCCGCATCGCGCTGGCGCGTTTTGACATCTCTATCTCGCTCAGCCATAACGGCAAGCTGATGCGTCAATATCGCGCGGTCAATGATGAGGCGCAGCGCGAACGGCGGCTGGGCGCGATTTGCGGCACGACCTTTATGCAGCATGCGCTACGCATCGACTGGCGACATGACGATCTGCTGCTGCGCGGCTGGGTCGCCGATCCGGCTGGATCGCGGCAGCTGATCGATATTCAGTATTGCTACGTCAACGGCCGCATGATGCGCGACAAGCTGATCAACCATGCGATACGGCAGGCGTTTCAGACGCAGCTGCAGGCCGACCAGCAGCCAGCCTATGTGCTCTACCTGGAAATTGATCCGCATCAGGTGGATGTCAACGTGCATCCCGCCAAGCATGAGGTGCGTTTCCATCAGTCACGGCTGGTGCACGATTTTATCTTTCAGGGCGTGATGAGCGTGCTGCAGGCGAGCAGCGCGCCGACCCTGCCGTTAATGCAGGCGGAAGAGCCAACGCCGCGCTGGCAGCCGGAAAATCGTCAGGCGGCGGGCGGCAACCACTTTTCCCAGCCCGCCGCGCCGCACCGCAGCGACGGGGGCGGCACGGCAGCGGCCTCATCCCCAGCCGCGCAGCCGGGCTGGCAGAATAAAGAGAGTAGCTACAGCAAGCGCGAAGGCGCGGTCTATCAACAACTGCTGAAAACGCCAGCCGCAGCTCCGCGCGTACCGGCTGAACCGGCCACGCCGACGGTCACCCCGCGCGCGCAGCCAGCTGAGACGCCGCTTTCCTCGCATGCGCAAAGCTTTGGCCGCGTGTTAACGGTGGTGCGGGAGCGCTATGCGCTGCTGGAACAGGAGCAGGCGCTGCTGCTGCTATCGCTGTCTGTCGCCGCGCGCTGGGTGCGGCATGCGCAGCTACAGCCGGGCGAGACCGGGCTGAAGTCACAGCCGCTGCTTATTCCGGTACGCATGAAGGTCGCACGGCCGGAGCGTCAGATCGCTGCAGAGAGGCAGAACCTGCTCAATGAGATGGGCATCGATCTGCAGCCGGAAGGCGACCACGTTACCCTGCGCGCGGTGCCTTTACCCCTGCGCACGCAAAATTTACAAATCTTGATTCCAGAGCTGTTAGGCTATCTCGCCCAGCAGCCTGAGAGCGGCGCTTCTCAGCTGGCTCAATGGCTGGCGCGACGTTGCGATACCGACGCGCCTCACTGGAATCACTCGCAGGCGATTACGCTGCTGGCGGAGCTGGAACGGCTCTGTCCGCACCTGCTGAAATCGCCGCCTTCTGGCCTGATTCAGGCCCTGGATATTGAGAGCGCGCTTGCCGCATTAACCCATGAGTGAACAAAACCCGGCTGGCCGACCAAAGGCTATTTTTTTGATGGGGCCGACCGCCTCGGGCAAAACCGCGCTGGCGATAGCGCTAAGAAAGCAGCTGCCGGTGGAACTTATCAGCGTCGACTCTGCCTTAATCTATCGTGGGATGGATATCGGCACGGCCAAGCCCTCGGCAGAAGAACTGGCGCAGGCGCCGCACCGCCTGCTGGATATCCGCGATCCTTCTGAAGCCTATTCCGCCGCCGATTTCCGCCGCGATGCGCTGGCGGCGATGGCGGAAATCGTTCAGAACGGTCGCATTCCGCTGCTGGTCGGCGGAACCATGCTCTATTTCAAGGCGTTACTGGAAGGATTGTCGCCGCTCCCCTCGGCCGATCCTGAAACACGTCAGCGCATTGAACAAATGGCGCACGAAAAAGGGCGGGAGGCGCTGCATCGTCAGCTGTGCGACATCGACCCGGTGGCCGGGAGTCGTATTCATCCGAATGATCCGCAGAGACTTTCGCGAGCACTGGAAGTTTTTTTTATTTCGGGTAAAACTTTAACGGAACTGACTAAAACATCCGGCGAAGCGTTACCCTACGATGTGTATCAGTTCGCCATCGCCCCCGCGACCCGTGAACTGCTGCATCAGCGCATCGAACTACGCTTTCAGCAGATGCTGGCGTCAGGATTTGAAGCGGAGGCTCGGGCCCTGTTTGCACGAGGTGATTTGCATACGGATATGCCTTCCATTCGCTGTGTCGGTTATCGTCAGATGTGGTCGTACCTGGCTGGCGAGATCGATTACGACGAGATGGTTTATCGGGGAATTTGCGCAACCCGGCAGCTCGCTAAACGTCAGATGACCTGGTTACGCGGCTGGGAAAATGTACGCTGGCTTGACAGCGACAGCCCAGAATCCGCGCGTGATGAGGTGCTTCAGGTTCTTAGTGCGAAGCATGGGTGATTGTGTACAATTGGCTGGTTATCGTGCGCAAATTTTTACGCAGTTTTTTCAGAACTTCGGTTCTACAAGTAATAAACAACAAGCATATAAGGAAAAGATAGAATGGCTAAGGGGCAATCATTACAAGACCCGTTTTTGAACGCACTGCGTCGTGAACGTGTTCCGGTTTCGATTTATTTGGTCAACGGTATCAAGCTGCAGGGACAAATTGAGTCTTTCGATCAATTCGTGATTTTGTTGAAGAACACGGTAAGCCAGATGGTTTACAAGCACGCCATTTCTACCGTGGTTCCATCGCGCCCGGTTTCCCATCACAGCAACAACACCGGTGGCGGCAGCAACAACTACCACCACGGCGGTAGCAACGCTTCTGCACCGTCGCAGCCACAACAAGACGGCGATAGCGCGGAATAACGCGCTACCCGGATAAGCCAGGGCGGGAGAACGCAGACCGTTTTCCGTCCTGGTCTCTTATTTTCTAAGCGAGGTTATAGCTTGTTTGACCGTTATGAAGCCGGTGAGCAGGCCGTACTGGTACACATCTGGTTCTCCCAAGACAAAGAGATGGAAGATCTCCAGGAGTTTGAAACCCTGGTCTCTTCTGCGGGCGTAGACGCGCTGCAGGTCATTACCGGCAGTCGTAAAGCGCCACATCCCAAATATTTTGTCGGTGAAGGAAAGGCAGCTGAAATTGCCGATGCGGTAAAATCAAGTGGAGCATCGGTCGTATTATTCGATCATGCGTTAACCCCTGCGCAGGAACGCAACCTGGAGCGCCTGTGCGAATGTCGCGTCATAGACCGTACCGGTCTAATCCTGGATATCTTCGCCCAACGTGCCCGAACGCATGAAGGTAAGCTGCAGGTCGAACTGGCTCAGCTGCGCCATCTTGCTACCCGACTGGTACGCGGCTGGACGCACCTTGAACGTCAGAAAGGCGGCATCGGCCTGCGCGGCCCGGGTGAAACCCAGCTGGAAACCGACCGTCGTTTGCTGCGCAATCGAATCAGTCAGATTTTGTCCCGCCTTGAACGCGTAGAGAAACAGCGCGATCAGGGACGTCAGGCGCGTGCCAAAGCGGACGTGCCAACCGTGTCACTCGTCGGCTATACCAACGCCGGTAAATCCACCCTGTTCAACGCCGTCACCTCCGCTAACGTCTATGCAGCAGATCAGCTGTTTGCGACGCTCGATCCGACGCTGCGCCGTCTCAACGTGGCGGACGTCGGCGACGTGGTGCTGGCGGATACCGTCGGCTTTATTCGTCATTTGCCTCACGATCTGGTGGCCGCGTTTAAAGCGACGCTGCAGGAAACACGACAGGCAACGCTGCTGCTGCACGTGATCGACGCCGCCGACGTGCGCGTCAATGAGAATATCGAAGCGGTCGATGCGGTGCTGGAAGAGATCGACGCGCATGAAATTCCCGCGCTGCTGGTGATGAATAAAATCGATATGCTGGATGGCTTCGTTCCGCGTATCGATCGCGATGAAGAAAATCGGCCGATCCGCGTCTGGCTTTCCGCCCAGAGCGGGGAAGGTTTGCCGCTGCTCTGGCAGGCGCTCTCCGAGCGTCTGGCGGGCGAAATCGCGCAGTACGAACTGCGCCTGCCGCCAGAAGCGGGGCGCCTGCGTAGCCGCTTCTACCAGCTGCAGGCCATTGAAGATGAATGGAATGAAGAGGAAGGCGGCATCGGTCTACGCGTGCGTCTGCCGATGGTTGACTGGCGACGCCTGTGCAAGCAGGAACCGGCGCTGCTTGATTACATAGTTTGACACGTTGCCCAAACGTCCTTACGCAATAGCTGGTATGGTGTAGCAGGCGGCCGCCGTTTTTTCTGGGACTTTTTCTTTGGCTCTTTAGGGCGAATGAAGGCGGCCAGCAGAGCTACAGCCGCGAAAAGCAGGGTTTACCCATAGATTCCAGGTTGTAGCAAGGCAGCCAATACAGCTACAGCCTGAAAGCTGCAGGGTAAACAGCGCACTTACAATAAATGGAGTAGAACATGGCGTGGAATCAGCCCGGTAATAACGGACAGGACCGCGACCCGTGGGGAAGCAGCAATAATAAAGGCGGCAACTCTGGGGGAAACAAAGGCGGTCGTGAACAGGGACCGCCGGATCTGGATGATATCTTCCGTAAGTTGAGCAAAAAGCTCGGCGGACTGGGCGGTGGCAAACAGAGTGACAATGGCCAGCGCAGCGGCGGCGGCGGTGGCAAACTGGTCGGGATCGTCGCTGTCGCGGCGGTGGTAATCTGGGCCGCCAGTGGATTCTACACCATTAAAGAAGCGGAGCGCGGCGTCGTCACGCGCTTCGGCAAGTTCAGTCATCTGGTGGAGCCAGGCCTGAACTGGAAACCTACCTTTATCGACCAGGTGCGCGCGGTAAACGTTGAAGCGGTGCGCGAGCTGGCTGCCTCCGGCGTGATGCTGACCTCGGATGAGAACGTGGTGCGCGTTGAGATGAACGTGCAGTACCGCGTGACCGATCCTGAACGCTATCTGTTCGCCGTCACCAGCGCGGACGACAGTCTACGCCAGGCGACAGACAGCGCACTGCGTGGCGTCATTGGCCGCTCTACGATGGATCGTATTCTGACTGAAGGCCGTACCGTGGTGCGTAGCGATACGCAGCGCGAAATCGACGAAACCATTCGCCCTTACAACATGGGCATTACGCTGCTTGACGTCAACTTCCAGGCGGCGCGTCCACCGGAAGAGGTGAAAGCGGCGTTTGACGACGCCATCGCCGCGCGTGAAAACCGCGAGCAGTACGTGCGCGAGGCGGAAGCCTACGCGAACGAAGTGCAGCCGCGCGCGAATGGTCAGGCGCAGCGTATCCTCGAAGAGGCGCGCGCTTATAAAGAACGTACCGTGCTGGAAGCGCAGGGTGAAGTCGCACGCTTCGCCAAGCTGCTGCCTGAGTACAAGGCGGCGCCGGATATCACCAAAGAGCGTCTCTATATCGAGACCATGGAACGCGTGCTGAGCCATACGCGCAAAGTGCTGGTTAACGAGCGCGGCAATAACCTGATGGTGCTCCCGCTTGACCAGCTGATGCGCGGCGCAACTGGCGCGGCGCAGGGCGGTCACAAAGGCGCGAGTCTGAGCACGCTGCCCGCTTCGCCTGGCAGCACTGCCAGCCGCAGCGACACGTCAGCCTACAATCCAGACAGCATCATGGATCAGCGTCGGGCCAATGCTCTGCGCAACGATACCCAGCGCGAAGGGAGAGAGTAATCGATGCGTAAGCCCATAATTGTAGTCATTATTGTTGTACTGGTGGCGCTCTACGCTTCACTGTTCGTGGTGCAGGAAGGCGAACGCGGCATCGTGCTGCGCTTCGGCAAAGTCCTGCGCGACGATGAAAACAAACCGCAGGTGTTCGCGCCGGGTCTGCATATGAAAGTGCCGTTTATCGAGACGGTTAAAACGCTGGACGCGCGTATTCAGACTATGGACAACCAGGCGGATCGCTTCGTCACCAAAGAGAAGAAAGACCTGATCGTCGACTCTTACATCAAATGGCGCATCAGCGACTTCAGCCGCTACTACCTGGCGACGGGCGGCGGCGACGTTTCGCAGGCAGAAGTGCTGCTGAAGCGCAAATTCAGCGACCGTCTGCGTTCTGAGATGGGCCGTCTTGATGTGAAGGATATCGTGACGGACTCTCGCGGCCGCCTGACCACTGACGTGCGCGACGCGCTGAATACCGGCAGCGCTGGCAGCGATGACGAAGTGCAGACGCCGGCGGCAGATGACGCCATCGCCAGCGCGGCGGCGCGCGTCGAGCGCGAAACCAACAGCAAAGAGCCTGCGATCAACCCGAACAGCATGGCGGCGCTGGGTATTCAGGTCGTCGACGTGCGCATCAAGCAGATCAATCTGCCGACCGAGGTCTCGGACGCGATTTATAATCGTATGCGCGCCGAGCGTGAAGCTGTTGCGCGTAGCCAGCGCTCTCAGGGTCAGGAAGAGGCGGAAAAACTGCGTGCGCAGGCGGACTATCAGGTCACCCGCACGCTGGCGGAAGCGCAGCGTACCGCGCTGATCACGCGCGGTGACGGCGATGCCGAAGCTGCGAAGCTTTTTGCCGATGCATTCAGCCAGGATCCGGACTTCTACGCCTTTATCCGCAGCCTGCGCGCCTATGAAAATAGCTTCAGCGACAATCAGGATGTGATGGTGCTCAGCCCGGACAGCGATTTCTTCCGATATATGAAAGCGCCCTCTAACGCGACGCGATAAGAACTGCTATAACCTACGGGCCGACAATGATGTCGGCCTTTTTTTTGGAAGGGTAAATGAATCAAACCATATGGATGGCGCTGGCGCTGGTACTGGTGCTGGAAGGGCTGGGGCCGATGTTTCTGCCGCGCATCTGGCGTCGTATGATCCTGAGCATGGCGCAGCTGCCCGATCGCCTGCTGCACCGTTTCGGCGGCGGCCTGGTCGTGGCGGGCGTGGTCATTTACTACATGATCGGCGCGCACGGCGGCAGCTGATTTCGCGCCTGGCAGGGCTAAATTGTGCCTGCTGCGCCGCCTTTCCCCAGGATGTTGTAGTGCGCAAAAATCAGGCGAAAAATGCGCGCAAACGTATGCTAAAAGTGCTGAAAGCCGCAGGATCAGATGGTAGAATCCATTTTTAAGCAATCGGTGATTTTGAAAATGGGTAAGAACGTCGTCGTACTGGGCACCCAATGGGGTGACGAAGGCAAAGGTAAAATTGTAGATCTGCTGACTGAACGCGCTAATTATGTGGTGCGTTACCAGGGTGGCCACAATGCAGGCCATACGCTTGTCATCAACGGTGAAAAAACCGTCCTCCACTTAATTCCATCTGGCATCCTGCGCGAAAACGTCACCAGCATCATTGGTAACGGCGTGGTGCTGTCGCCTGAAGCTCTGATGAAAGAGATGAAAGGCCTGGAAGAACGTGGCGTACCGGTACGCGAACGTCTGCTGATTTCTGAAGCCTGTCCGCTGATCCTGCAATACCATGTCGCAATGGATCTGGCGCGCGAAAAAGCGCGCGGCGCCAAAGCCATCGGCACCACCGGTCGCGGCATCGGCCCGGCCTATGAAGATAAAGTGGCGCGCCGCGGTCTGCGCGTCGGCGATCTCTTCAACAAAGAGACCTTCGCCGTTAAGCTGAAAGAGATTGTTGATTACTACAACTTCCAGCTGGTGAACTACTACAAAGAAGACGCAGTCGACTACGACAAGGTGCTGAGCGACGTGCTGGCGGTAGCCGACGTGCTGACCAGCATGGTGGTTGACGTCTCCGATCTGCTGGATACGGCGCAGAAGCGCGGCGACCTGATCATGTTTGAAGGCGCACAGGGCACGCTGCTGGATATCGACCACGGCACCTATCCCTATGTGACCTCCTCTAACACCACCGCTGGCGGCGTGGCGACCGGTTCAGGCATCGGTCCGCGCTGCGTTGACTACGTGCTGGGCATCGTGAAGGCTTACTCAACGCGCGTCGGCGCGGGCCCGTTCCCGACCGAGCTGTTCGACGATACCGGCGAGTTCCTGTGCGCGAAAGGCAATGAGTTCGGCGCAACCACCGGCCGTCGTCGTCGCACCGGCTGGCTGGATGCGGTCGCCGTGCGCCGTGCGGTGCAGATCAACTCCCTGTCAGGTTTCTGCATGACCAAGCTGGACGTGCTGGACGGTCTGAAAGAAGTGAAAATCTGCGTAGGCTATCGCCTGCCGGACGGCCGCGAAGTGACTACCACGCCGCTGGCGGCAGAGAACTGGGAAGGCATCGAGCCTGTCTATGAGACGCTGCCCGGCTGGAGCGAAACCACCTTTGGCGTGAAAACGCTGGAAGGGCTGCCGCAGGCCGCGCGCGACTATATCAAGCGCGTGGAAGAAGTCACGGGTGTACCGGTTGATATTATCTCCACTGGCCCGGACCGTAGTGAAACCATGATTCTGCGCGATCCGTTCGACGCATAATCCTGCAGAGGCTGGCGCTGCGCCAGCCTCTGTTTTCCGCTCAGCACGCCGCTTACTCTCCCTTCGCTTCGCCGCATCGCCGCCCGGCGGAAAAAAACACACTCTGGATTCGACTCTGGTTTATCATCTACAGTAGCCGCAGGCCGGTTTACTATTAAAATCAACCGCAATGCGGACGCAATAAATAAACATGCCATGGGTGATCTACCGAGGTAATTGTGCAGCTGACAAGTTTTACCGATTATGGTCTGCGGGCCTTGATTTATATGGCTAGTTTGCCGCAAGGCAAAATGACGAACATTAGTGAAGTCACTGAGACCTACGGCGTGTCGCGCAACCATATGGTGAAAATCATCAATCAACTTAGCCGGGCGGGCTTTGTCGCCGCGACGCGGGGCAAAAACGGCGGCATTCGTCTTGGTATGGATCCGCATAATATTGTCATCGGCGATGTGGTGCGCAAAATGGAGCCGCTACAGTTAGTAGACTGCGCAACCTGCGCTATCACGCCAGCCTGCCGCTTAAAAAAGGCGCTAAATGATGCGGTACAGCTGTTTCTGCGGGAACTGGACAGCTACACGCTGGCGGACTTAGTCGAGGGGAACGAACCCTTATACCAAATTTTATTGTCCGAACCGCCGGTGGCAATGAATCTGAAATGACATCGGAGGAACCGCTATGTCAAACGATCCTTTTCAGCAAAGAGAAGCTGAAAAATATGAAAACCCTATTCCGAGCCGTGAATTTATTCTGGCTCACCTGGAAAAACGCGAAAAGCCAGCCAGCCGCGATGAGCTGGCGCAAGAGCTCAACCTGACCGACGAAGAGCACCTTGAAGCGCTGCGTCGTCGTCTGCGCGCCATGGAGCGTGACGGTCAGCTGGTCTTCACCCGCCGCCAGTGCTATGCGCTGCCGGAACGTCTCGATCTGCTGCGTGGCAAGGTTATCGGCCACCGCGACGGCTACGGCTTCCTGCGCGTAGAAGGTCAGAAAGACGATCTCTATCTCTCCGCCGAGCAGATGAAAATGTGCATGCACGGCGACGTCATTCTGGCGCAGCCGCTGGGCGCCGATCGTAAAGGCCGTCGCGAAGCGCGCATGGTGCGCGTGCTGGAGCCGCGCAACAACCAGATTGTCGGCCGCTACTTCACCGATGCGGGCGCCGGTTTTGTGGTGCCCGACGACAGCCGTCTGAGCTTCGACATCCTGATCCCGCCGGAAGATACGCTGCAGGCGCGTATGGGGTCGGTGGTGGTGGTCGAGCTGGTGCAGCGCCCGACGCGCCGCACCAAAGCCATCGGTAAAGTCGCCGAAATTCTTGGCGACGACATGGGCACCAGCCTGGCGGTTGATATGGCTCTGCGCACCCATGAAATCCCGCATAGCTGGCCGCCAGAAGTTGAAAAACAGGTGAGCAAGCTCAGCGAAGAGGTGCCTGAAGCGGCGAAAAAAGGGCGCGTCGATCTGCGCCAGCTGCCGCTGGTCACTATCGACGGCGAAGACGCGCGCGACTTCGACGATGCGGTCTACTGCGAGAAAAAACGCGGCGGCGGCTGGCGCCTCTGGGTAGCCATTGCCGACGTCAGCTACTATGTGCGTCCCGGCACGCCGCTGGACGACGAAGCGCTGCAGCGCGGCACCTCGGTCTACTTCCCGTCGCAGGTGGTGCCAATGCTGCCGGAAGTGCTCTCCAACGGGCTCTGCTCGCTCAATCCACAGGTCGATCGCCTCTGCATGGTGTGCGAGATGACCATCTCCGCCGCAGGCAAGCTGACCGGCTATAAGCACTACGAAGCGGTGATGAACTCACACGCGCGTCTGACCTACAACAAAGTGTGGAATATCCTGCAGGGCAACCCGGAGCTGCGTGAACAGTACGCGCCGCTGGTGAAGCCGCTGGAAGAGCTGCACAACATGTACAAGGTGCTGGAACAGGCGCGTGAAGCGCGCGGCGGCATCTCGTTCGAGACGGAAGAAGCGAAGTTTATCTTCAATGCGGAACGCCGTATCGAGCGTGTAGAGCGCACCGTGCGCAACGACGCGCACAAGCTGATCGAAGAGTGCATGATCCTCGCCAATATTGCGTCGGCGCGCTTCGTCGAGAAGCATCAGGAGCCGGCGCTGTTCCGCGATCACGATCGCCCCAGCGACGACAGCATCACCAGCTTCCGCACCGTGCTCAACGAGCTGGGCCTTTCGCTGCCGGGCGGTGCTAAACCTGAGCCTGTCGACTATGCCGAACTGCTGACGCAGATCGCCGATCGGCCGGATGCGGAAATGCTGCAAACCATGCTGCTGCGCTCGATGAAACAGGCGGTCTACGATCCGGAAAACCGCGGTCACTTCGGCCTGGCGCTGCAGTCTTATGCGCACTTTACCTCGCCGATCCGCCGCTATCCCGACCTGCTGCTGCACCGCGCCATTAAATATCTGCTGGCGCAGGCGGAAGGCGAGGTGAAAGGCAACACCACGGCGACCGGCGGCTACCACTACGAGATGGCGCAGATGCTGCAGCTCGGCCAGCACTGTTCGATGACCGAACGCCGCGCCGACGAGGCCACGCGCGACGTCGCCGACTGGCTGAAGTGCGACTTTATGCAGGATCAGGTCGGCAATACTTTTAACGGCGTCATCTCCAGCGTCACCGGCTTTGGCTTCTTTGTGCGCCTGAACGATCTCTTTATCGATGGCCTGGTGCACGTCTCCACGCTGGATAACGACTACTACCGTTTCGATGCGGTGGGGCAGCGTCTGATCGGCGAGTCGGGCGGGCGCACCTATCGTCTGGGCGATGCGGTTGAAGTGCGGGTCGAGGCGGTGCATCTGGACGAGCGCAAGATCGACTTCGCGCTGATCTCCAGTCAGCGTCAGCCGCGCGGCGAGGGCAAAACCGCGCGGGAGAAGGCAAAACGCGAAGGCAAGCCGCCGTCGAAGCGTCGCCGTCAGGTCGGCAAGAAAGGCAACTTCGAACCGAACGAAGCGTTCCGCGACGGTAAGGAGAAACCGGCTAAAGCGAAGAAAGAGAAAAAAAGCAAAACCCCGTCGGAAAAAACCCGTAAAATCGCCGCCGCCACAAAGGCGAAGCGCGCCGCGAAAAAGCAGGCCTGATTCCGCCTGATGCATTAACGGACGCTCTCTGCCGCGCAGAGAGCGTCCGCTGAAGTCCATTCAATTCTTAACTGAGCAGATCGATGAGCGAAATTATTTTTGGTATCCATGCCGTGCAGGCGCTGCTGGAGCGCGATCCCCAGCGCTTCCAGGAAGTCTTTATCCTCAAGGGCCGCGACGATCGTCGCCTGCAGCCGTTGGTGACGGCGCTGGAAGCTCAGGGCATCGTTATCCAGCTGGCGAACCGCCAGTGGCTGGACGGTCAGGTTGAAGGCGGCGTGCATCAGGGCATCGTGGCGCGCATCAAGCCTGGCCGCCAGTATCAGGAAGGCGACCTGCCGGATCTGCTGCAAAGTCTGGAAAAACCGCTGCTGCTGGTGCTGGATGGCGTAACCGACCCGCACAACCTCGGCGCCTGCCTGCGCAGCGCCGACGCCGCAGGCGTACATGCGGTGATTGTGCCGAAAGATCGCTCCGCCTCGCTGAACGCCACGGCGAAAAAAGTCGCCAGCGGCGCGGCGGAGAACGTACCGCTCATCCGCGTCACCAACCTGGCGCGCACGCTGCGTCTGCTGCAGGAGTACAACATCTGGGTGGTCGGTACCGCTGGCGAAGCCGATCACACGCTCTACCAGAGCAAAATGACCGGGCCGATGGCGCTGGTGATGGGGGCGGAAGGCGAAGGCATGCGCCGCCTGACGCGCGAGCACTGCGACGAGCTGATCAGCATTCCGATGGCGGGCAGCGTCTCATCGCTTAACGTCTCCGTGGCCACCGGCGTCTGCCTGTTCGAAGCGGTACGCCAGCGCGGGGCGTGATCGCCGCCGCAAAACCCCTCAGTGCCAGGCATAACTGCGCGTTGCTCTCCCATACTTAGCGGGATACGCATCGCGAGGAGGGGTTATGACCTGGACAACCCACACCGTTTTCAATCAGCCGCAGCCTCTTAGCAACAGCAACCTCTTTCTTTCCGACACGCCGCTGCGCGAAGCGCTCGCGCGCGAAGGGGCAGAGTGGGATCGTGAATGGCTGGCTTCGGTCGGCGCGCAGCTTGGCGGAGCCGAGTCGCTGGAGTTAGGCAGGCTGGCCAACGCGGCGCCGCCGGAGCTGCTGCGCTACGACGCGCGCGGCGTACGCATCGACGAGGTGCGTTTTCATCCGGCGTGGCACCTGCTGATGCAGGGCGTCTGCGCCAGCCGACTGCATAATCTCAGCTGGCAGCCCGACGTGCTGGAGCGCGCCATGGTGGCGCGCGCCGTGCGCTTTATCCTTCACGCTCAGGTCGAAGCCGGCACGCTCTGTCCGGCGACCATGACGCACGCCGCCGTCCCGCTGCTGCAGCGCTGGCTCCCTGACGCTTTCAGCGGCTGGCGCGATCCGCTGCTCAGCGATCGCTACGACACCCATGCGCAGCCTGGCGACCAGAAGCGCGGTCTGCTGATTGGCATGGGCATGACGGAAAAACAGGGCGGCAGCGACGTCACCACCAATACGACCCGCGCGGAGCCGCTGGCGGATCGCGCGCCCGGCTCGATCTGGCGCATTACCGGCCATAAGTGGTTTTTCTCCGTGCCGCAGAGCGACGCGCATCTGATCCTCGCGCAAAGCGGCAGCGGCTTAAGCTGCTTCTTTCTGCCGCGTCTGCTGCCGGACGGCACGCGCAACGCCATTCGCCTTGAGCGGCTTAAAGATAAGCTGGGCAACCGCGCCAACGCCAGCAGCGAAGCGGAGTTTCAGGAGGCCACCGGCTGGCTGATGGGGGAAGAGGGCGACGGCGTGCGGCTGATCCTCAAAATGGGCGGCATGACCCGCTTCGACTGCGCGCTCGGCAGCCACGGCCAGATGCGCCGCGCCTTCTCCGTCGCGCTGTACCATGCGCATCAGCGCCAGGTGATGGGCAAAAATCTGGTGGATCAGCCGCTGATGCGTCAGGTTTTAGCGGCGCAGGCGCTGCAGCTTGAGGGACAGACGGCGCTGCTGATGCGGCTGGCGCGCGCCTGGTCGCAGCCGGCGCAGCCGCTGGAGGGCGCGTTCGCCCGGCTCTTCACCCCGGCGGCGAAGTACGCCGTCTGTAAGGCGGGCATGCCCTTTGTCGCCGAGGCGATGGAGGTGCTGGGCGGCGTGGGCTACTGTGAGGAGAGCGAGCTGCCGCGGCTCTATCGTGATATGCCGGTCAACAGCATTTGGGAAGGATCGGGCAACGTGATGTGTCTCGACGTGCTGCGCGTGCTGCGTAAACAGCCCGGCGTAGCAGAGATGCTGCATCAGGAGTTTGAGGCGGTCAGAGGCGTGAATCGCCGGTTTGACGCCGCCTGGCGACAGCTAAAGCTGCGCCTGAACCGACTGCAGGAGAATCAGGCGCGGGAGATTGCCCAGCGCCTGTTTCTACTGGCGACCGGCGCGCAGCTGCTGAAATATGGTGAGCCGCCGCTGGCGGACGCCTGGTGTCGGCAGTGGCTCGACGCGCGCGGCGTCCGACCGCTGGAAAGTCAAATAGCGCAGCGCTTACTGCTGCGCGCGAGCGGCGGGTGAGGCGCCGTACAAAATCGCCGTGGCGTACCAGTATCCCGGCATGACCGTTTCATCCACCATAATGACCTGATAGTAGACCGCGCCGCGCTGATTGGCTTCCGCCGCCAGCGCGCGCTGCGCGTCATCCGGCGAGCCGCGCACCTGGGTGCTGACGCTGCCGAGCCTCGGCAGTCCGGCGCTCTGCGCGCGCGTGATCTCCTGCGCCTGATGGGTGGGCGCAGGCGGCGGCTGCGGCGTGGTTTTCAGCGCCGAACAGCCGCTCAACAGCAGCGCCATTGTCAGTAAGTAAGCGTAACGCATAAGGTTTACTCCAGTGGGACGGTGGAGTAAGTGTAAGCCACCGTCCCAAAGAGGATCAGGATTTCAGGTGAAATACGCTGACCAGCTGCGTCAGATGATGACCTTTGTGACTCAGGTTCTGCGCCGACGCATCCGCCTGCGCCATCAGCTCGCTGTTCTCATGGGTCGCCTGGCTGATCTGGTTCATCGCCTGATTTACCTGGCCAATCCCCGCCGCCTGCTGCTGCGCCGCGACGTTGATTTCGCTCATCAGCGCCTGCACCTGCTCGATGTGCGACACGATATGGGCCATGGCGTCGTGCGTCTGCTGCGACAGCTGATGCCCTTCCGAGACGTTGCCGATCGAGGTGGCGATCAGACCGTCAATCTCCTTCGCCGCCTGGGCGCTGCGCTGCGCCAGCGCGCGGACTTCCGCCGCCACCACCGCGAAACCGCGACCGTGTTCGCCGGCGCGCGCCGCTTCTACCGCCGCGTTAAGCGCCAGAATGTTGGTCTGAAACGCGATCGACTCAATAACGTGGGTGATATCGGCAATGCTCTGGGAAGAGACCTGAATCGCCGACATGGTGTTCACCGAACGGCTCACGGTCTGGCTGCCGTGCGTGACCAGGTCGCTCGCTTCCGCCACCAGCGTCATCGCCTGGCGCAGGTTGTCGGCGGTATGCTCGATCGTGGCGCCAAACTGCTCCATGCTCGCCGAGGTCTCTTCGACGCTGCTCGCCTGGCGGCCAATCTGCTCGCTGATATTGAGGCTGCTAGCGGCGATGGTGTCGGTGGTGTCGCTGATCTCCTGCGCGGCGACGCGCACCTGACCGACAATCTTCTCCAGCCCGTCGCCGATGCCGTTGATGGCGGTAATCAGCTGGCCGACTTCGTCATGGCGGCGCGTATCCAGGTGAACGCGCAGGTTGCCCGCCGCGTACTCTTCAGCCAGGTGGATGACCTGCTGCAGCGGACGCGTAATGGCGCGGCGGCTGTAAAGCACAAAGCCCAGCGCAAAAATCAGCACCAGCGCCAGGCCGGTCAGCATAAACAGGTTGCGGCTGTGGGTGATCGGCGCCAGCAGCGTGTCGCGGCTCACCTCGCCGACTACAATCCAGTTCCAGCCCGGCAGCTGCTGCCATGCCAGCATCTTGCTTTCGCCGTCCAGCTCCGCCTCCTGTACGCCCTGCGGCTGGCTCAGCAGCGCCTGCTGTACGCTGGCGTCCCAGTCCGGCAGTTTGCCCTCATTCTGCGCGGCAAACAGATAGTGTCCCTGTGTGGCACCCGGCGCGCCGTTCAGCACGTAAAAATGGCCGCTGTCGCCCAGCTTGCGCGCCAGCACCTTATCGCGCATCAGCGCATACTGCTTATCGATCTGTACGCCGACGAACAGAATGCCGATTACCGCGCCGCTTTCATCTTTAACCGGCTGATACTGCGTGATGTAGCGGTGGCCGAACAGCGTTGCCAGCCCGCGATAGATCTCGCCGCGGCTGACGCTTTTCCACGCCGCGCTGGCGCGATCGAGGCGGGTGCCGATGGCGCGGCTGCCATCCTCTTTTTTCAGCGAGGTCGAGATACGGTAGTAGTCGTCGCCGTCGCGCACAAAGATGGTGGAGACGGCGGCGGTGCGCTGTAAAAAGTCGTCGACCGCGACCTGATCGAGGTTCAGGGTCTTCAGGCCGGCGCGTAGGGTCGGGGTCGAAAACTCCCCGACCTGAATACGTGCACTGTCGTCGCGGCTGAAGCGCTGCGGCAAAAAGCTGGCGAACAGCTGGGTGTAGTTGTTGACCTCTTCGGTGAGGGTGGCGTTGAACATTGAGGCCATTTCGCTGATGCCCTGCACCTGATTGTGCATGTCATCCGTGGCGAGGCTTTCCAGCTGGCGGGCTGCGTTGTGGCTTTGAGTCAGGGTCAGAACGAACAGCAGCAGCGCGACGCTGAGAGACGTCAGTACAGACAGCTTGACTCCAAGACTCATGCGGCTGAGAGAGAGACGCTTCATAAAATACCTTTAGATCGGTTTAGAGGAAATACGATTAACGGCACTGGCGGTAAAAGGTTTACGCCCTAAATCGAACAGTGGATGTGTGAAGTCGTTCGCAGATTAAGCGCGCGGCACGTAAACTCAGCGGAGTCGACATCCACAGCGGAGCGAGCATGATCGAACTCAACACGGAACGGCTGGCGGGTATTCAGGTGCTGCACGCCGCGCCTGCGGGCCAGCACGAGGCGGCGCTGCCGACGGTGCTGCTTTATCACGGCTTTACCTCTTCAAAAGAGGTGTACGCCTATTTAGCTGTAGCGCTGGCGCAGGCAGGGTTTCGCGCCGTGATGCCTGACGCCGATCTGCACGGCGCGCGCGACAACGGCAACGACGCGGTGCGGCTTTCGCGTTTTTGGCAGATTCTGCAGCGCAATATCGACGAGCTGCCGCAGCTGGAGAACGCGCTGCGCACGGCGGGCCTGGTCGAGGGCGATCGCTTCGCCGTGGCGGGCGCGTCGCTGGGCGGCATGACCGCGTTAGGCGCGATGGCGCGCTACCCGCAGCTCCGCAGCGCCGCCTGCCTGATGGGATCGGCCTATTTTATGCGGCTCAGCCAGTCGCTTTTTCCGCCGGTGAACGTCAGCACCCCTGACGATCTGGCGCAGTTCGATCGGCTGATGGCGCCGCTGGCCGCTTACGATCCCAGCGAAAAGCTGGAGGTGCTGGCAAACCGGCCGCTGCTGCTGTGGCACGGCGAAGCGGACGATGTCGTGCCTTTCGCGGAAACTGCGCGGCTGGCGGCGGCGCTGCAGGCGAGCGGCCAGGCGGATAAGATGACCTTCTTCGCGGAAAAAGGCATCAGCCACAAAATTACCCCTTTCGCGCTGCGCGCGCTGGTGGATTTCCTCAGGCGGAATTTATGATGCAGCCGGGCCGACGGCGCGCCGTCAGCCCGTTGCCCTGCAGAGATTACAACTGATTCGATAATCGCTGCGCCGCGCTGGTGGTTGCGCTGGCGTGCGTATTGCCCGGCGCGTCCAGTCGGTTGACGTAGACATAGCCTGAGGCCGCTTTGCTGCTGTTACTTCTCATCTGCTGCGCACAGTCAGTCTGGCTGGCAAGGGCGGGTGGAGACAGGAAGAGACCCAGTAAAGTGGCGATGACGAACGTTTTCATGCCCGACTCCTCACTGATGGGAACACACTCTGCGACGCTGCTGCTTAAAAATGCGTCGCCATGGTTAATTTTAGCGCGCGCCGTCGCCAATGCCAGACCGCGCCGTTGAACGCCTTCATCAGGAAAATTGATAAAGGCTGCGCAACCCACTGAATCGCCTGCCTTCGCACGGAAAGCCTCTTTAATGACGATTTAATGAAATGTGCGCTTGAGTTTAGCGCCCTGCGTCAGTATGATTACGCGTCAATTTTTCAGCTGCATTCAGGGGCGCGTTACATTCAGCGAATGTTTCACGACCTATAACGTTCCTTGCTTCCGTGGGCCGCAGCTGACCCTGACAGGAGGCTGAATAATCCGTAAGGAGCAATTTCGATGCGTCATTACGAAATCGTATTTATGGTCCATCCTGACCAGAGCGAACAGGTTCCGGGCATGATCGAGCGTTACACTGGTGCTATCACTGGTGCAGAAGGCACGATTCACCGTCTGGAAGACTGGGGCCGCCGTCAGCTGGCTTACCCGATCAACAAACTGCACAAAGCTCACTATGTTCTGATGAACGTAGAAGCACCGCAGGAAGTGATCGACGAGCTGGAAACGAACTTCCGCTTCAACGACGCCGTTATCCGCAGCATGGTTATGCGCGTTAAGCACGCGGTAACCGAAGCATCTCCGATGGTTAAAGCGAAAGACGAGCGTCGTGAGCGCCGCGAAGATTTCGCTAACGAAACCTCTGACGAGTCAGATGCTGGGGATTCTGAAGAGTAATCATCCGTGACGGCTAATCGACTGCGCCTGTCTGGCACCGTGTGCAAGACGCCGGTTCGAAAAGTGAGCCCGTCAGGAATTCCTCACTGTCAGTTCGTGCTTGAGCACCGCTCAGTGCAGGAAGAAGCCGGTTTCCACCGGCAAGCCTGGTGCAGAATGCCCGTGATTATCAGCGGCACGCTTCATCAGGAGATTACTCAACATATAACGGTCGGCACGCCGCTCATTCTCGAAGGCTTCATTAGCTGCCATCAGGCGCGAAATGGACAGAGTAAAATGGTGCTGCATGCCGAGCAGATTGAATTGATAGATTCTGGAGACTAGCCAAATGGCACGTTATTTCCGTCGTCGCAAGTTCTGCCGTTTCACCGCGGAAGGCGTTCAAGAGATCGATTATAAAGATATCGCAACGCTGAAAAACTACATCACTGAAAGCGGCAAGATCGTACCGAGCCGTATCACCGGTACTCGCGCAAAATACCAGCGTCAGCTGGCTCGTGCTATCAAGCGCGCGCGTTACCTGTCTCTGCTGCCGTACACTGATCGTCATCAGTAATCGGCAACTGTCCATTAACGACTTTAAGAGGATAAGGTAATGCAAGTTATTCTGCTTGATAAAGTAGCAAACCTGGGCAGCCTGGGTGACCAGGTCAACGTTAAAGCGGGCTACGCGCGCAACTTCCTGGTACCGCAGGGCAAAGCTGTCCCGGCGACCAAGAAAAACGTTGAATATTTCGAAGCTCGCCGCGCTGAACTGGAAGCCAAACTGGCTGACGTTCTGGCTGCTGCCAACGCACGCGCTGAGAAAATCAATGCACTGGGTTCAGTGACCATCGCCTCTAAATCAGGCGACGAAGGTAAACTGTTCGGTTCTATCGGTACTCGCGACATCGCTGACGCTGTCACTGCAGCTGGCGTTGAAGTGGCTAAGAGCGAAGTTCGTCTGCCGAACGGCGTTCTGCGCACCACCGGTGAGCATGAAGTTGACTTCCAGGTTCACAGCGAAGTTTTCGCTAAACTGGTTGTGAATGTAGTTGCTGAGTAATTTTACTCGGTAATGCGAAAAAGCCGGCCTTGCGCCGGCTTTTTTGTTTTTGTCTCCGATGTGCAGAGGTCCAGCCGGTCGCCTGAATCGCGCCGGGAAAAGGCTACTGCGCGCGGATAAAACTGCCGTCAGGCTGACGCGTAAAGAGCACCGGCCCGCTGGCGCCGTCCACGGTCAGTCCCGTCACCACACCCTGCCCATTCTGTCGGATTTTCACCTGCTGCCCGCTCTGCAACGCGCTCAGCGGCTGATCGCTGCCCTCTACGCGCGCCATGGCAAATACATCGCCCACCGGCAGATTATTGTCGCGAAACAGCTGCGCCAGGGTCTGGCCTGAAGCGATAGTGTAGTTGCGCCACTCGCCCTGAGAATCCGCTTTCGGCGGCTGCGTATTCTGCTGCGGCGCTTTCTGGTCGTAGATCTCCGCCTGCATCGGCACCTCTTTTTCGGCGCCTGCCGTCTGCGGACGCTCCACAGGATACTGCGGCGAGCTGGAGGGCCATAAAAACGCCAGCAGCATCACCAGCAGGGCGATAACAATGCCGCGCCGGTGCGCGGGCGGCAGCGGGGACATCCAGCGAATATGATCGGTATAGTGCCAGACTGAACTGAGCCAGGCGGGCAAGCGGGAAGGCGCCTCTGAAGCCATTCGTGAATCCTCCTCATCGCCAGCGGCGCGCGACGGTTTAGCAGGCCGCCAGGCGAAGCGTTGGCGCAATGTGCGCAATGTGCGTGGCGCGCGCGTCCTGCGGCGTTGTGGGGCGATTTGACCCATGTATCTTCTCTTCTTTCAGTACGCTGCCGAGGTTGCCCTCGTCCAGAGTTATAGTATGGGCAATACGGGCGCGGCGTGCCTGTCAGCCTTAAGAAATATGACCTGCGTATTGTTTCTGTTTCACCGCCAAAAGTCACCTGCACGGCGTGGGATTTTACGCCAGCGGCCCGCGCTGCTATGCTGCCGGTTCAAATTAGCGAAAGAGACAGGTATCAAGATGACGACCCCTTCATTCGACAGCGTCGAATCACAAGCAAGTTACGGAATTGGTTTACAGGTTGGCCAGCAGCTGCTCGAGTCCGGTCTGCAGGGACTTCAGCCAGAAGCGCTGCTCGCGGGCCTGCGCGACGCGCTGGAAGGGAATTCGCCGGCCGTGCCGGTTGACGTCGTGCATCGCGCGCTGCGTGAAGTGCATGAGCGCGCGGAAGGTGTACGCCGCGAGCGCGTAGAGGCGATGGCTGCCGAAGGCCAGACTTTCCTGGCGGAAAACGCGCAGCGCGAAGGCGTCAACAGCACCGAGTCGGGCCTGCAGTTCAGCGTGATCAAGCAGGGCGACGGTCCGATCCCGTCACGTCAGGATCGCGTACGCGTGCACTATACCGGTAAGCTGATCGACGGCACGGTATTCGACAGCTCAGTCGCGCGCGGCGAACCGGCGGAATTCCCGGTGACCGGCGTGATTGCCGGCTGGATTGAAGCGCTGACCCTGATGCCGGTCGGCTCGAAGTGGGAGCTGACCATCCCGCACAACCTCGCCTACGGCGAGCGCGGTGCAGGCGCTTCCATTCCGCCGTTCAGCACCCTGATCTTCGAAGTTGAGCTGCTGGAAATTCTTTAATCTTTGCCGCTTTTCAGCTTGTAAAAGCCAGCCCTCGGGCTGGCTTTTTTACGCGCTTATTTCTGCTGTAAGTCGACCTTCCACAGCGCAAAGCCAATCTCATCGCTCCCCTGCGGCTGCATCGGATAGCGTGCATGGCTACGAATAAAGGCGGTTGCCTTCTCGCCCGGCGCAGTCTCGAAGCGAATATCGAGCGGAACGCTGCTCTCTATCGGCGCCAGCCGCCAGTTGTTGTCCGCCTGCGGACGCACCTCGCCCTGTTTTTTGGTTTCGGCGCTGATATAGGCCGCGACCACCGCACGGTTCTCATCGGGCGAGGCGAAGGCGATAAAGCGATCGCCGGTACCGGCAAACTTGCCGCCGTAGGCGCGATAGTTGTTGGTGGCGACCAGGAAGGTGGCGTGCGGATCGACCGGCTTGCCCTGCCAGCTCAGGTTTTTAATGCGTGAGGCGTCTGGATGGATCAGCTGACATTCGCTGTCGTAGCGGGCCGGTTGAGTCACGTCGATCTGGTAGTTAACGCCGTCGATTACGTCGAAGTTGTAAGTGCGGAAATCCCAGTTGATCAGCGACTGAGGGGCGCGGCGCTGCGGATCAATCTGGTTGAACTGACCTGCGGCGCACTCCAGCCACTCTTTTACCTGCGCACCGCTGACCTTCATCACCACCAGCGTATTGGGATAGAGATAGAGATCGGCGGCGTTGCGGAAGGTGAGCTCGCCTTTCTCCACTTCGGTATAGCTGGTCGGATCGTTCTTGCGTCCGCCCGCCTTGAAGGGCGCGGCGGCCGAGAGCACCGGCAAATGGCCCAGATCGGGATCGCCCTGAATAAAATGTTCTACGTAGGCGCGCTGCGCGTTATTGACGATCTGCACGGTAGGATCGTCCTGTACCAGTGAAAGATAGCTGTACATCACGTCCGCCGACTTGCCGATCGGCTTCGCCACAAACTCGCGCGTGGCGCGATGATCGTCCGCCAGCACCTTCACCAGCGCCGGATCCTCCGCCGCCAGCGATTTTTTCTGCGCCGCATCGTAGATCGGCCGCGCTGCTGCTTTGCGATCGCTGACCTGCCAGTGGCCAGCTTCATTGGTCAGCACCAGATCCACCACGCCGAGGTGATCGCCCCACATGCCGGGCATCACCGCCGCAACGCCGTTCAGCGTGCCTTTTTCAATATCGGCCCCTTTGATGGCGGCGAACTCCTTGCCGGGAAAGACGGCGTGCGCATGGCCAAAGAGAATGGCGTCGATACCTTCGACCTGGCTGAGGTAGTAGACCGAGTTCTCCGCCATGGCATGGTAAGGCTCGCTGCTGAGGCCGGAATGAGGGATGGCCACCACCAGATCCGCCCCCTGGGCGCGCATCTGCGGCACATAGCGACGCGCGGTTTCGGTAATATCTTCGACGCGCACTTTGCCCTGCAGATTGGCTTTGTCCCACACCATAATCTGCGGCGGCGCAAAGCCGATAAAACCGATCTTCAGCTGCTGCGGCTTGCCGTCGCGATCTGTCACCTCAACCGTCTTGATCAGCCAGGGCGTAAACATTGGCCGGTTGGTCTGGAGATCGATGATATTGGCGTTGATATAGGGAAAACGCGCCCCTGCCAGCGCCTTGCGCAGATAGGGCAGGCCGTAGTTGAACTCATGGTTGCCGAGGTTGCCGACGCTGTAGTCCAGCGTATTCATCGCCTTGTAGACCGGATGGATTTCGCCCTGCTGAAGGCCTTTCGCCGCCATATAGTCGCCGAGCGGGCTGCCCTGAATAATATCGCCGTTATCCACCAGCACGCTGTTCTTTACCTCCTTCCGCGCGGCATGGATCAGCGACGCGGTCCGCACCAGCCCAAACTTTTCGGTTGGGGTATCTTTGTAGTAGTCGAAATCCATCATGTTGCTGTGAAGATCGGTGGTTTCCAGCAAACGTAGATCAACGGTGGCGGCGTGCAGGCTCAATGAGAGACTCAGCGCCAGAAGGGTCATAGTCGGTTTAAACATGCGTGCTCCTGCTGCAAAAAGTTAAGTGTCTCAAATTAATGTAAAAGAATGATGATGTGTCAGAGGATTACGTGATGGGTGTAACGTTTTGCGCGCTTAAAAGAGTGACAAGCACGCGGCATAGCGGCGAAGCGCAATCTATGGTATTGATATTATTAAAATATTGAGACTTTAGCGCCTGGCAGACCGGGCGGAAGCGAAGTAGCTGCTAAAATTTAACCGATGTAGCGCACGATAGCCTCGTGCGGCTGCCACCGAAAAGGAGGTGAAAAATGTTAGAGCAAATTTGCCAGCTGGCGCGCGAAGCCGGCAACGCGATCATGCTGATCTATGAAAAGGAGACGCCGGTAGACGTTTCCCGCAAATCCGATAACTCCCCGGTGACCGCTGCGGATATTGCCGCGCACGATATTATTCTGCAGGGACTTAAACAGCTCACGCCAGAGGTGCCGGTGCTGTCGGAAGAAGAGCCGCCTTCATGGAGTGAGCGCCAGCAGTGGCAGCGCTACTGGCTGGTCGATCCGCTCGACGGTACTAAAGAGTTTATCAAGCGCAACGGCGAGTTTACCGTCAATATCGCGCTGATCGACCAGGGCAAGCCGGTTCTGGGCGTGGTATACGCGCCTGCGCTCGGCGTGCTTTACGCCGCAGCGGAGGGCAAAGCCTGGAAAGAAGAGGGCGGCAACAGGACGCAGATCCATGCGCAGGAGGCGCGGCCACCGCTCGTCGTGGTAAGCCGTTCACACGCCGACGATGAGTTGAAAGAGTACCTCAAGCAGCTGGGCGAACATCAGACCATCGCCATCGGCTCCTCGCTGAAGTTCTGCCTGGTGGCGGAGGGCAAAGCGCAGCTCTATCCACGCTTTGGGCCGACCAATATCTGGGATACCGGCGCGGGGCACGCTGTCGCCGTCGCGGCCGGGGCGCACGTTCACGACTGGACAGGCAAAACGCTGGATTACGCGCCGCGTGAGTCCTTCCTTAATCCGGGCTTCCGCGTCTCGCTGTTCTGATCAAGAAGGGAGGCTGCCGCCTCCCTTTTTTCAGGATTTCAGCAGCGTCCGAACCAGGCTAATGACCTGCATCACCTCCCCCTGCGTCAGCGCGCCGTCTTTAACAAAGCGCACGCGACCGCTCTTGTCCAGCACCACAATTGCCGAGCCGGCGTCCGCCAGCTGCCAGGCGTGCTTTACGTTGCCTTTGCTGTCGACGATAAACTGCGACCAGGGATACTGCTTTTTATTGCTCTCGATACTGCTGCGTACAAACATCCCGGTGCCGGGGATCGCGTCATCGGTATTAACGATGGTGGTGGTCTGGTAGCGATCGTGCGGAAAGGCGGCGGCTTTGATTGCTTCAACCAAGGCTGCATTTTTCTCTTTTGCAGAGGAGCGTCCGGCGATGTGCTGGATCACGCGCACCTTGCCGGCGAGCTGTGCGCTGTTCCAGCGCTGGTAGCGGAAATCATCCTGTTGATAGAGCAGCTCCCCTTTATCCTCTACGCCAACCGCGGGCACGCGCTGGTCTTGCTTCAGGCTATGGGCGAAAACGGCGCCGGGCAAGAGAACCAGCGCAAACAGAGTGCAGGCGAGTCGCATTATCAGTCTCCTCGGTGATCGGACCAGTTAGTCATTTTTCTGCAATAGTAAGCGGGGATGATGCGCCTGTCTTGTTAAGGTTTCAGGTTTGCTATGTATGCCACAATCTCTTAACAAGTTTGGATTTATACTGTGTTGGTAAAGCGACATAACAGACTATTCTGTAATGATGTGTCAATTCAGTAAAAAAGTTCAGTTTTCGGAACAATACCATCGTGGTGTGTTCTATAGTTTACCGGCACTTTGCGCTTCATGGGCTCGTACCGAACTTGGCAACGGCGAAGCGTATTTATAAATGTACAGGAGTTAGACAGCATGAAGATCTTCCAACGCTATAATCCATTGCAAATAGCGAAATACGTAAAAACGCTGTTCAAAGGACGGATGTATATCAAGGACGTTGGCGCGTTCGAATTCGACAAAGGAAAAGTGTTGATTCCGCGCGTAAAGGACATTCAGCATCTGAGCGTGATGTCCGAAATTAACCGTCAGGTTCTGCGCCTTCAGGCGGAGTTCAACTGATAAAAAAGGGCGCCGACGGCGCCCTCTGATTTTCTACTCTTCAGCTTCCGTGGTTTTCGCCACGTTAATCACCGGCGGACGATCGTCAATCCGCGTCACCAGCAGCTGATCGATACGATAACTGTCGATATCGACCACTTCGAACTTAAATCCGGCGAACTTGACGAAATCGGTGCGCTTCGGGATCTTACGCAGCATATACATCATAAATCCGCCGATGGTTTCGTAGTTGCCCGACTGCGGAAACTCGTCGATATGCAACACGCGCATCACGTCGTCGATCGGCGTGCCGCCCTCTACCAGCCAGGAGTTCTCGTCGCGCGCCACGATCTGCTCTTCCAGCCCCTGGCCCACCAGATCGCCCATCAGCGTGGTCATTACGTCATTAAGGGTGATAATGCCCACCACCAGCGCGTATTCATTCATGATCACCGCAAAGTCTTCGCCCGCGGTTTTAAAGCTTTCCAGCGCTTCAGAGAGCGTCAGGGTATCCGGCACGATCAGCGCCGAGCGGATCTGCACGCCGCTGTTAAGCGCCATGCTTTGATTACCCAGCACGCGCAGCAGCAGCTCTTTGGAGTCGACGTAACCGACGATATGGTCGATATCGCCGTCGCATACCAGGAATTTAGAGTGGGGATGCTGGGCGATTTTAGTCTTCAGCGTGGTTTCATCTTCACGCAGATCGAACCAGACCACGTTTTCGCGCGAGGTCATCGAGGAGGGCACGGTGCGCGACTCCAGCTCAAACACGTTTTCAATCAGTTCGTGCTCCTGCTTACGCAGCACGCCCGCCAGCGCGCCCGCTTCCACCACCGCGTAGATATCGTCGGAGGTGATATCGTCTTTACGCACCATCGGCAGCTTAAAGACGCGGAAGAAGACGTTCGCCAGGCCGTTGAAGAGCCAGACCAGCGGACTAAACACCAGCAGGCAAAAACGCATGGGGTTGATGATGCGCAGCGCCACCACTTCCGGCGCGATCATGCCGACGCGCTTCGGCGTCAGATCGGCGAACAGAATAAAGAAGCTGGTAACGATGATAAAGGAGCAGATAAAGCTGAGCTGGTCGGCGAGCGCTGGCTCCATAAAGCGGCTAAAAAGGCTGCTGAAGGCGGGGGAAAAGGCGGCATCGCCGACGATACCGCCGAGAATAGCCACCGCGTTCAGGCCGATTTGCACCACGGTAAAGAAGGTGCCAGGGGTTTCCTGCATCTTCAGCACACGCTGCGCATTAATATTGCCTTCGTCGGCCAGCAGTTTGAGTTTGATCTTGCGGGCGGCCGCCAGCGAGATTTCCGAGAGAGAGAAAAAGGCGCTGATCACGATCAGCAACAATATGACAAGCAAGCTATCTAACATAGGGTTTCCAAAGGGTTATCCACTTGTCATTTTTGGCCTGGGCAGCGCGCCTGGAGGGCGTACCGAGCGTACTCACCTCATAGTCTGGGCTGTCCGTGCCAAAAATGTCTGCGCCTTATCGACGATGTGAAGCAGCGCCGGGGCAGAAACAGAGCAGGCGACGCCTGCGCCGCTGATTATAGCAGCAGCGCCCTCAACGCCGCCAGAGTTCGCGGCAACGCCTTTGCGCTCAGATTAATCTGAGTGGCGCGCGCAACTGTTGCGCAGCGGTTGTATCGCTCTGGCCATTTGCCGACAATAAGGCGCTATTTGACTTTGTTCGCGTTTTTCGCAGCCGCAGGCCGCTGTATGCGGCTATGATGATGACTGCGCCGCTGCGATATTCTTATCCAGGGATCTATTACGCCCCGCGGAATTGGGGTCGGCATGATTAACAGGAGTACGCGTGCCACGAATTCACGTCTGTTTTATGACCTGCCTGCTGGCCGCCGCGCCGGTCGCCCAGGCAGCGAAAGTGCGCCTTGAGGTGCAAGGCTTAACCGGGGATCTTAACAGGAATGTGCGCGCTCGCCTCTCGACTATCGGCGCCGATGAAGTGTCGAACGATGGCCGTTTTCGCGCGCGCGTTTCAGAAGCGATCCAGCAGGGGCTTAAAGCGCTCGGCTACTACGAGCCCGATATTGACTTTGAGGCGCGTCCCGCGCCGCCGCAGGGCGGACGGCCGGTGCTTATCGCCCACGTCAAACCCGGTGAGCCGGTGAAAATCGCCGGCAGCACCATCGTGCTGGAAGGCGACGCGCTGCGCGATCCTGACTATCGGGCCTGGGTGAAAGCCGGTACGCCGCAAAAAGGGCGGCAGCTCAACCACGGCGAATATGACCGGTTCAAAAATGGCTTTTCAAGTCTGGCGCTGCGTAACGGCTACTTTGACGGAAATTTTAAAAAGAGCCAGCTCGGCGTGTCGGTCGAACGACGCGAGGCTTTTTGGGATATCGACTACGACAGCGGCCAGCGCTACCGCTTCGGCGACGTTAGCTTTTCCGGATCGCAGATCCGCGAAGCCTACCTGGAGAAGCTCGTTCCCTTCAAAAAAGGTGATTATTACAGCTCGCGCGAGCTTGCCGAGCTGAACCGGCGCCTGTCGGCTACCGGCTGGTTCAACTCGGTGGTGGTCGCGCCCGATTTTGCGCAGGGGCGAAAAAGCAAAGTGCTGCCGCTCAACGCCGCCGTTACGCCGCGCACTGAAAATACCATTGAAACCGGCGTTGGCTATTCCACCGACGTTGGGCCGCGCCTGAAGGCGACGTGGAAAAAGCCCTGGGTCAACGACAGCGGCCATAGCATGGCCGCCAGCGCCTATCTCTCCGCGCCAGAGCAGCAGCTTGATTTAAGCTATAAAGTGCCGCTGCTAAAAAGCCCGCTGGAGCAGTATTACATCTTCTCCGGCGGCCTGAAGCGCACCGATTTAAACGACACCAAAGCTGACACCACCACGCTCGGCGTATCGCGCTACTGGGAAAACAGCACTGGCTGGCAGAAGGCGGTCAACCTGAAGTGGAGCCTCGATCACTTTACACAGGGTAACGTCACCAACACCACCATGCTGCTTTATCCCGGCGTCAGCCTGAACCGCACGCGCTCGCGCGGCGGCCTGATGCCAACGTGGGGAGATTCACAACGCTACTCTGTCGATGTCTCCGACACCACCTGGGGCTCCGATGTCGACTTTCTGATTATGCAGGCGCAGAACGTCTGGATCCGCACGCTGGCGGATAAGCACCGCTTTGTGGCGCGCGGTAACCTCGGCTGGATTGAAACCAATAACTTCGAGAAAGTGCCGCCGGATCTGCGCTTCTTCGCGGGCGGCGACCGCAGTATTCGCGGCTACAAATACAAAGGCATTTCTCCGCGCGACGACGACGGCAAGCTAACCGGCGCCTCGAAGCTCGCCACCGGCTCGCTGGAATACCAGTACAACGTGACAGGCAAATGGTGGGGAGCGGCGTTCATCGACTCGGGCGAAGCGGTCAACGACATCAAACAGAGTAATTTTAAAACCGGCGCGGGTTTCGGCGTGCGCTGGGCATCGCCGGTCGGACCAATCAAGCTCGATATTGCCCGACCGATTGGCGACAGCGAGGAGCATGGTTTGCAATTCTATATCGGACTGGGGCCTGAACTATGAAGCTGTGGAAAAAGGTCCTGATCGGCGTACTGATTTTTCTGGTGCTATTACTGGGCGGCGTGGCATTTTTAATCGGCACCACGCCTGGCCTGCATCTGGTGCTGAACGGCGCGGCGCGCTGGGTACCGGGCTTATCGATCAAGCAGGTTGACGGCGGCTGGCGCAACCTGACCATCAGCGGGCTGCGCTATGAGATGCCTGGCGTCAACGTCGATGCCGGCACCTTTCATCTGGCGGTGGATCTTAATTGCCTGCTGCACTCCTCGGTGTGCGTCAACGATATCGCGCTGAAAGATGTCAGCGTGGTGGTGGACAGCAAAAAGATGGCGCCAGCGCAGCAGACGCCGCCTGAAGAGGAGAGCGGCAGCGGCGATCTCAGCACCCCTTATCCGATTACGCTGCGTCATCTCGGCCTGCATAACATCAATGTCAAGATTGACGACACCGCTATCTCGCTGCTCGACTTCACCACCGGCCTGCAGTGGCAAGGGCGCGCGCTGACGCTTAATCCGACCCATATCCAGAGCCTGCTGGTGGCGCTGCCGAAAGCGGCGCAGGTCGCCAGCGAAGAGGTCGTGCAGCCGAAGGTGCAGCAGCCGCAGCCGGATGAGAAGCCGCTGGGCGAAACGCTGCAGGCGATGTTCGCCAAACCGCTGCTGCCTGAGCTGCCCGACTTCCGTCTGCCGCTCGATATTGACGTGCAGGAGATCCTCGGCGAACAGCTGCGCCTCACCGGCGATACCGATATTGCGGTGAATCGCCTGCTGCTGAAGGCGAAAACCACCGACCGGCGGCTGCAGCTGCAGACGCTGGACGTCGATTCGAACCTCGGCCAGCTTAACGGCAGCGGCGAAGCGACCCTGGCGGACAACTGGCCGGTGAATTTTACGCTTAACGGCACGGCGAACGTCGATCCGCTGAAAGGGGAGAAGATCAAGCTGGATCTCGGCGGCGCCATGCGCGACGAGCTGAAGCTGGGCCTGAATCTTTCTGGTCCGGTTCGCGCCCAGCTCGACGCCGCCACCCGGCTGGCTGAGGCAGGGCTGCCGCTGTCGCTGCGCCTCACCAGCCCGCAGCTGCGCTGGCCGCTGACCGGCGCGGTGCAGTACCAGGCGGACAATCTCGACTACCAGTTCAAAGGCAAAGCCACTGACTATGTGATGTCGCTGCGCACGGCGGTGAAGGGCGACAGCGTGCCGCCCGCCACCGTGACGCTGGACGGCAAAGGCAACGTCGAGCAGTTCAACCTCGACAGGCTGCGCATCGGCGCGCTGCAGGGCAATGTTGACCTGACGGCGCTGGTGGACTGGAGCAAAGCCATCAGCTGGCGCAGCGAGCTGACGCTCTCCGGCATCGACACGGCGCGTCAGTATCCCGACTGGCCGGCGAAGCTGGACGGCAAAATTGCCACGCGCGGCAGCCTCTACGGCGGCAGCTGGCAGATGAGCGTGCCGCAGCTGCAGCTGAAGGGCAACGTCAAACAGAATGCGGTCAGCGCCGAAGGCTCGCTGAAAGGCAACAGCTATAACCAGTGGGATATCCCGGGGGTGAAAATTGTGCTGGGCCGCAACAACCTGGATATCAAAGGCTCGCTGGGCGACGCGCTTAATCTGGACGCCACTGTGGACGCGCCCCATCTCGACAATGCTCTGCCGGGGCTGGGCGGCGTCGCCAGAGGCACCATCAAGGCGCGTGGTACGCTGCAGGCGCCGCAGCTGCTGGCCGATCTCAACGCCACCGGCCTGCGCTGGCAGCAGCTGCAGATCCGCCGCGTCACGCTAAACGGCGACGTGCGCTCCAGCGATCAGGTGGCCGGCAAGCTGCAGCTGCGCGTCGAGCAGCTGCAGCAGCAGGATGCGCTTAAGATCGGCCTGCTGACGCTCAACGCCGACGGCAATGAAAAAGCGCATCAGCTGAAACTCAACGTGCAGGGCGAGCCGGTTTCCGGCCAGCTGGCGCTTAACGGCAGCTTCGATCGCCAGCAGCAGCGCTGGCAGGGCACGCTTAACAATACGCGCTTTGACACGCCGGTGGGCGAGTGGCGTCTGACGCGGGCGATGGCGATCGACTACCTTAACGCGAAGCAGACCGCCACCATTGGGCCGCACTGCTGGCAGAACCCCAACGCGCAGCTCTGCGTGCCAGAGCCAGTCGAAGCGGGTCCGAGCGGTCACGCGCATATCCAGCTTAACCGTTTCGACCTCGCGATGATTAAGCCTTTCCTGCCGGAGGAAACCCAGCTGGCAGGCGTCTTTAGCGGCGATGCGCGCGTGAACTGGACGGCGGACAGTGCGCTGCCGACCGGCACCGTCTCGCTGAAGGGCAACGGCGTCAAGGTGCGGCAGGATGTGCAGGGCAATACGCTGCCCATCGATTTCAGCGCGCTCAACCTCAACGCGGCGCTGCGCAACGGCCGCGCCGATCTCGACTGGCTGATCCGCATCGCCAACAATGGCCAGCTCGACGGCAACGTGCAGATCGACGATCCACAAAATCGCCGTACGCTGGGCGGCAACGTCAACATCCGCAATATCTCTCTGGCGCTGCTCAATCCGGCGCTGATGCAGGGCGAGAAGATTAAGGGCAACCTGAACAGCGCGCTGCGCCTTGGCGGTAGCATCAAGCAGCCGCAGCTCTTCGGCCAGCTTGGCCTGCAGGGCGTCGACGTTGACGGTAACTTTATGCCGGTCGATCTCACCGACGCTAACCTGAATATGGTATTCAACGGCATGAGTTCGACGCTCAATGGCCAGATACAGACCGCGCAGGGCAATCTCAACCTTAACGGCAACGCAGACTGGAGTCAGCTCGACAACTGGCGCGCCCGCATCGCTGCGCAGGGCAGCCGCGTGCGCGTGACCGTGCCGCCGATGGTGCGCATGGACGTTTCGCCCGATCTGGTATTCGAAGCGACGCCGGCGGCCTTTAGCCTTGACGGCCGTGTCGATATTCCCTGGGCGCGCATCACCGTGCAGGAGGTGCCGGAGAGCGCCACCGGCGTCTCCTCGGATGAAGTGCTGCTGGATAAAAATCTGCAGCCCATTCAGCCGAAAACCGCCGCTATCCCGATTAACAGCAATCTGGTCGTCCACGTCGGCAACGATGTGCGGCTATCGGCCTTTGGCCTGAAGGCGAAGCTTAACGGCGACCTGAAAGTGGTGCAGGACAGAACCGGTCTGGGCCTCAACGGCCAGATCAATATCCCGTCCGGCCGTTTCCACGCCTATGGCCAGGATCTGATCGTGCGCAAAGGCGAGCTGCAGTTCGCTGGCCCGCCGGATCAGCCTTATATCAATCTGGAAGCGATTCGTAACCCCGAAGCGACAGAGGATGACGTGACGGCCGGCCTGCGCGTGACCGGGCTGGCGGATGAGCCAAAGGTGGAAATTTTCTCCGATCCGGCGATGTCGCAGCAGGAGGCGCTTTCCTACTTGCTGCGCGGCCAGGGACTGGGCTCAGACGGCGACGGTAACGCATTAACCTCCGCCTTAATTGGCCTGGGGGTTGCACAAAGTGGTCAGGTTGTGGGTAAAATTGGCGAGACGTTCGGCGTCAGCAATCTTGCCCTGGATACGACCGGCGTTGGCGACAGCCAGCAGGTGCAGGTCAGCGGCTATGTGCTGCCGGGTCTACAAGTAAAATATGGTGTCGGCATATTTGATTCACTGGCGACCTTAACCTTGCGTTATCGCCTGATGCCCAAACTCTATTTGGAAGCCGTGTCTGGTGTGGACCAGGCGCTTGATCTGCTTTATCAGTTTGAGTTTTAGCAATGCGAATAATTGTCTACGGCAGTTTACGGCGCAAACAGGGAAACAGTCACTGGATGACGAATGCGCAATGGCTGGGGGATATGCAGATTGAGGGCTATGAGCTCTACAGTCTCGGCCATTATCCGGGCGTGATCCCGGGCGAGGGAACCGTCTATTGTGAAGTTTACCGCATCGACGCCACGACGCTGGGCGAGCTGGATGCATTGCGCACTAAGGCTGGCGAATATAAACGCCAGCTGATGCAAACGCCTTACGGCAGCGCATGGCTTTACGTCTATCAGCGCCCGGTTAAGGGGCGTGAGCGCATCGCCAGCGGCGACTGGCTACGGCGCGACGATCCTCCGTCAGACGCATAAACGAAAACACCGCCCAGAGGGCGGTGTTTTTTTATCTGCGGCTTTGAAGAGCGGGTGATACAGGCCGATCGCAAAGACGCAAAAAGCGGCATCCATGCCAGCTCGGCCCGCGTCTTCCCTGACGCGGGACGCTTTGCTCTTCGGCCCATACCACCCGCTCAGTCATCCGGCGCACAGACAAAAACACCGCCCAGAGGGCGGTGTTTTTTATCGGGCGGCGTCAGATTATTTCTGCTGAGCGCGCTCGAAAGAGGAGATGATTTCAGCTTTCGCCGCTTCGGCGTTGTCCCAGCCTTCAACCTTCACCCATTTGCCTTTTTCCAGCGCTTTATACTGCTCGAAGAAGTGGGTGATCTGCGCGCGCAGCAGTTCCGGCAGGTCGTTCACATCTTTAATGTGATCGTACTCTTTGGTCAGCTTGGTGTGCGGCACGGCAACCAGTTTGGCATCTTCGCCAGACTCGTCGGTCATTTTCAGCACGCCAACCGGACGGCAGCGGATCACGGAGCCCGGCTGCAGCGGATACGGGGTCGGAACCAGCACGTCAACCGGATCGCCATCCAGTGACAGGGTGTGGTTGATATAACCGTAGTTGCACGGATAGAACATCGCCGTAGACATAAAACGGTCTACGAACAGGGTGCCGGAATCTTTGTCGACTTCATATTTGATCGGATCGGCGTTGGCCGGGATCTCAATGACAACGTAGATATCTTCTGGCAGTTCTTTACCGGCAGGCACCTGGTTCAAACTCATCGGGCATTCCTTCAATAGTCACATGTTGAGTGTCGGCTATTATAGCCAACTGCCTGGGAAAGTATGCCCCAATTTTGACCTTTCGGAATGCTCCTCGTCCTACTTCGCGACGACGAACAGCGAGACGATCCCCGCAGCAATCAGTGGTCCGACCGGCACGCCGCGAAAGAAGGCGACGCCAATCACCGTGCCGATTAACAGGCCGCCGACGACCGACGGCTGCGCGCTCATAAAGCTCACGCCGCGCCCGCCCAGCCAGGCGACAAAAATGCCGACCAGAATCGCCACGATCGACTGCCAGTGGACGAAAGATTTCAGCAGAGACGTGGCGGGCAGTGAACCGCTGGCAAGCGGTGCCATAACGGCGACCGTCAGGATAATAATGCCGAGCTGGATGCCCTGTTTCTCGACGTAGGGAAAGAACTGCGACAGCGGGGTGAGCTTGATCGCCAGCAGGATCACAATAGAGATAGTGACTGCACTGTTGTGAACAAAATAGCTAAGGACCGCGAGGCCGATAAGAATAAGGGTAGAGGCGTACGCAGCCATAATTTCTCCCTGAAAATAGATGGATGCGCCAGCCGATGCCGACGCGTGAATAAACAACCGTCTCCATTTATCAACAATCGCCGCCGTCGGCGCAACTGCCTTTATTCATTGCGCGCAGCAACAGCGCCTGATTACGCACCAGATCGACGCGCTGCGCCGCCAGCGAAATCTGCGCCAGCGTGCCCTGCGTGCTGTTGAAATAAGCCGCGCTTGCCGACTGCCAGCTGTCGCGATACGCCAGCCACTGACGCTGCGCACCGCGCACCTTATTTTTAGGCTCGCCGGTGAGCCTCTTCATTAACTGACCATATTGCATGTTCATCTCGCTATCCCACGCCTGGCTGGCGCGGTCGTAGCATGACACCATCGCCAGGGTGGTAGAGGCGCCGTTGAGGCATTGCGCCAGCGTATGATCGATCGGGCTCTGCTGTGCCAGCGCAGAGGTGCAGAGCAGCAGCCCGGCGGCGGCGATACCTTTTTTCATGCTGTGAATCCTTATTAAGAAAGGTTAAGCGTGGGTGATCATCAGGGAAATGACCATCAACGTCGGTAAAGTTTCCTTACGCAATTGCCGATAACTTGTACGTTTTAGGGCGACTGGATTTTCTGCCTTTATATAAGCAAACGGAAAACAACATCATGAAAAAGCTCTCACTACGCACAGGATTATTAGCTTTACTCGCCTTTATGACCTTGCTGCTGCTGGCGGTCAGCGTCATGGGCATTATTGCCATTAACAAAGGAAACCGATCGCTGGATGTGATTAACCGCATCCAGGGTATTGAACTTAACGCGCTCTATCAAAGTAACGGCGACCTGATGCGCGCGCGCGCCACCGCCGCGCTGGCGGTGCGCAAAATCGAGATTGGCCTGCTGGACGAGGGCGCCGCCTCGGTGAAACAGGCGCAGGCTGACGTACAGGCGTCGCAGAAGAGCATGAAGGCGTTTATTGCGGCCGGGACGGTGACGGCGCAGGGCAAAAAGCTGGCTGACGCCGTCGTAGCCACCTGGAACGCCTACCTGGCGCAGGGCATCAAACCCATCATGGATGCGCTGGAAAAGCAGTACACCGACGAATATTACAGCGTGCTGGAGGGCAATCTCGCTAAGCTTGCCTCGGACTACAGCAGCGCGGTGACGGCGTTCGGCAGCTATGCCGATCAGGTCACCGACGCGCAGCTGGCGCAGGCAGCCTGGCACGAAACGCTGATGAAGGCGCTTATCGGCGCGGCGGTGGCGCTGACCCTGCTGCTGTTCGTACTGGCCTGGGTGCTGATGCGCCGCCTGCTGCTGCTGCCGCTTAACCGCGCCATTACCCATCTTGAGCAGGTTGCGGCAGGCGATCTCTCCCGGACGCTGCCGCCTGCGGGCGACAACGAGCTGGGCCGCCTTAACCGCGCGCTAGGAGTGATGCAGCAGGCGCTGCGCGCTCAGGTGAGCCAGGTGCTCCACGCCAGCCAGCAGATCGACGTCGGCAGTCGCGAGCTGGCAGCGGGCAATGTGCATCTTTCCCAGCGCACCGAAGAGTCAGCGGCGTCGCTGGAGCAGACCGCCGCCAGCATGGAGCAGCTCACCGCCACGGTGCGCCTTAATGCCGCCAACGCGCAGCAGGCGAATAAGCTGGCGAGCAGCGTTTCCAGCACCGCCGATCGCGGCGCAGAAGTGGTCAGCTACGTGATGGAGAAAATGCAGGAGATCACCGCCAGCGCGAACCGCATCGGCGATATCCTCGGCGTGATCGACAGCATCGCCTTTCAGACCAATATCCTTGCGCTGAACGCCTCGGTAGAAGCGGCGCGCGCGGGCGAGCAGGGGCGCGGCTTCGCCGTCGTGGCTAATGAGGTGCGCACGCTGGCGCAGCGCAGCGCCAACGCAGCGAAAGAGATCCGCGGACTGATCTCGGAGTCGCAGACGCGGGTCAAAGAGGGCAGCGATATGGCGACGCGCGCGGGCGAAACCATGGATGAGATCGCCAGCGAGGTGATGCGCGTCACAACGCTGATGAAGGAGATTTCCATGGCGTCTGACGAGCAGAGCCGCGGTATCGAGCAGGTGAATCAGGCGGTGACGCAGATGGATGAGGCGGCGCAGCAGAACGCGGCGCTGGTTGAGCAGGCAACGGCGGCAACCCAGTCGCTGGAGGCGCAGTCGCAGCATCTGCAAGCTACGGTATCGCTGTTCCGGCTGGAAACGGCGTAAAAGAGAAGGGCGCGAGATTCGCGCCCTTGTCGCCTGTGCGTTTACGCTGCTACGCGAATAAGGTGGCCCAATCGCCCACTCTTAATTACTGCGCGGCGTCCGGGTATTCGCGCAGGAAGCGCTCAACGTCGTCGACCATCGCGTCATTGCCGCAGAAGAACGGGCAGCGCTGATGCAGGGTTTCCGGCTGGAGGTCGAGGATACGGTTCTTGCCGTCGCTCGCCTTGCCGCCAGCCTGTTCGGCGAGGAACGCCATCGGGTTGCACTCATAGAGCAGGCGCAGTTTGCCGTTCGGGTGGCTGGCGGTGCTCGGGTAGAGATAGATGCCGCCTTTCAGCAGGTTGCGGTGGAAATCCGCCACCAGCGAGCCGATGTAGCGCGAGGTGTAAGGACGATGTGAGGCATGATCCTCTTCCTGGCAGAACTTCAGGTATTTCTTCACGCCCTGCGGGAAACGAATATAGTTGCCTTCGTTAATTGAGTAGGTGTAGCCCGTCGGCGGATAGGTCATGCGCTCGTGGCTCAGGCAGAAGACGCCGAGTGACGGATCGTAGGTAAAGGCGTGGACGCCGCAGCCGGTGGTGTAGACCATCATGGTCGAAGAGCCATACACCACGTAGCCCGCTGCAACCTGCTTGTGGCCCGGCTGCATGAAGTCCGCTTCGGTGACCGGCGTGCCTGGCGCGCTAACGCGATGGTAGATAGAGAAAATGGTGCCGACAGAGACGTTAACGTCGATATTGGACGAGCCGTCCAGCGGATCCATCAATACCACGTATTTACCGTGCTCTACTCCTTCGAAGATTACAAATTCGTCCTCTTCTTCCGAGGCAATCCCCGCCACGATGCCGCGCGCCTTCAGCGCCGCTTTCAGCTTCTCGTTCGCGAAGAGATCGAGCTTCATCTGCTGCTCGCCCTGAACGTTTTCCACGCCACTTGCGCCGAGAATATCTACCAGACCGGCTTTATTGATGTCACGGTGGATGATTTTCGCGCCCAGCTTAATAGCGGATATTAGCGCCGTCAGTTCACCTGTTGCGTGAGGAAAGTCGTGCTGTTTCTCGACGATAAATTCGCCTAACGTTTTCATAACACATTCCCTGAATCTTCGATGGAGTGGCAGCCTGCCTGGCAAACCGCCAACGTTTGCGTACGCAGTTTAGCCGAATGAACTTCAAAAACCATAGTCCTAATCCGTTTCTTAACTCTGCGAGCGGGGTTACACTGTGCGCCGAACTTTTGAGTAATGGATCTCGTTATGCGTATTCATATCCTTGGGATTTGCGGCACGTTTATGGGTGGTCTGGCGATGCTGGCACGTTCCCTTGGCCATCAGGTGACCGGTTCGGACGCCAACGTTTACCCGCCGATGAGCACGCTGCTTGAGCAGCAAGGCATTGAATTAACAGAGGGTTACGACGCTTCGCAGCTCGACCCCGCGCCGGACCTCGTTATCATCGGCAATGCCATGACGCGCGGCAACCCCTGCGTAGAAGCCGTGCTGGAGCGCAACATTCCCTACCTTTCCGGCCCGCAGTGGCTGCATGACTTCGTGCTGCGCGATCGCTGGGTGGTTGCAGTAGCAGGAACGCATGGCAAAACAACCACTTCTGGTATGGTAGCCTGGATACTGGAGTCGTGCGGACTGGAGCCGGGCTTTATCATCGGCGGCGTGCCCGGCAACTTCGACGTCTCGGCAAAATTAGGAAAAAGTCCATTCTTCGTCATCGAGGCGGATGAGTATGACTGCGCCTTCTTCGACAAGCGTTCCAAATTCGTTCACTACTGCCCGCGCACCCTGATCCTCAATAACCTTGAGTTCGATCATGCGGACATCTTCGACGATTTGCGCGCCATTCAGAAGCAGTTCCACCATCTGGTGCGCATCGTGCCGGGCCAGGGAAAAATCGTGCTGCCAGAGCACGACCACAACATCCGCCAGGTGATGACGATGGGCTGCTGGAGCGAGCAGGAAAGCGTCGGCGAGGGCGGCCGCTGGCAGGCGAAGAAGCTGGTGCAGGACGCCTCGCGCTGGGAAGTGCTGCTCGACGGTGAAAAGGTCGGTGAGGTGAACTGGTCGCTGGTGGGCGAGCACAACATGCATAATGGCCTGATGGCGATCGCCGCCGCGCGTCACGTCGGCGTCAAGCCTGAAGACGCGGCGCAGGCGCTCGACGGCTTTATCAACGCGCGCCGCCGCCTGGAGCTGCGCGGTGACGTCAACGGCATCAAGGTCTATGACGATTTCGCTCATCATCCCACGGCGATTCTGGCGACTTTATCGGCGCTGCGCAGCAAAGTCGGCGGCCGGGCACGTATTCTGGCAGTGCTGGAACCCCGCTCTAACACCATGAAAATGGGCGTCAGCAAAAACGATCTGGCGCCTTCGCTGGCGCGCGCGGATGAGGTGTTTCTGTTTCAGCCGCACCATATTCCCTGGCAGGTCTCCGACGTGGCCGAAGCCTGTATGCCGCCGGCGCACTGGAGCGCCGATATCGACACGCTGGTAGAGATGGTCGCGAAAGCTGCACAGCCAGGTGATTCGATTCTCGTTATGAGCAACGGCGGATTTGGCGGCATTCATCAGAAGCTACTGGATCGGCTCGCTTAACGCTCAGGGTGCCTCTTCGAGGCACCTTTTTATTTCATCGCTCACGCCGGTTTCTTTTTTATTTTCACAAACCGTCGCGCTAATATTTGAAACCGATCTCTCTACTCTCTCCGCTATTGCCACATTTTTTCCTTTGCTGTCAAAAAAAGAAAGGATTGCCGCCGCAAGACTTTTTAGCATCGGACCTGCTGCCATATAAGAAATAACAGCTTTCCCGTTAATGAGATAAATAACAGGTGTTCATGATGCAATCATGCTTATTTTGGTATGCGGGTTAATTACAGGTTAATCGTTATTGTAGGCAGGCTCGTTTATTTAAGCTGCCTCACGCGTTTAAATAAGGATGTTATTATGGGAAAGAGTAAACTATTACGCGCCTCTCTGGGCATGGCGCTGCTGCTCAGCTCCGCAGCGGCGCTGGCGACCGCGACGGTGGATTATCGCCATGAGTATCGGCTACGTGACCGCACGCACTATGACAAACTGGGGCTCAGCACGACCTTGCCCAATGATATGTTTATCGGTATTGAGACCAAATATAAAACCGGCGGTGCCGATCCCAAAGATAAATTTTATAACGACACGGTGCTGAACGTGGTCGAAGTGACCTTTCTGAAATCTTATTACTGGGGGCGCTGGACGATCTCGCCCTTTATTCAGCCGGAGTTTAATTCTGCGCGCACCGAATGGAAATTTGGCGTTGCGCCCTGGTATAAAATTAACGACCGCTGGTTTGTTGGCGGACTTTATCGCCTTGAGCTGACCGACTATGCGCATGAAGATAAGTGCCGTACCGGCGGCATCGATTATTGCGATACCGATCGTCATCGCACCGCGAATCGCTTCGACCTCTATTTACGTAATAAAAGTGATCGGCTGACCACGACCTATAAGCTGGTCTATAAGCATGCGGACGCGAAGCTTTTCGCAAATAAACACGATGATTATGAGCAGGAGCTGCAGTTCGACTACGCGCTCGGTAACGATCGCGCCTGGGTACCCTATGTGACCTTCGGCGATATCGGCCGTGCGTCGACTTCCAGCGAACGCCAGCTGCGTCTGCGCGCCGGCATTCTCTACAACTATCGTTAACCGCTATTCTGGCGGGCAGCCTTGCCCGCCTCGGCGTGGCTTAGCTTTCCGCCAGCTCGCGCAGATACTGGAAAATCTGACGTGACGATTTAGGCGCTTTATTGCCTGCTTTCTCTTTCTGCGCGTTGCGGATCATGCTGCGCAGCTGCTGACGATCGGCATGAGGATAGAGCGTAATCACTTCGTTCATCGCCTCGTCGCCCTGTTCGATCAGGCGATCGCGCAGCGCTTCCAGCTTGTGGAACAGCGCCACCTGCTGGTTGTGACGGTTCTTCAGCTTGTCCAGCGCCTGACGGATCGGATCGACGTCGCGCGAGCGCAGCATTTTGCCGATCAGCTGCAGCTGGCGGCGACGGCCCTCTTTCTTGATGCGCTGCGCCAGCTCGACGGCGGCCAGCAGCTCTTCATCCAGCGGGATCTTCTCCAGGGCGTTCTTGCCCAGATCGACCAGTTCGGCACCCAGGCGTTTTAGCTCTTCAGCGTCGCGTTTAATTTCGCTTTTACTGACCCAGATAATCTCTTCATCTTCTTCTTCCTGATTATCCGGCACATCGTCGAGCCACTCATCGGGCTGTTTGGTCATTTTCTGGGCTCCCCTAAAAAAAGAGGCTAATCCTATCAGTTTATCGGGTGACTGCGAAATTGTTCTCTGACTCTGATAGACTCAAAACTTTCATACTTAAGATTAGACGGCAGGCCGATGAACGTATCTACTCAGGTTGCAGAACAGCGAAAAGTGTTGGAACAGGCAGTGGCGCAGGCGCTCGATCTGGCGAAGGCCAGCACCGACGGCGCGGAAGTGGCAGTGACCAAAACCACCGGAATCGGCGTCAGCACCCGCTACGGCGAAGTGGAGAACGTCGAGTTCAACAGCGACGGCGCGCTCGGCATCACCGTTTATCATCAGAACCGCAAGGGCAGCGCCTCATCGACCGACCTCAGCCCGGAGGCGATCAAACGCACCGTGCAGGCGGCGATCGATATCGCGCGCTACACCTCGACGGATCCTTATGCCGGCCCGGCGGATGCCGATCTGCTGGCGTTCGACGCGCCGGATCTCGATCTTTATCATCCCTGGGAGATCGACGCCGATCGCGCCATCGAGCTCGCCGCGCAGGCGGAGCAGGCGGCGCTGAAAGCGGATCCGCGTATTACCAATACCGAAGGCGGCAGCTTCAACAGCCACGTCGGCATTAAAGTCTTCGGCAACAGCCACGGCCTGCTGCAGAGCTACTGCTCCAGCCGTCATTCGCTCTCCAGCTCCGTTATTGCCGAGCAGGACGGCGATATGGAGCGCGACTACGCCTATACCATCGGCCGCGCCTTCGAGGATCTGCAAAGCCCCGACTGGGTGGGCGCTGAGTGCGCGCGTCGCGTGCTGTCGCGGCTGGCGCCGCGCAAGCTATCTACCATGAAAGCGCCGGTGATTTTCGCGCCGGAGGTCGCCACCGGGCTCTTCGGCCATCTGGTCGGCGCCATCAGCGGCGGCAGCGTCTACCGTAAATCGACCTTCCTGCTTGACGCCCTCGGCCAGCAGATCCTGCCGGAATGGCTCACTATTCAGGAGCAGCCGCATCTGCTGAAAGGGCTGGCGTCAACGCCGTTCGACAGCGAAGGCGTACGCACCCAGGCGCGCGACATCGTGAAGGATGGCGTGCTGCAAACCTGGCTGATGACCAGCTACTCGGCGCGCAAGCTGGGCCTGAAAAGCACCGGCCACGCGGGCGGCATCCACAACTGGCGTATCGCCGGGCAGGGCAGCAGCTTTGAGGATCTCCTGAGGCAGATGGGCCGCGGCCTGGTGGTGACCGAACTGATGGGGCAGGGCGTCAGCGCCATTACCGGCGACTATTCACGCGGCGCGGCTGGCTACTGGGTTGAGAACGGCGAAATTCAGTATCCTGTGAGCGAGATCACTATTGCAGGAAATCTCAAGGATATGTGGCGCAATATCGTCACGGTGGGTAACGACATTGAAACCCGCAGCAACATACAATGTGGCTCGGTGCTGCTGCCGGAGATGAAAATCGCCGGACAATAACAGAACTCGCTTCCTGAAAGCAGCCGCTCTGGCTGCTTTTTTTTTACCCACAATAAAAAGGATATTCCGATGCGTAAGCGTGTGATTGCAATGTTGACTCTCTCCTTGTTGTCTGGAAGCGCCAGCCTGTATGCGGCGGATTTAGAAAATGATATGGATACGCTGAAAGACGGGCTGAATACCGTGATGAAAACTGACGACGCGCAGGAGATGCATAAAGCGCTGGGCGAGATGCGCCAGGCGGCGCAGGATGCGAAGAAATCGACGCCGGACAAACTTGAAGGGCAGCCGGCCGACAGCGCGCAGATCAAGGATTACCATGCGGGACTGGACTCGCTGATTGCGCAGATTGATGTGGTCGACAAGCTGGCGCAGGCCAATAATCTGGACGGCGCCAAAACCGAAGCGAAGAAGCTGGCGGAGATCCGCAACGCTAATCATAAAAAGTTCCGCTAACGCTCGGGCCGGTCGCGCGACCGGCTCTGTCTTATCATCAGCTTTTCTTATCGCGTTCTATTTTACTGCCGCGCCGTGCGCCGCTGCCTGCACGATTCTCTTTTGATACCCGCTATTTACTGTTGAAGACGCGCATAACGCGGCTTCTGTCACACAATCCGTGCGTCCTGCGATCTGGCGCACAGCCTGCCCTGCGATTTCCACTTACATGCGGAAAAAGTGCGTCTGCACTTCCACCTTGTCACGCCGTAATTTATTCGCAACGCGAATTTTCGTGAACAGGAGTAGCAAGGTGAGCAGTAACGGAGCTTCGGTACGGCAGGCAACGCCGGAAGAGATTCAGGCCCTGGCCGACAAGGTGATGGCGCAAATCGCGGCGATCTACACCCAGCACCATATCGCGCCCAACGCGGTGCAGCAGCAGATGCTGGCGTCACACGTACGCGCCATGGCGCTGCGCTCGCTAACCGGCGAACCCCTTCCTGAGGTGGAAGCGGAGCTGTTTGAAGATATTTCGCCGGAGACCATGCAGCTGGCGCAGCAGGTGGTCGATCTCTTCGGCAATCTGCCGCGCGAAGAGGCCTGGCTTCTCTCCGTCCATATAGAAGTAGCTCGATCTAACTGACTGTATAAAGAGGAAATCATCATGGTAACCGTAGTGATTGGCGATCGTTTAGGTAAAGGACAGAAAGTTGCGGCGGGCGTGGAAAAGGCGGGCGGCCGCGCCGTCGTGGTGCCGGGCGTTGCGGCGGATATGAAGCTGGGTGACGTAATGAAAGCGGAAAATGCCGACTTCGGCATCTCTTTTTGCGGCAGCGGCGGCGCAGGCGCCATCACCGCGCAGAACAAATATGGCTATAAGGCGCGCCACGGTATGCGTTCCGTTGACGAAGGCGTCACCGCCATCAATGAAGGCGCCAATGTGCTCGGCTTCGGCTTTATGGACAAAGAAGAGCTGGGCGAGCGGCTGGTGCAGGCCTGGAACAAGAAGCACGGCAGCTGATAATGAAAGAACAATACGTTACTCAGGTGACGGTGCAGGGCAAAGGCGACAGTAAAGAGAAAGCTTTTGCCGATGCGCTGAGTCGCGTGCAGAACCAGGTTCTGCGCGCGACGCAAAAAATCCTGCTGCGCATCGAACCCCTTGATGTCCGGGTGCTGCACGCGCAGGAGAGCGTCAAAACAGAGAAGTTTTTGTTCTTTTTTCTGGCGCGCCAGCGGCGGAGCTACAGCGTTGAGCTGGAGATCTCCGTCAGCGTCACCGTGATTGATACCGGGCAGGTGACCTTCACGGCGGCACCGTAAAAACAGACGACAACAAAGGTAAAAAAACATGTTTTTAATTATTTTGTTTAAGTCGTTGATCATTGGGGGGCTGGTCGGTGTGGGCGTCGGCGCTGGTGCGGCGCGTATGTTCCACGCGCCGACGTCGCAGGGGATGGGCGCGTTCCGTACGCTGGGCGAGCTCAACGCCTGCGAAGGCGATCCCGCCTCGCACTTCTCCTTTGGTCTCGGCTTTTTCTTCAATGCCTGGGCATCATCCGTCGCGGCAGGCTCCTTCACTCAGGACGTCGACCACCGCATCATTCCTAACTGGGGCGCGGCCGCGCTGATGGTGAAAAACCGCAACCTGGCTGAGACCCTGCACGACCCGAAAAAGATGGCCATCGCCTGCGGCATTATCGGCATGATCGTCGTTGCCTTTCTTAACTCCACCGCCTCGGCGGTGCCGGCCGCGCTGCAGGTGACCGCGGTAAAAGTGCTGGTACCGGCGGCAAACCTGCTGGTCAATACCGTTATGCCGGTGATCTTCTGGCTGGCGGCCATCGACGCCGGAAAGAAATCGGGCTTCTGGGCGACGATTTTCGGCGGTCTGGCGCAGCTGATCATGGGCAACGCCGTACCTGGCCTGGTGCTCGGCATCCTGATCGGTAAAGGCGTGGAAGAGAGCGGCTGGAACAAGGTCACCAAAGTGATGATGGTGGCAATCGTGCTGCTGTTCGTGCTGAGCGGCTTCTTCCGCGGCTTCGATATGAAACTGCTGCAATCCTTCCAGTTGGGCATTCCAGGCTGGCTCGACATGATCCATAACTCCCTGAGCGGCAAGTAAGGTTATCGACATGACTGAAAATAAAGGTTTTTGGTACGCTGACTGGTCTTTTCCACTCTTTGTCGGTCTGCTCTCGGCGGGCGTGTTCGCCGGGACGCACATGTACTACCTCTACGGCATCGGCGCGTTTAACGAAGTGGCGTTTGTTTCGATGCTGCGTGCTGGCATGGAAACCGGCGTCTACGGCGCGGTGGCGGCCTTCGGTGCAAGCTTCCTGTTCGCGCGCATCATTGAAGGCTCGCTGGTGGGGATTCTCGATATCGGCGGCGCGATCCAGACTGGCGTTGGCCTGGGGGTGCCGGCGCTGCTGCTGGGCGCGGGCATCGTCTTTCCGGTGGCTAATTTTGCTGCTTCTCTGGCAACCGGCCTGGTGATTGGCCTGGCGATCGGCTACGTCATCATCCTGGCGCGCAAGTTCACCATCAACCAGAGCGACTCCACCTACGGGGCCGATGTGATGATGGGCGCGGGCAACGCTTCTGGCCGTTTCTTAGGCCCGTTGATCATTCTCTCGGCGATGGCGGCCTCGATCCCGATCGGCCTCGGCTCGCTGCTGGGTGCGCTGCTGTTCTACCTCTGGAATAAACCGATCACCGGCGGTGCGATCCTGGGGGCCATGATCCTCGGCGCGATCTTCCCGGTCGCTATCTGATACAGACGGCGGCTCGCCAGCGGGCCGCCGCGTCAAGGAGTTGCTATGTTCGATCTAATTCTTCGCCGCGCACGGCTCACGGATGAGCGGCTGGCAGATATCGCGCTTCAGGACGGCAAAATTGCCGCTATCGGCGACAGCCTACAGGGCGAAGCAGCGAGCGAACGCGATCTGGCCGGACGCTACTACGTCAGCGCTGGCTGGATCGATTCCCACGTTCACTGCTACCCAAAATCCCCGATTTACCATGACGAGGCTGATGCCATCGGCGTGGCGACCGGGGTGACGACGGTGATCGACGCGGGGAGCACCGGCGCCGATCGTATCGATGATTTTTATGCCATTACCCGCGCCGCCACCACCCAGGTCTACGCGCTGATCAATATCGCACGCACCGGCATCGTGACCCAGAACGAGCTGGCGGATATGCGGCAGATCGACGGCGACGCGGTGCAGCAAGCCGTAGAGCGGCTGCCCGGCTTTATCGTCGGCCTGAAGGCGCGCATGAGCAGCAGCGTGGTCGGCGAGAATGGCATTCAGCCGCTGCTCAAAGCCAAAGCGATCCAGCAGCGGGTCGGCGGTCTGCCGCTGATGGTGCATATTGGCAATAACCCGCCGGATCTGGCGGAGATCGCCGAGCGCCTCACCGGCGGCGACATCATTACCCACTGCTTTAACGGCAAGCCTAACCGCGTGCTGACGCCGCAGGGCGAACTGAAGGCGTCGGTGCGCAACGCCATCGCGCGTGGCGTCAGGATGGACGTCGGCCACGGCAGCGCCAGCTTCAGCTTTGAGGTGGCGCGCGTCGCCATCGCGCAGGGCATTCTGCCCGACACCATCAGCTCAGATATCTACTGCCGCAACCGCCTCAACGGCCCGGTGCATAGCCTGGCGCACGTTATGTCGAAGTTTTTCAGCCTCGGCATGACGCTGCAGCAGGTGATCGACTGCGTCACCTGGAAGGCGGCGGACGGGCTGCGCCTGATGCGCAAAGGGCGTCTGGAGGTCGGTTTCGACGCCGATCTCACGCTTTTCAGCGTGACCGACGCGCCCCGCCTGTTTGTCGATTCCGAAGGCGAACAGGTCACCGGGGAGAAACATCTTACGCCGCTGGCCGCCGTGGTGGCGGGCAAGTGGTTCCTGACAGAAGAAGGGAAAGCCAATGTCTTCGATCTATGAAAAATATGGCCTTAAGCCGGTCATCAACGCTTCCGGCCGCATGACGATCCTCGGCGTCTCTACGCCGTCGCCGGACGTGGTCGACACCGTGCAGATTGGCCTCAGCCACTATTTTGAAATGAAAGATCTGGTCAACAAGACCGGCGCTTACATCGCGCAGCTGCTGAATGTGGAAAACGCGGTGGTGGTCTCCTGCGCCTCGGCGGGCATCGCGCAGTGCGTCGCGGCGGCGATTGTCAAAGAGAACGACTGGCTGCTGGATAACCTGCATGCCGCGCCGCTCGACGTGCCGCATGACATCGTGGTGCCGAAAGGGCACAACGTGAACTACGGCGCGCCGGTTGGCAGCATGGTCGCGCTGGGTGGCGGCCGTCTGGTGGAAGCGGGCTACAGCAACGAGTGCTCGCCCGAGCAGCTGGCAGCGGCGATCACGCCGCAGACCGCCGCCATCCTCTATGTGAAATCGCACCACTGCGTGCAGAAAAGCCACCTGAACGTTGAGCAGGCGGCGGCGGTGGCGCGCAAACATGGCGTGCCGCTGATCGTCGACGCGGCCGCGGAAGAGGATTTGCAGTGCTACTACCAGTACGGCGCCGACCTGGTGATCTACAGCGGCGCGAAGGCGATTGAAGGGCCGACCAGCGGGCTGGTGATCGGCAGAGCGCAGCCTGTGGAGTGGGTGAAGCGCCAGAGCAACGGCATTGGCCGGGCGATGAAGGTGGGCAAAGAGGGCATTCTTGGCCTGACGCAGGCGATTGAAAACTATCTGCGGCTGGAGAAAACCAGCGGCGCGCAGATGGTGGAGAAAATGACGCCTTTTATCGACAACCTTAATCAGCTGCGCGGCGTGAGTGCCCGCGTCGTGTGGGACGCGGCGGGGCGCGATATCGCCCGCGCCGAGATCAAATTCGACGAGGCGGCCATCGGCCAGCGTACCGGCGACATCGTGCAGGCGCTGAAAAATGGCGAGACCGCCATCTATTTTCGCGGCTACAAGGCCAATGAGGGCATTATCGAGGCGGATGTGCGCAGCGTCAGCGCTGAACAGCTGCACGCCATTTTTACCGCGATTCAAGCGCTGTTGAACGGAGGAAAAGCCGCATGAAGCTGACCCCGAATTTCTATCAGGATCGTCTCTGCCTCAACGTGCTGGCGGGGTCGAAAGCGAACGCGCGCGCTATCTGGGAGGCGGCGGAAGGGCATGTGCTGGTGGGCGTGCTGTCGAAAAACTACAGCAGCAACGAGGCGGCTATCGCCGATATGCGCGACTATGCCGCGCTGATCGACAACGCGCTCTCGGTCGGACTCGGCGCGGGCGACCCGAATCAGTCAAAAATGGTGAGCGAGATCTCCGCGGTGCTGCAGCCGCAGCACGTTAACCAGGTCTTTACCGGCGTCGCCACCAGCCGCGCGCTGCTGGGCCAGTCGCAAACTGTGGTCAACGGGCTGATCTCGCCGACCGGCACGCCGGGCCTGGTGAAGATCTCCACCGGCCCGCTCAGCGCGCAGGGCAGCGACGCGCGGGTGCCGATTGACAGCGCCATCGCGCTGCTGAAGGATATGGGCGGCAGCTCGGTGAAATATTTCCCGATGGGCGGGCTAAAGGCGGTCGACGAGTACCGCGCCGTCGCCCAGGCGTGCGCGGCGCATGACTTCTGGCTGGAGCCGACCGGCGGCATCGATCTCGATAACGTCGAAGCGATTCTGAGGATCGCGCTGGAGGCGGGCGTCAGTAAAATTATCCCGCACGTCTACAGTTCCATTATCGATCCCGTCAGCGGCGATACGCGCGTGGAAGATGTGCGCCAGCTGCTGGCCATTTGCAAAAAATTGCTGCCGTAGCGACAGTCACGCTGGCGCGCTTCACAGGGCGCCGTCGCTTGCCTGGAGGTGACGCGCCGTTCGCTTTAGGCTGCTGTTTTTCGACATGATGCCGCTGAATGCATGCCAGCGCCGTAACAGGTAGACCGCCTTGAGATTCCCAAATCAACGCCTTGCGCAACTGTTTGACGCCCTGCAAAACGAAACGCTGCCTCAGGATGAGCTGGCGCGGCGCTTCGCCGTTTCAACGCGCACCGTGCGCACCGACATCAGCGCGCTTAACGCGCTGCTGGCGGAGTACGGCGCGCAGTTCGTGCTCAGCCGCGGCGCGGGCTATCAGCTAAAAATCGATGACGCGCAGCGCTTCCAGCGCCTGGAGCAGCAAAGCCGCTCGCCGCTGCGCGTGCCGCGTACCTCTACCGAACGGGTGCGCTATATGCTGACGCGCTTTCTGACCGCCGCCTGGTCGCTCAAGCTGGAGGATCTGGCCGATGAGTGGTTCGTCAGCCGCGCCACGCTGCAAAACGACATGGCCGAGGTGCGCGAGTGGCTGGCGCGCTACCATCTGCACATCGAGAGCAAACCCCACTACGGCATGAAGCTGTTCGGCAGCGAAGTGGCGATCCGCACCTGCTTAACCGATCTGCTGTGGCAGATCGATCAGGAGCAGGCCGACAGCCCGCTGATCGCCATCGAAGCGCTGCACAGCAATATTCTTGAGACGCTGCGTCCGCTGCTGCAGCAGTGCCTGACGCGTCATAACGTTCGCCTCAGCGACGAGGGCGAGCGCTATCTGCGCCTCTACTGCGCCGTCGCGGTGCGGCGCATCAGCGAAGGCTATCCGCTGAGCGATCCCGGCGCGGAGGATGTCGGGCTGGATGTGCGCGAGGCGGCGCGCGAGCTGATTAATTTGCTGCGGCCGCTGGTGGGCAAGCCGGTGTCGCCGGCGGAAGAGGGCTGGCTGCGCGTCAATATCGCAGCGCGCCAGATGCAGGAGGTGGCGCCGAGCGCTATCAACGCCGATGACGCCGACGCGCTGGTGGACTATCTGCTGAGCTATATCAATACCCACTACAACTACAACCTGCAGGGCGATGAACAGCTGCGCGCCGATCTGCTGACGCACATTAAAACCATGATCACCCGCGTGCGTTACCAGATCCATATTCCCAACCCGCTGCTGGATAATATCAAACAGCACTATCCGATGGCCTATGACGTAACCCTGGCGGCGGTCTCCAGCTGGGGCAAATATACGCCTTACGTTATCAGCGAGAATGAGATCGGCTTTCTGGTGCTGCATATTGGCGTCGGGCTGGAGCGCCACTACGACGTCGGCTACCAGCGCCATCCCCAGGTGCTGCTGGTGTGCGACAGCGGTAACTCCACGCTGCGAATGATTGAGGCGATGCTGCTGCGTAAATACCCGCAGCTGCAGGTCGCCGGTCGGCTGTCGCAGCGCGAATATGAGGCGCGCACGCGCATCGATGAAGATTTTGTTATCTCTACCACCCGGCTGAGCGAGAAGGATAAGCCGGTAGTCGTGATGTCGCCGTTTCCTACCGGCTTCCAGCTGGAGCAGATCGGCAAGCTGGTGCTGGTGGACCGCACGCGGCCCTATATGCTGGAGAAGTTTTTCGACGCGCAGCACTTTCTGATCGTCGATAAGCCGATGACGCAGTCGCAGCTGTTCCGCCAGCTGTGCGATCGGCTGGAGGCGGAAGGCTTTGTCGACGCGAGCTTTTATCCCTCGGTAGAGGAGCGCGAGGCGATCGTCAGCACCATGCTGGGCGAAGGTATCGCGCTGCCGCACTCGCTTGGCCTGCTGGCGAAAAAAACCGTGGTTTACACCGTGCTGGCGCCGCAGGGCATTGCGTGGGGCGACGATACCGCCTCGGTGATTTTTCTGCTGGCGATCGGTAAAAGCGAGTATGAAGAGGCGATGGCGATCTACGACCTCTTCGTGACCTTTCTGCGCGAAAGGGCGACGCCCCGGCTGCGCGACAGCAAAGATTTTGCCGCCTTCAAGGCGGTGGCGATTGAGTGTCTGGGGCGGCTGTAGCAGCGGGCTCCAGCCCGCCGGGCAGGCTAAGGCCGAAGGCGGCGTTTAGCTTTTCTTCGCCAGCAGACGCGGGATCTCGCGCAGGCACCAGGCTTTGGCTTCGCCCATACTGTCGCGGCGCCACGCCATAATAATATCCACTTCGCGGGTATATTCCGGGCTGACGACGCGCAGCCGACCTTCCGCAATATCTTGCTCCACTATCGAATAGGGCATGGTGGCGACGCCAAGCCCCGCCAGCAGCGCGCGGCGCTTGTCGTCCATGCTGCTCACCGTCAGACGCTGCTGTTTGTCCAGCAGCTGCACCGTCAGCACCGGGCGCTCGCGCGCCGTATCGGCCACGGCGATGCCGCGATATTTCACGCGCGTCACCTCGGACTGAGGTTCCGGCTCGTTGTGAATCGGATGGTCGGCGCTGGCGACATAGACGCTCATCATGGTGTAGAGCTTACGCGTGTTGATTTCGGTCGAGGCGCGGAAGTGCATATCGGGCGCGATAACGATATCGGCGCGGCCCTGCTCCAGCCGCTCCCACGCGCCTGCCAGCACTTCGGTGATGAGCGAAATCTGGGTATTGGCCTTTTCCGACAGCTTCTCCACCAGCGGGAAGAGGGCGTCAGTCGGCACCAGCGCTTCGGTGACGATGGTCAGATGGGTTTCCCAGCCGCGCGCCAGCGCTTCGGCGTCGGTGGTGAGCTTATCCGCCGCTTCCAGCAGCACCCGTCCGCGCTCCAGCAGCATACGCCCGACGTTGGTGAATTTCGTCCGGTGGCCGGAGCGGTCGAACAGCACCACGTCCAGCTCCTCTTCCAGCTTTTGCATGGTATAGCTGAGCGCCGAAGGAACGCGCCCCAGCTCATCCGCCGCTGCCGCAAAACTGCCGCGGCGATCGATCGCATCCATCACGCGCAGCGCTTCAAGGGTTAAGGCACGCTCTTTAGCCATCCGAACTCTCTTTCAGGAAATTTGAATATGCACGGCAGATTAACTGGCTAACAATACGGCGTCCAGCCTTTTACCATAATGGGTATCAAGTCTGCGGTCGTCCTCTGCCGCAGCGAGCTGGAGGTAAATCATGATAACGACGCGTAGTGCGTCCGCGTGCGGGCAGGCCGACTTCGGCTGGTTGCAGGCACGCTATAGTTTCTCTTTTGGTCACTATTTCGATCCCAAATTAATGGGCTACGCCTCGCTGCGCGTGCTGAATCAGGAAGTGCTGGCGCCAGGGGCCGCCTTTCAGCCGCGTACCTATCCGCAGGTGGACGTGCTGAATATCGTGCTGCAGGGCGAGGCGGAGTACCGCGACAGCGAAGGCAACCATATCGTCGCGCGCGAGGGCGAAGCGCTGCTGCTCGCCACGCAGCCAGGCGTCAGCTACAGCGAAATCAACCTGCGCAAGGATCAGCCGCTGACGCGGATGCAGCTCTGGCTCGCCGCCTGTCCCGAGCGGGAAAACCCGACGCTGCAAAAGATCGCGCTGCCGGAGCGCGGCAATCTTCACCTGATCGCCTCGCCAGACGGCGCGGGAAACAGCCTGCAGCTGCGTCAGCAGGTGTGGGTGCATCAGCTGCGGCTGGCGCCGGGCGAAGAGCAGTCGCTGACGCTGCGCGGGCCGCGCGCCTATCTGCAGTCGATTCACGGCTCGCTGGAGGCGGTGACGCGCGAGGATCGTCAGGAGAAGCTGGGCTGCGGCGACGGGGCGTTTTTGCAGGAGGAGCAGCAGATCAGGCTGCGGGCGAAAACCGCGACCTGGGCGCTGGTGATCGATATACCGGTATAAAAAAATTGATGGGATAGGCCTTCGACAGACGGCTCACAAAGCGTAAGAGCGGGCGATATGGGCCGAAGAGCAAAGCGTCCCGCGCCAGGGACAAAAACGCCGGGAGCGTTTTTGAACAACGCAGCGCGTTGGCCCGGCGACGGGCGCACCTCAAGGATGAGGTGCGTAATTGCGCGGGCCGAGCTGGCAGGGATGCCGTTTTTGCGTCTTTGCGATCGGGCCATATCACCCGCGCTGGCACAATGCCAGTGAAGTTAAGGGCGGCTAAAGCCGCCCTTTTGCGTATGTTGCCGCTTTGTCAGCGGATGAGCGCGGCCTGATGCACGCTTACTTCAGCATCGTAAACGCGGTGGTGACGTGCTTCACGCCGCTAACCCGGCTGGCGATATCCGCCGCCGCCTTCGCCTCTTCCGCCGTCACCAGACCTAACAGAAACACTTCGCCGTTCTCGGTGGTCACTTTCACGTTCGAAGATTTCACCTGATCGCTGCCCAGCAGCTGCGAGCGAATTTTGGTGGTAATCCAGGTGTCGGACGACGAGGTGCCGAGGCTGACCTTCTGGCCGATGCGAATTTCGTTGAAGACTTCGGTCGCGCCGTCGACGCCCATGGCGATCTGTTTGGCGCGGCTGGCGATATCCTGCGACGGCGCCTGGCCGGTCAGCAGCACTTTGCCCTGGTAGGCGGTAGCGATAATGCGGGCATCGCTCTTAATCTGCTGATCTTTCGCCAGCGCGTTGCTGACGCGCAGCTCCAGCGTGCCGTCGTCAACCTGGGTGCCGACGGTGCGCGGATCGGTGGCGGTTTTGGTGGCCACGGCCGCGCCGCCTGCGACAACGGCGACGCAGCCCTGCAGCAGCATGGCGGTTAACAGGATGGCGACAGCGTTCAATGCTTTCATGTTTGCTCCTTCAGCTATTCCTGGTGTGGAAACAAGGTGTTATCAATCAGGTCGCACAGACAGTTCAGCGTCAGCATATGCATCTCATGGATGCGGGCGCTGCGGTGCGACGGGATGCGAATTTCCACGTCGTGCGGGCCGAGCAGGCCCGCCAGCTCGCCGCCATCATAGCCGGTGAGCGCAACGATGGTCATATCACGGGTAACCGCGGCTTCCACCGCTTTCACGATGTCTCGCGTATTGCCGCGGGTAGAGATCGCCAGCAGGACGTCGCCAGCCTGACCCAGCGCGCGCACCTGCTTGGCGTAGATTTCATCGTGCTGACGATCGTTGCCGATCGCCGTCAGCATCACATTGTCCGCGCTGAGCGCCAGCGCGGGCAGGCTGGGACGCTCGGTCTCGAAACGGTTGATCATGCTGGCGGCAAAATGCTGCGCGTTAGCGGCTGAAGCGCCGTTGCCGCAGCTAAGGATTTTATTGCCGTTAAGCAGCGACTGCACCAGCGTCATCGCGGCGCGGGAAATGGCGTCCGGCAACGCTTCTGCGGCGGCAATCTGGGTTTGAATACTTTCAGTAAAACACGCTTTAATTCTGTCCTGCACACAACCACCTGGTTCTAAACGTCTGCATTAAAGGCATTGGGCAGCCACTCCAGCACCGTACCGGTAATGGCGATAATGTCGAAACGGCAATCCACCGTCTCAAAACTGCCGCCGCGCTGGGCAAGCCAGAGTGCGGCGGCGCGCAACAGCTTTTGCCGCTTGAGGCGAGTAACGCTGGCCAGCGCGCCGCCGTAGCGCGCATCGCGCCGGTAGCGCACCTCCACGAAGACCCAGCATGCCCCGTCGCGCATGATAAGATCCAGCTCGCCGCCGCGGAAGGTCACGTTGCTGGCGACCCAGCGCAGTCCGGCGTGCTCTAAATAGCGCCGGGCGCGCTGTTCCTGTTCGGCACCGAAGCGCCGGGTGTTCAGGAGGCGGGAACGATCTCGCCCTGACGATACTGGCGCCATGACAACGTCCTGTTGATCACGCAATCCTGATTCGCGCTCAGCTTGCCGGTATTGCCGTCGATGGTGAAGCCCGGCGTCTGGCGCACCTGGTTAAAACTGTTCGCCAGCGTCCAGGCATCGATGCCCATCGCATAGAGGCGAACCAGCGAGTAGTCGTTATTGAACGACTGCGCCGCACGCTGCATCAGCGCTGGATTACGGCCCGAGAGCAGCGGAATATCGCTGAACTGCAGACCTTCCATCTCCAGACGGAAGTCGGGGCCTGCGCCCGCCTGGTAACTGCGCGAGCTGGCGTAGAGCGAGGCCGCGCTGCGGCTGCCGGTACGCATGGCGATCATCGGCTTAATCAGCTGCAGCTCATCCTGCGTCGAGACAATATAGACTGAATCAACGTTGCCGCTGCTCGCCGTCGTCGGCTCGCTCTGCTGCTGCGGCGACGGGATGTTCAGCCCGGCGATGGTCACGCCCTGGGGTTCGGCGGCGGCAGGCTGGACGTTGACCGGCGTACCGCTCAGCGTAATGCCCGCGCCGCTGTTGATGCCCTGTTTCAGCTCCGCGGTCGAGCCGAAGCGCTGCTGCAGCGGCGCCGTGCCGCCCAGCTTCAGCCACTCCTGCGCAAACGCGTTGACCACGCGATCGCCGAAGCTGCTGCGCGGCACCAGCAGCAGCGGCTGACGCTTGCCCTGGTTCCACATATGGTGCGCGGCATCGCGCGCTTCGTCTTCAGGAGAAAGCGCAAAGTAACAAATATTCGGATGGTTCTGGATCTGCTCCGGCGCGTTGAGCGCCAGCACATTGAGCGGCGTCTGGCTGTTGGCGACGGTTTCAACGTTGTTTTTCAGCAGCGGGCCAACCACCAGCGTCGCGCCATCCTGCTGCGCCTGCTGCATCACCTGCTGAATTGGCTGGCTGCTGGTGTCGTACACCTTGATCTGCGCGCTGCTGGAGGGTGGGCTAGCCTCAGGCTGACTCTGGGAGGCGGTGGGCTGTGCGGCGGCGGCGGGCGTAATTGCGGCGGCGGCCGGGCTGACCACGGCGTTGGCTTCGCCGGTCGGCGCGGGCTGCGCGCTTTCCGCGGTAGCTGGCTGGGTCGCGGGCTGTGCGGTGGGCTGCGGCGCAGCGTTCAGGGCGCCGTTTTTCGCATCGTTAAAGCCTTTTTCAATCGCGCTGGCAAAGACCTGCGCCTGACCGTTCAGCGGCAGCAGCAGCGCGATGGTGCTGGTAGAGGCTTTGGTGTAGTTCTGCGCCTGGCTCAGCGGCGTCGGCAGGGTTTTCGCCGCCGGGTTTTGCGGATAGCGCGTTTGCCAGTCTTTCAGGGCGGATTTCAGCATCTCGCCGTCCTGCGCGTTGGCGCGCCAGACGTTAAGCAGATCCAGCCAGCCCTGCAGCGTGTTTTCATCGGCGTTGATCACCAGGCTGCTCATCTCCTGCGGCGTCATCTGCGTCAGCGCCTGCCAGGTGGCGTCGATATTTTTCTGGTGGTCATCGCCGCTCAGCAGCGGCTCCTGCGCAATATAGGCGCGCAGCAGCGCCAGCGAGGGTTTGCCCTGCGCGGCGGCGATCTGCAGGCCGTAATAGCGCGCCTGCTGCTCTTTCGACAGCTCGTCGACCTTGACCTGATTCAGCAGCTGCGTGGCGCCCGGCACGTTCTGCTGGCTGAACAGAAACTGCGATTTAAGCAGCAGCAGCTCCTGCTGTTGCGTGTCGCTGAGCCGGCTCGGCAGCAGGTTGAGCTGCTGGCCAGCTTGCGGATACTTTCCTTCTTTCATCAGGGCACGGATGGCAAGTAATTGCCAGTCTGTCCTGCTATCATCGCTGCTTTGCTGCACTTGCTGCAGATAGTAATCAGACCCGCCGGTAATGGGCCCCTGAATATTTACGTTTGAGGTTTGCGGCCCCTGACCGCTACAGGCGGCTAAAATCAGCCCAGCAAGAAGGACAGGCACAAAGCGTCCTGCTTTATGACGAACGACTTTTGAAGGAAGCATACTGTATCCAGTGATGTTTTTTTCAAGATGCTCAATATTAAATCGGCAATTCGGATGAAACAATGAAACAACTCGATCGGGCAGAGATTTCTGCCAGCACGCTCTACATCGTTCCAACCCCGATTGGTAATTTGGGTGATATCACCCAGCGGGCGCTGACGGTGCTTTCGGGCGTCGATCTGGTCGCAGCGGAAGATACACGTCATACCGGGCTGTTGCTACAACATTTCGCCATCGCTGCGCGGCTCTTCGCACTTCACGACCACAATGAACAGCAGAAGGCCGAACTGCTGCTGGCGAAGCTGCAGGAAGGGCAGAGCATCGCGCTGGTTTCCGATGCCGGGACCCCGCTGATCAACGATCCTGGCTACCATCTGGTGCGCCGCTGCCGCGAGGCGGGCATCCGCGTCGTGCCGCTGCCCGGCGCCTGCGCCGCCGTCACAGCATTAAGCGCCGCCGGGTTACCGTCCGATCGTTTCTGTTACGAAGGGTTTCTGCCCGCCAAAACCAAGGCGCGCTGCGACGCGCTGCGCGCAGTAGCGCAGGAGCCGCGTACCCTGATTTTCTACGAGTCCACCCACCGTCTGCTCGACAGCCTGGAAGATATGGCGAAGGAACTGGGCGCCGATCGTTACGTGGTGCTGGCGCGCGAGCTGAGCAAAACCTGGGAATCGATCCACGGCGCGCCGGTGGGCGAGCTGCTCGCCTGGATCAAAGAGGATGAGAATCGCCGTAAAGGCGAGATGGTGCTGGTGGTCGAAGGGCATAAGGCGGATGAAGAGGCGCTGCCCGCCGATGCGCTGCGCACGCTGGCGCTGCTGCAGAAAGAGCTGCCGCTGAAAAAGGCCGCGGCGCTGACGGCGGAAATTCACGGCGTGAAGAAAAATGCGCTCTATCGCTTTGCGCTCGATCAGCAAGAGGCGTGACAAATGGGGCCGAATGCCCTAATATCCTGCGCCGAAGCTGACCAGACAGTCGCCGCTTTGTCGTCGTCCCTCTTGTAGGGAGACGGGCAGAGGGGAGGAAAGTCCGGGCTCCATAGGGCAGGGTGCCAGGTAACGCCTGGGGGGCGCAAGCCTACGACCAGTGCAACAGAGAGCAAACCGCCGATGGCCCATTTATGGGATCAGGTAAGGGTGAAAGGGTGCGGTAAGAGCGCACCGCGCGTCTGGCAACAGTTCGCGGCACGGTAAACTCCACCCGGAGCAAGGCCAAATAGGGGTTCGCATGGTACGGCCCGTACTGAACCCGGGTAGGCTGCTTGAGCCAGTGAGCGATTGCTGGCCTAGATGAATGACTGTCCACGACAGAACCCGGCTTATCGGTCAGTTTCGACTTTTCAGGTGAAAACCCCGCGCAAGCGGGGTTTTTGCTTTCTGGCAGTGGGAAGACCAAAGGAAGCCCCACCTGATGCAGTTCCCCATGCTAAACTGCGCCCCGGCAACGAAAGGAGCAGCCCGTGGCGAAATATCAGCAACTGACGGATGAGATTCAGCAGCAGATCGAGGCGGGCATCTGGCCGCCGGGCACAAAGCTGCCGTCGCTGCGTCAGCAGGTGGCGCAGCACGGGCTGAGCCTGATGACGGTGATGCACGCCTACGAGGTGCTGGAGAGCCAGGGCTGGATTGTCTCGCGGCCCCAGTCCGGCTACTACGTCGCCCCGCGCGCGCTGCAGACCGCGCCGGCGCAGGTGGCGCTCAGCGAGCAGGTCGATATCAACAACTTTGTCTTCGACGTGCTGCAGGCGATCCGCGATCCGGCGATCGTCCCGTTTGGCTCCGCTTTTCCCGATCCCGAGCTCTTTCCGCAGCGCCAGCTGATGCGCTCGCTGACCAACGTCTCCCATCAGCTGACGCCGCTCGACGCGCTGAATAATCTTCCGCCCGGCAATGCCGCGCTGCGGCAGATGCTGGCGCAGCGCTACGCCCGGCAGGGCATCACGCTCTCGCCGGATGAGATCGTCATCACCAACGGCGCGCTGGAAGCGCTCAATCTCAGCCTACAGGCGCTGACCGAGCCCGGCGACTACGTGGTGATTGAGCAGCCGACCTTCTATGGCGCGCTGCAGGCGATCGAGCGGCTCAAGCTCAAAGCGCTCGCGGTGCCGAGCGACGCGCAGCAGGGCATCGATATGCAGCAGCTGGAAGAGACGCTGCAGCGTTGGCCGGTAAAAGCGTGCTGGCTGATGACCACGCTGCAAAATCCGCTTGGCGTCACGCTCTCGCCCGCGCGCAAGGCGCAGCTGGTGGCGCTGCTGGCGCGCTACCGGGTGCCGCTGATCGAAGATGACGTTTACGCCGAACTCTGGGCGGGCAATGAGGCACCGCATCCGGCTAAATACTGGGATCGCGACGGCGACGTGCTGCACTGCGGCTCTTTTTCCAAGTGTCTGGTCGCGGGGTTCCGCGTCGGCTGGGTTGCGGCGGGACAGTACGCGCAGCGCATCCAGCGTCTGCAGCTCATGAGCACGCTCTCCACCAGCGCGCCGATGCAGCTGGCGCTGGCGGACTTCCTCGCCACGCGCCGCTACGATACCCATCTGAAAAAGCTGCGCCAGACGCTGGCGCGGCGCAAAGAGTGGATGCGTCAGGCGCTCTGCCGCGTGCTGCCGGAAGGGGCCAGCGTAAGCGATTCGCCGGGCGGCTTCTTTTTGTGGGTAACGCTGCCGCGCGGCTATGACACCACGCAGCTCTATCAGCAGGCGTTGCAGCAGGGGATCAGCATCGCGCCGGGGCGGCTGTTTTCAGCGGGGGAGGAGTTTACCCACTGTTTTCGCATCAATACCGCCTGGCCGTGGGACAGGCGCGCCGAGGCGGCGGTCGAGACGCTGGGCCGGCTGATTGCCGACCCGCAGCGCGGTTAAACCTGCGCCGCCTGCTGGTGGCCCCAGGTCAGGTAGTAAACGTCATAGAAATCGACTTCGCCTTTCTGTCGCAGCAGGCGATGAATACCGCTTTTCACCTCTTCTGGCGCGTCCGGCAGATTCAGGATCTTTTTCACGCCCCCTTCAGAGACCGGCTGCACGTAATACCACTCGCCGTTATAGCAGACGCGCAGATCCAGCGCGTCGATATCCTCGAAGCGATATTTCGGGTTGATATCCAGCAGCATCAGAAAGCTCATCACCAGCACAAACAGAGTGGCGAACCAGAAGGCGGGCCAGCCCAGCATCTCGGTGGAGAAAATCAGCGCCACGCACAGCGCGTAGCAAAGGTACATCAGCGCCCAGAGGCCGGGATGGGTTTTCAGAAAAGAGATGCTAAAACGCGGCCGGTTATCGCGGCGCTCTTCACGGTTAAGCGTTGCGATTTCGTCGATTAAGATTTGTTTAATGGCGTCCATTGTTCACCTCACCGTTACTTTTCTGCTCAGTAAAACAGATAACAGTTAGCCGGGGCAGACACAGAAACGCGCAGAATTTTTATAACAGTTGAGGCGCGCCGTCCGGGTAAGAACGGCGCGTGCGTTTAGCTGCGGCCGTGCGGCTCATCCCAGTCAAACGCCGGTCCCAGCGAAATCACGCCGTTCGGGTTAATGGTTTTATGGCTCACGTAATAGTGATGACGGATATGCGGCAGGTTCACCGTCTCGGCGATGCCCGGCATCTGGTAGATATCGCGCAGGAAACCGCTCAGATTGAGATAGTCGCCGATGCGGTGGCGATCGCACTTAAAATGGGTCACGTAGACCGGATCGAAACGCACCAGCGTGGTCCAGAGACGCAGATCCGCCTCGGTGAGCTGGTCGCCGGTCAGATAGCGGTGCTGTCCCAGAATCTGCTCCAGGCGCGACAGCGAATGAAACAGCGCGGTTACCGACTCGTCATAGGCCGCCTGCGAGGTCGCGAAGCCCGACTTATAGACGCCGTTGTTGACCGTGTCGTAAATCCAGCCGTTCAGCTCGTCGATCTTCTCGCGCAGGGCGGGCGGGTAGTAGTCCCCGGCGCGCGCGCCGACCGCGTCGAAGGCGCTGTTGAACATGCGAATGATATCCGCCGATTCATTGCTGACGATGGTGCCCTGCTGTTTGTCCCACAGTACCGGCACGGTCACGCGCCCGGTATAGTGCGGATCGGCATGCAGGTAGAGCTGATAGAGAAATTCGTTCTGATAAAGCTTGTCGCCGGTGGCGTCGGGAAAATCGTCGTCGAAGGTCCAGCCATTCTCCAGCATCAGCGGATGCACTACGGAGACGTCAATCATCGACTCCAGCCCTTTAAGCTGACGCATCAGCAGCGTGCGGTGCGCCCAGGGGCAGGCGAGAGAAACATACAGATGATAGCGATCGCGCTCGGCCTTAAAGCCCGCGTCGCCCGTTGGACCGGCGCTGCCGTCCGCGGTCACCCAGTTGCGCCAGACCGCTTCAGTGCGCTTAAAGCGTCCGCCGGTTGATTTGGTGTCGTACCAGGTGTCGTGCCAGACACCGTCAATCAGTTGGCCCATATCGCCTCCAGTGCAAACAGGGCGAGGAGTATCCTCGCCCTGCTAAGTATATGTGGCATTACGCCAGATGTGTGCTTAACGCAGCGCCGCTGCGGGCGCGGTTTTCTTACGCAGCAGACGGTCGATGCTGTAGGCGCCCGGACCGACCAGGCCCAGCACCAGGAAACCACCCGCAATAGAGAGGTTTTTCATAAACATCAGCTGATTGACGCCTTCCGCGAAGTTGCTGTGGAACAGGAACGCCGTCAGGATAGTGAAGCCCGCGGTAAACAGCGCGGTGAAGCGTGTCAGGAAGCCAAACAGAATCGCCAGGCCGCCGCCAAACTCCAGCAGGATTACCAGCGGCAGCATAAAGCCCGGCACGCCCATCGCTTCCATATACTGCTGCGTTCCCGCATAGCCAGTGATTTTGCCCCAGCCGGCCGTAATAAACAGGATTGGCATTAAAATACGCGCCAGCAGCAGACCAGTATCTTCGAATTTTTTCATCATTTACTCCAGGCTAGTTTGTCGGCAGGGCAGTCGCGCCTGCGTGAGATAATTCCCGGCAAAAGGCGGCTTTGCCGTTTGCTGAGCTGATAGCTGGAGATAATAATCGCGCAGGGGAAAGGTTGTAAGCGAGATATTCTGTAGGTGTTATTCAGGAAAACTGATAAAGCGAAGCCGGCGATTGCGCACCGGCTGAATGCAGAGAAGGATCAGCGCTGCGGCAGAGCCGATTTCAGCATGCGCCAGGTGCTCCAGACGCCGAATCCGCGCTTAAGCAGGCGCATGAATTTATTTGGGCTGCGCACCGACCAGATAGCCAGGGCGCTGCTGCCGATGGCCAGATAGCGTCGCATGCTGAGGAACGTCAGCCAGCCGCGGTCATACTGCGCCGTGCTCAGTAAAAAATCGCGGCGGCTCGCGCTCAGGTCGAGCCGCTGCTGCTGTATTTCACCGACTAATTCATGAATACGTGCTTCACGTTCCAGCTTGCTGCGGCTCATACGCGATCATCCTCCAGCAGCTTGCGATCGGTCTCCAGCTCTTTGCGCGTATGGTGCAGCAGGGTGGACTGACGCGATTTGCGCAGGCTCCACAGGCCGAAGATAATCGCCAGAAGAAAGAGTACGCCGGTAGTGATGCCGATCGCCATCAGGCGATACTGCGCATCGACGGCCCAGATAATCAACACCATCAGGCTCATCAGCCCGAACGCGGTAAACAGCATGGTCAGGCCAACCATCAGCAGCAGCTGAATCAGGTTAGCCTTTTCTGCTTCCAGCTCGACCACCGCCAGCCGCACGCGGGTCTCGACCATGCTGACCAGCGTAGTGACAATGCGCTGACCAATGTTGATGACCCCTTTGCCGGGGCCGTGGCTCTGCTGTGAATCTGCCATGGTTAACGCCGAGAAATCAGCATGCCGATCGCCACGCCGATAGCCGCACCGATGCCAACGCCATGCCAGGGATTGTCACGCACGTAGCCGTCTGCTTTCTGCGCGGCTTCACGCGTGGTCTGCGCCAGATATTCGCCAGAATCGCCCAGCTTCTCGCGCGAGCTGTCGAGCGCAACGCGCGCTTTCTGACGCAGCTTATCCAGTTCACCTTTGGACTTATCCGTTGTGCTGCTCAGCACCTCTTCCAGAGTGTCCGCCAGATTTTTTAACTCAGCACGTAAATGTTCTGATGAAGTCTCTTTTGACATGTAATGTTCCTTTTAGCTTCAGTGGTTGAGTCCGGGTTAGTAAGGCTCCGCCTGTAACTTTTTCAGCTCCTGGCGTGCTTCTTCCAGTTTATGTTCACGCCTGGCGATTTTCTCCTTGTCATCGCCTTCCTGTCGCTCCTCTTTCAGTTCGCTCTCGCGTTCAGCGACTTTCTCTCGCTGCGCCTTGATGCGCGCCTGGTGAGACGCTTTCAGTTTATTGTCGCTGCAGTTCGCGCGCACTTCGGTCAGCGCGCGCTCCAGTCCATTCACGCGACGCTGATTGTTATGCTGTTTCGCCATCGCAATTTCATGCTGAATATCCTGCTCTTTCTGCTGGCAGAGCGATTCCGCCGCCATCAGCGAACCAGAAAGAGAAAACAGCGCGAGGCTAAGAAGTAATTGACGTTTCATCAGGCTTGTTACCTTCCTTTGTTGCAGACCTGCCGCGACCGGACAGCGTCATCTCCTGGCGTATCAGATAGCTGAGCCATCTGTTAAGCATAGACAGCGACCGTAAAAAGTTCAAAAAAGACGGGGGGATACGGACTATTCTGTTGCCGCCCTGCCAGCGCAGGACGGCAAGTGCGAATCAGGAGATATTCAGCGTTGTCGAACCGGCGGAAGCGGAGTCGGGATGTCTGGCGACAACAAAGCCGTCCGGCAGCAGGCGGCGCAGCACCTTTTGCGCCGCAAGGCTCTGCTCTTCGTTCTCGAAATGAATAATCAGCGCATCGCCCGCGGGGGTGATGCTTTTGATTCGGATGCCCTGCGCCGTCAGCTGCTGATAGAGATAAAACCCGTCCGGCAGGGGGCCACCGGCGTGAGATACGCGGATCTGCACCACGCTTTCGTGCCGCAGCAGCGTCGGCGTCAGGCAGATCGCCAGCAGCAGCAGCGCGGCGATAGCCAGCCAGGGCAGCATGCGGCGGGGAAGGGGACCATAAATTTTCATGACTCGCCCTTGCCGTTCTGATTCGCCTGGCGTTTGCGCCACAGCACCACCAGCGATCCCACCAGGCCTGCCACCAGCAGCACCAGCGGCAGCAGCATCAGGCAGAACATCAGCTCATCTTCATAGCGGCGGAAAATCGGCGTCTTGCCCAGCGCAAAGCCGAGCACGGTCAGAATCAGCACCCAGAGCAGCGCGCTGACCCAGTTAAAAAACTGAAAGCGGGCGTTATTCAGTCCGGATAAACCGGCAATGGTTGGCAGCAGGGTACGGACAAAAGCGATAAAGCGGCCAATCAGCAGAGCCGACAGGCCATGACGATGAAACAGGCTGTGCGCGCGGGCGTGATACTGCGCAGGAAGATGAGAGAGCCATTTCTGCACCGTCGGCGTGTTGCCGAGCCAGCGGCCCTGAATATAGCTGACCCAGCAGCCGAGGCTGGCACCGGTGGTCAGCACCAGCACGGTAAGCGGAAAGCTCATGGTACCTTTAGCGATCAGCACGCCGACCAGAATCAGCAGGCTGTCACCCGGCAGAAAGGCGGCGGGCAGCAGGCCATTTTCCAGAAACAGGATCAGGAAGAGCACGCCATAAATGGCCCAGACCAGCGTCGGATCGGAGAGGGTTTCGTAGTCCTGTTGCCACAACGCCTGCAGCAACGCTTGCAAAATATCCATCAATCATTCCTGAACATCATTGTTTTAACGCGTCTTTAAAGACATAAGCGCAGACCGGCAATTAGTTATCTGTTTTAGGAGCGCAGTCTGTGCAGGATTTTCCGGATCCTTCCAGAATAGATTGTTAAATCAGCGAATTTTTAAACCCTGTCGCAAAGGGTAAGAAAGGGTCGATAACTGTAACAAAGATCACAGGTTTGAGACAGGGGGAATGTGCCCGCCGCACAGGAGTTTTACCTGTTGACGCGGCCCGTCAACAGGAGCTTTACACGACCTGACACTATTGCAGATTAACTGACTTTCCTGCGTGAAAACGCAGCAGAATCAAGGTTAACTGCTTGCGCCGTCCGGCAGGATAACGGGATTTTCAGCAAACATATAACGATCCACATTAAATTCAAAATCATCGGCAGTCGCGTTAAACAGCATCTGTTTAGTATTTTCCAGATGTTGCCACATCGCCAGTTTGCAGGCGGCCGGATCTTTACGCATCAGCGCCTTGAGGATTTGATCGTGGTCGTCGCACCAGCTGAGGATGCTGCGCTGATCGATATGCTCGTGGAGTTTGAGCCAGTAGGGGTTGTGCAGGCGATGCAGCCACATTTTTTCAACAATGGCCGCCAGCGCGCTGTTTTGGGTGGATTGCGCAATCCGCACGTGAAACTGCATGTCCCACTGGGAGTCGCGGAAGTGATCTTCCTGACGCGCCTTTTCCTGAATCGCCATCAGTTCGATAATGTCCTGACGCGTCACCTGCGTCGCGGCGAACTCGGCGACGTTGCTCTCAATCAGCTGGCGCGCCTGCAGCAGTTCGAACGGGCCAAAGCTGGCGAATTCGAGTTGGCTGGAGGTCATCACCCGATTCTGCTGCTGACTGGCGATAACGTGAATACCGGAACCTTTACGCACCTCGACGTAGCCCTCTACCTCCAGCATGATGATCGCCTCGCGCACCACGGTGCGGCTGACGTTCATCTCTTCCGCGATCAGGCGTTCGGCAGGGAGCTTATCTCCCACCGGGTAAGACCCTGATTCAATACGGCTTTTCAGATCGCTGGCGAGCTGTTGATAGAGTCGACGAGGTTCGGTCAGTTCCATAGCGCATTCCCGTGTCGCAAATGAAGTTGTTATACCACTTTGCGGCGGTTAAATAAAAGATCCCGCGCAAGGATTGCGCGGGACGCTTTGCTCTTTGGTCAGCGCTCGCCGCCTGGTTAGCGGCCAGCGCGGCTAGCTACGCACCGGCGCGGCCTGCGGCGGTGTGACCTCTTTTTCCAGCTCCGAGACGGGCTGATTGCGCAGCACCGTCCAGATCACCACCGCGCCCAGCAGATCGAACACTGCCAGCGCGGCGAACAGCGGGCTAAAGCCCAGCGTATCGGCCAGCGCGCCGACCACCAGCGCAAACATGGTGCTGGCTGTCCAGGCGGCCATGCCGGTCAGACCGTTGGCGGTCGCCACTTCGTTACGGCCAAAAACGTCGGAGGAGAGGGTGATCAGCGCGCCGGAAAGCGCCTGGTGAGCGAAACCGCCGACGCAGAGCAGGCCGATAGCGACGTAAGGGCTGGTGAAAAGACCGATGGTGCCGGGGCCGATCATCAGCACCGCACCCATCGTCACGACCAGCTTGCGCGACACAATCAGATTCACGCCGAACCAGCGCTGAAACAGCGGCGGCAGATAACCGCCGAGAATGCAGCCCAGATCGGCGAACAGCATCGGCATCCAGGCAAACAGCGCAATCTCCTTCAGGTTGAAACCGTACACCTTAAACATAAACAGCGGGATCCAGGCGTTGAAGGTGCCCCAGGCGGGCTCCGCCAGAAAACGCGGCAGCGCGATGCCCCAGAACTGGCGATTGCGCAGGATCTGACGTGCCGACATCTTTTTAGTATTGCCGGTCTGATGCTGAGCCTCCTGGCCGGAAATTATGTACTGGCGCTCCTCATCGCTGAGCCTGGTTTGCTGTTTGGGATGCTTATAAAAAATCAGCCAGCAGATCGCCCAGATCAGGCTCAGCACGCCGGTGATGATAAACGCCATCTGCCAGCTGTGCGCCACGATCGCCCACACCACCAGCGGCGGCGCCAGCATGGCGCCGATAGAGGAGCCGACGTTGAAGTAGCCCACGGCGACGGAACGCTCTTTAGCCGGGAACCATTCGCTGCTCGCCTTCAGGCCCGCCGGGATCATCGCCGCTTCCGCCGCGCCCACCGCGCCGCGCGCCAGCGCAAATCCGCCCCAGCTGCCGGCCATCGCCGTCGCGGCGCAGAAGATCGCCCACAGCACGGCGAATACGGCATAGCCAACTTTGGTGCCGAGCAGGTCGAGCACGTAGCCGGCGACCGGCTGCATAACGGTATAACAGGCGGAGTAGGCCGCCACGATGTAGGAGTACTGTTGGGTGGTGATATGCAAATCGGTTTGGAGCGTCGGCGCGGCGACGGCGATGGTATTACGGGTGAGATAACCCAGCACGGTGCCTAGCGTCACCAGCCCGATCATATACCAGCGTAGCCCTTTAATCTTACGCATCATTTACCTCTTCCAGTGTGCTGTCTGCGGTCTTGCCGCTGTTGTTATCTGGAGCGGGACCACCGTGAGCTGGCTCAATCTCACGCCCGCAGGCCGCGCAAAAGCGACCCTGTGTTTACCTTGCCATTACGGAGCGAGAGCGTAACTTGTTATACAACTTTAAAAGTTGAGAGCCATCACAAAAGCCCCTTTTGCAATGTGGGATACTGTAAACCTGCCTGATGACAGCCATTTAGCACGCTGCAGAGAGCAAAAACGTCCATGGGCGCAGGGAATAGCTGCTGTTTATGTGAGCAAGATCTCAAATAATTCTGTGGCTGGCTAAAATTGGTATGATAACTTTGAGCGCAATAAGGCTCTATCCAAGAGGAAGCAAGTATGTCGCGTTTTATGACCGAGGATTTTTTGCTGGATACCGAATTTGCCCGCCGTCTTTACCATGACTACGCAAAGGACCAGCCGATTTTCGACTATCACTGCCATCTTCCCCCGCAGCAGATTGCCGAAAATTACCGCTTTGCCAACCTCTATGACATCTGGCTGAAAGGCGATCACTACAAGTGGCGCGCCATGCGCGCTAACGGCGTGCCGGAAGCCTTCTGCACCGGCGACGCCAGCGACCGCGAAAAATTTGACGCCTGGGCGCGCACCGTGCCGCACACCATCGGCAATCCGCTCTATCACTGGACGCACCTTGAGCTGCGTCGTCCGTTCGGCATTACCGACACTTTGCTCTCTGAAAAAACCGCCGACAGCATCTGGGATCGCTGCAACGCGCTGCTGGCGCAGGATGAGTTCACCGCGCGCGGCATCATGCAGCAGATGAACGTAAAAATGGTCGGCACCACCGACGATCCGCTGGATGATCTGCAGCACCACCGCGCGCTGGCGCAGGAGAGCAGCTTCGGCGTGAAAGTGCTGCCGAGCTGGCGTCCAGATAAAGCCTTTAATATCGAAGCAGAAAGTTTCCTGCCGTGGATTGAGAAGCTGGAGTCGCTGACCGACGTCAGCGTGCGCCGCTTCGACGATCTGCGCAGCGCGCTCAGCAAGCGTCTTGACTACTTCGCCGAGCATGGCTGCAAAGTGTCGGACCACGCGCTCGACGTGGTGCTCTACGCCGAAGCGGACGATGCGACGCTGGACGCCATCCTGGCTAACCGCCGCGCCGGCAAAACGCCGGACGCGCAGGCGATCGCGCAGTTCAAAACCGCCGTGCTGGTGTGGCTGGGCGGCGAATATGCGCGTCGCGGCTGGGTGCAGCAGTACCATATTGGCGCGCTGCGCAACACCAACCGCCGCCAGTTTGAACGGCTGGGGCCGGACGTCGGCTTCGACTCGATTAACGATCAGCCGCTGGCGGAACCGCTGGCAAAACTGCTGGGCGCGCAGAACCTGCATAACGCGCTGCCGAAAACCATCCTTTACTGCCTGAACCCGCGCGACAATGAAGTGCTTGCAACCATGGCGGGCAACTTCCAGGGCGAAGGCGAGGCGGGCAAAATGCAGTTCGGCTCTGCCTGGTGGTTCAACGATCAGCTTGACGGCATGCAGCGCCAGATGACGCAGCTGTCGCAGATCGGCCTGCTCAGCCGCTTTGTCGGCATGCTGACCGACAGCCGCAGCTTCCTCTCCTATACGCGCCACGAATATTTCCGCCGTCTGCTGTGCCAGATGATCGGCCGCTGGGTCGAGAACGGCGAAGCGCCGGGCGACGAGGCGCTGCTGGGCCAGATGGTGCAAAACATCTGCTTCAATAACGCGCGCGACTACTTCGGCATCGAGCTGGGAGCCTGATCATGCAGCGGCTAAACCGTCACGACTTTCCCGGCGCGACCTACAGCGAGCGCGTTATCCAGTTCGGCGAAGGCAACTTTCTGCGCGCCTTTATCGACTGGCAGCTCGACTGGCTGAACCAGCACCAGGGCACCGACGCGGGCGTGGTGGTGGTGCGGCCGCGCAACCGCGCCGTCAGCGACAGCCTTAATCAGCAGGACGGGCTCTATACCACGCTGATCCGCGGGCTGAACGAGCAGGGCGAGCGCGTCAGCGAAACGCGCCTGATCCGCAGCCTGAACCGCGAGATCCAGCCTTACGTCGAGCACGCAGATTTCCTGGCGCTGGCCCGCGCGCCGCAGATGCGCTTCGTCTTCTCAAATACCACCGAAGCGGGCATCGCCTTTGCCGAAGAGGATCGCCTGACGGATGCGCCCGCATCCAGCTTTCCGGGCAAGCTGACGCAGCTGCTGTGGGCGCGCTTTGAGCATTTTGGCGGCGCTGAAGACAAGGGCTGGCTGATCGTCCCCTGCGAGCTGATCGACCATAACGGCGACGCGCTGCGCGAGCTGGTGCTGCGCTATGCGCGCCACTGGCAGCTGCCGGAAAGCTTCGCCGCCTGGGTGTCGCAGCACTGCGTGTTCTACAACACGCTGGTGGACCGCATCGTGACCGGTTTCCCGCAGGAGAGCGAGGCGCTGGCCGCTCAGCTCGGCTATGAAGATCGTTTTCTGGTGGCGGGCGAGGTCTACTACCAGTTCATTCTGCAGGGGCCGCGCGCGCTGTTCGACGAGCTGAAGCTTGATGCGCTGGCGCCGCAGGTGCGGCTGGTGGATGACATTGCGCCGTGGAAGGCGCAGAAAGTGGCGATCCTCAACGGCGCCCACACCGCGATGGTGCCGGTGGCGTTTCAGGCTGGCCTGGAGAGCGTCGGCGAGGCGATGGCGGATCCGGCCATCGCAGGCTTCGTCGACCGCCTGCTGCGGGAGGAGATTATCCCCACGCTCGATCTGCCCCGCAGCGAGCTGCACGCCTTCGCCGACGCGGTCGAGCGACGTTTCCGCAACCCTTTTATCCGCCATGCGCTGCTCTCTATCGCACTCAACGGCATGACCAAGTTTCGCACTCGCCTGCTGACGCCGCTGCTGGCGTCGCACGCGCAGAGCGGCGTCTGGCCGCCGCGTCTGACCTTTGCGCTGGCGGCGCTCATCGCCTTTTACCGCGGCGCGTCGGCGGAAAAGCGCTGGCCGCTGCAGGATGACGCGCACTGGCTGGCGCGCTTTGAAACAAACTGGCAGGCCCTTAATAACGACCAGATCTCCCCGGAACAGCTGGTGCGCGAGGTGTTAAGCGACGCGCAGCACTGGGGCGAAGATTTGACCCGGCAGCCTCAGCTGGTGGCCGAGGTCAGCCGACACCTGCAAAATATCATCGTCCACGGCATGCGTGAGGCGTTGAGCACACTGGGATAAAGCTATGCAAGACGCGATTAAGATTCACTCTCAGGATAACGTTGCCGTGGCGCTGCGCGACTTAGAGGCGGGGCAGACCATCGATCTGCAGCAGACGGCGGTGCAGTTGCAGCAGGCGGTGACGCGCGGCCATAAGTTCGCGCTGCGCTCCCTCGCCGAGGGCGAGCTGGTGATCAAGTATGGGCTGCCGATCGCCCACGCCACGCAGCCGATCGCCGCAGGCGAGGTGATCCACTCCAGTAACGCGCGCACCAACCTGAGCGATCTGGATGAGTATGACTATCAGCCTGAATTTGTTGATGTGCCGCCGCAGGCAGGCGATCGCGAGGTGCAGATCTATCGCCGCGCCAACGGCGACGTCGGGATCCGCAACGAGCTGTGGATCCTGCCGACCGTGGGCTGCGTTAACGGCATCGCGCGTCAGATCCTGCAGCGCTTTTTGCAAGAGACCGACAACGCGGCGGGCACCGACGGCGCGTTTCTGTTTAGCCATACCTTCGGCTGTTCGCAGCTGGGCCAGGATCATGAGAACACCCGCACCATGCTGCAAAATATGGTGCGTCACCCCAACGCCGGCGCGGTGCTGGTGATCGGCCTCGGCTGCGAAAACAATCAGGTTGACGCCTTCCGCGAGACGCTGGGGCTGCCGGAGAGCGATCGCATCCAGTACATGGTGTGCCAGCAGCACGACGACGAAGTGGAAGCCGGGCTGGAGCATCTGCGCGCCCTGTATGAGGCGATGCGCCACGACAGGCGCCAGCCGGGCAAGCTGAGCGAGCTGAAGTTCGGCCTGGAGTGCGGCGGTTCGGACGGCTTCTCCGGCATTACCGCCAACCCGCTGCTGGGGCGTTTCTCCGATCAGATGATCGCCAACGGCGGCACCACGGTGCTGACCGAGGTGCCGGAGATGTTCGGCGCGGAGCGTATCCTGATGAGCCGCTGTCGCGATGAGGAGACCTTTGAGAAGACGGTGGCGATGATCAACGACTTCAAGCGCTATTTTATCGACCATCAGCAGCCGATTTATGAGAACCCGTCGCCGGGCAATAAAGCGGGCGGCATTACCACGCTGGAGGAGAAGTCGCTGGGCTGCACCCAGAAGGCGGGCTCCAGCCAGGTAGTCGACGTGCTGAAGTATGGCGAACGGCTGAAGACGCCGGGGCTGAATCTGCTGAGCGCGCCGGGCAACGACGCGGTCGCCACCAGCGCGCTGGCGGGGGCGGGCTGCCATATGGTGCTGTTCAGCACCGGACGCGGCACCCCTTACGGCGGCTTTGTGCCGACGGTGAAGCTGGCGACCAACTCGCCGCTGGCGGAGAAGAAGCCGCACTGGATCGACTTTAACGCCGGTCGTCTGCTGGAAGGAATGAGCATGGAGGCGCTGCTGGAGGATTTCGTCGACACCATCGTGGCGATTGCCAGCGGCGAGCTGACCAACAACGAGAAGAACGATTTCCGCGAGCTGGCGATTTTTAAAAGCGGCGTGACGTTATAGTTTGTCGGGCAAAAAATGGCGGCCTGAAGGCCGCCATTGCTGTCTGTCAGTCTCGAGCCCTTCGCGGGTGGCAGGGTCCGATCGCAAAGTCGCTAAACGCATCCCTGCTCGCTCGGCCCGCGCCATCCTTGGCGCGGGACGCTTTGCTCTTCGGACCCTGCCACCCGCTCTTTGAGCTTTTGCGCCGTCTGAAGCAGTTACCTCAACATCAGCGCTTAGACTGGCGACCTTACGGTCGCCATTTTGTTATCAAGCCCGGCTGGTTTCGCGCTCGGCTTCCGCCTGGCACACCGCCGCGGTAAACAGAATATCGGTCGAGGAGTTCAGCGCCGTTTCGGCGGAGTCCTGCAGCACGCCGATAATGAAACCGACCGCCACCACCTGCATCGCCAGATCGTTAGGAATGCCGAACATATTGCAGGCGACCGGGATCAGCAGCAGCGAACCGCCCGCCACGCCGGATGCGCCGCAGGCGCACAGCGACGCTACAAGGCTCAGCAGAATCGCCGTCGGCACGTCGACGCTGATCCCCAGGGTATGCACCGCCGCCAGCGTCAGCACGGTAATCGTGATGGAGGCACCCGCCATGCTGATGGTGGCGCCCAGCGGAATCGACACCGAATAAGTATCCTCATCGAGATTCAGGCGTTTCGCCAGCGCCATATTCACCGGAATATTGGCCGCCGAGCTGCGGGTAAAGAAGGCGGTCACGCCGCTCTCGCGCAGGCAGGTAAACACCAGCGGGTAAGGGTTGCGACGGATCTTGCTGTAAACCAGCATCGGGTTCACCACCAGCGCCATCAGCAGCATACAGCCCAGCAGCAGCGCCAGCAGGTGCGCATACTGCCACAGCGCGCCAAAACCGGTTGATGCCAGAATCGAGGCGACAAGGCCGAAAATGCCGATCGGCGCGCAGCGGATCACGCAGCGCACCAGCCAGGTTACGGCATTTGAAGCGTCATTAAGCAGGTCGCGCGTGGTCTGTGAGCTATGACGGAACGCCAGGCCCAGACCAATCGCCCATACCAGAATGCCGATATAGTTGGCCTGCATCAGCGCGGTGATGGGGTTCGCTACCATGCTCATCAGCAGGCCGCGCAGCACCTCGGTAATACCGGACGGCGGCGTAATTTCCGTTGTGCCGACCGCCAGCGTCAGCGTCTGAGGTGCCAGATGGCTAAACACCACCGCCACGACCGCCGCGAAAAAGGTGCTCAGCAGGTAGAGCGCGATAATCGGTTTGATATTGCTCTTCTGTCCCTGCTGATGGTTGGCGATCGAGGCGATGACCAGCACCATTACCAGCAGCGGGGCGACCGCCTTCAGCGCGCTGACGAACAGCTCGCCCAGCAGGCCGACGGCCAGCGCAGCATCCTTCGAGAACCAGGCCAGCGCGACGCCAGCCACCAGTCCTGCCATGATTTGTTTTACCAGACTGCCTGCGAACAGGGCGCCCAGACGACCAGAAAGTGAGTTCTGCATAATTGTTCTTTAGGTTGTAGCGGGATGTGGCTCCAGAGGGCGTCGATTAACGCGCCTGAAGCGGTTTGCCCGGCGGAGTATAAGGAAAAGAGCGGGCGAGGAAAGAGATAATTCTGTCGATGCGAGGGGGATCGGATTTCTATTATGCTGTATGAAGAAGGTGTGACAGAGCGATGAAATGTCGCATCTGGAGCTGGCAAAATAAAACAGGGGCATTACCTGCCCCTGTAGCGGATTATTGCGAGCGCTTTTTCTGGTCGCTTTTGCGATTCACCCAGGCGTTGATTAGCAGGGTCGAGCCGAGGATCACGCCGACGACGGTCAGCGAGATCGCCACCGGGATATGGTAGAACTCGACGATCAGCATCTTGATGCCGATAAAGACCAGCACGATCGCCAGCCCATATTTAAGCATCGAGAAACGCTCGGCGACGTTGGCCAGCAGAAAGTACATCGCGCGCAGGCCGAGGATCGCGAACAGGTTAGAGGTCAGCACGATAAAGGGATCGGTGGTCACGGCGAAGATTGCTGGAATGCTGTCGACCGCAAAAATCACGTCGCTCAGCTCAACCATAATCAGCACCAGCAGCAGCGGCGTCGCAAACAGCACGCCGTTCCTGCGGGTGAAAAACTTCTCGCCCTCAAGCTCGTCGGTCATGCGCAGGTGCTTGCGCAGCCAGCGAACCACCGGCTTGTCGCCCACCGCGTTCTCATCATCCTCTTTAGAAAAGGCCATCTTCAGGCCGGTGAGCAGCAGGAACGCGCCGAACAGATAGAGGATCCAGCTAAACTGCGTCACCAGCCAGCTGCCCGCAAAGATCATAATGGTGCGCAGTACGATCGCGCCCAGCACGCCGTAAATCAGCACGCGGCGCTGCAGCGCGGCGGGAATGGAGAAATAGCTGAAGAGCATCAGCCAGACGAAGACGTTATCAACCGCCAGCGCCTTTTCCAGCACGTAACCGGTCAAAAACGCCAGGGTTTGCGTGGTGGCCACTTCGCGCCCGGCGCTCCCCTCGAGATACCACCAGAAGGCGGCGCTGAACAGCAGCGACACCGACACCCAAATCAGCGACCAGACGGCCGCCTGTTTAAAACTCATGGTCTGCGCGCCGCGACGTCCCTGCAAAAAGAGATCGATCGCCAGCATAATCAGCACCACCACCGCAAAGCTGCCCCAGAGAAGAGGCGTTCCTACCGTCTGCATAGCGTTTCCTGCCCTGAAATAAAAAACGGCTGAAGTCAGAAGACGTCAGCCGCTTTACAGAGATGTAAGCAAACCTCGCCTTCCGGCAAGGTCTCACTTACAACGCAGAATCAGATTCCGGGTTGCCTGCCGACCGGATGCTTGCGCATCGTAATGACGATCGTGCAGCTTACAAGTTACTCCCCTTTGCTGTCCGTTAAGATAGGCGCTGGCCATGAAAGAGGCAAGCGCGCGCCATTCATATTTAGACATATTTACACAGCCTGCTCATCGGCAGGGAAAATCACGCCGGTCTGGCGGCGGATTTCAGTCAGCAGCGCGGCGGTGATGCGCGACGTTTCCAGCCCTGGATGCGCGATATGACGCTGCTGCACCAGCTGCGCAAAGGTCTGGGCTTCATAAAGCATGGTATTGATATGCTGCGGCTGGCTGAGATCCTGCACCTGGGCGGCGCGCTGGCGCGGCACCAGGCTGACCGACTGCATCTCCGACAGCTTTTCGATCAGCAGCGAGCCCGCTTCGCCCTGGATTTCGCTGGCGATGCGCGAGTCGCTGACCTTGGAGTGCAGCAGCGTGACGTCGAAGTCGCCGTAGTCGAGCAGCACGCTGCCGTGGCCATCGACCCCGCTGGCCAGCAGCGTAGCGCGTGCGCTTACCGCCTGCGGGGCGCCCCACAGCGCCACCGCCGTCGCCAGGCAGTAGTAGCCGATATCCATTATCGATCCGTTCGACCAGCGCGGATTAAAGGTGTTGGGATTCTCGCCGTCGAGGTAGCGCTGATAGCGCGACGAGTACTGGCAGTAGCTGAACAGCGCCTTGCGCAGCGGCCCGATGGCGGGCAGCGCCTGCTGCAGCTGCGCGAAGTTAGGCAGGCTGGCGGTTTTAAACGCCTCGAACAGCACCACCTGATGCTGACGGGCGCAGGCGATCATCCGCTCGACCTCGCGCAGGTTGGAGGCGAGCGGCTTTTCGCAGATAACGTGCTTGCCGTGCGACATAAACAGCAGTGCCTGCTCGCAGTGCAGGGCGTTGGGGCTCGCCAGATAAACCGCATCGATAAGATCGCTGGCGGCCAGCGCCTCCAGCGAGGTAAAGAGATGCGAACAGGGATACTCCTCGGCGAAGGTTTCCGCCTGCTGCTGTGAACGCGAATAGATGGCGTTCAGGCGCAGATGGCCGCTCTCATGCGCGGCATCGATAAACTGGCGCGTTATCCAGTTGGTTCCCACAATAGCAAAACGGATCACGTCGGCTCTCCTGCGGCAAATAGCGGCAGAGTAACATGGCCGCCACCGGGCGCAAGCGCTGAGAGTAAAGGCAATTTGATGCTGCGATCCGCCTTCCAGTCTGGTGCAAGCGACAGACTCCAGGAGATGAATCGCGCATGCTGTTCAAAGGTGAAAAGCGATGCGTTTGCCAGAAGGCAATTCTACATCCAGGCTGAGCTTGCCCCCCATTGCCTCAATGTAGCGCTTAAGGGTGGCTATCTTAAGCTCGTTGCCGCGTTGCTCTAGCTGCGTAATCGCGGGCTGGCTGATGCCCATTGCGTCCGCAACGCTTTTTTGCGACAGTTGCAGCTCTTCTCGCATCATCTGCAGGCCGGTTTCGAGCACCCTCTCGTCTGCCATATCGCGTATGCGCTGCTGGCTTTCCGCTGAGCGTGCGGCAATAGCGTCATCAAGCGTTCTCATCGTTTCCCCTTCAGTTTGTTCAGGTGCGCCGTGAATTCATCGTCGGCAATACGTATCATGCGCGGGTAAAAATTTTTATCATTGCTTTTATCACCTGCGCAAAGGATGACCGCTCTGCGCACGGGATCAAACGCAAAAAAAGCGCGTACCGGCTTTCCAGCGTATTGAATACGAAGTTCTTTCATATTCTTGTGTCGCGATCCGTTGACCGAATCTGCATAAGGCCGAGGCAGCATAGGCCCGTACGTCCTGAGGTTGATAAGATCGGCAAGGATTTTTTCCTGTAAAGCCTCTTCCTGTTGTTCGAACCACGCATCGAATACCTTACCGAAAAGCACAGTCCACATAGAATATCCTTATAAGCTGTAGCTTATAAAAATGCCATAAGCTGCAGCTTATAAAAGCAAGAAGTACTTCATGATGATTCGCTGCCACTCCATCCAGCCTTTGCAGTTGAGTTGCCTCTCACCCTTCACGCCAGCCTCCTTGTTACGTTTTATGATATATATCCCGCAAGAGGGAACCGCGCCATAGTGATGGCGACTGGCTGAAAAAGGTGGAGAACGCGCTTGAAAGGAAGTAAACACGCACTGAACTGGACCACGCTGCTGGTGGCGATCCCGGTCGGACTGGCGGCGTCGCTGGTGACGCTGGCGTTTCGCGGCGTGATCGAGCTGATCAACCGTTTGCTCTTCAACAGCGGCAGTGAGATTACCGTGGCGATGCACGTCTGGCCATGGATCTTCTGGCCGCTGCTGGTGGGCGCGGGTGGCGTGCTGGCGGGGTTTTTCCTGCGCTACGCGGTGAGCATCGAACAGCAGCAGACGGTTAAGACCGACTATCTGGAGGTGATCAACGCGCAGCTCGACGCGGTGCCGACCCGCACCTCACTGTTTCGCGCGCTCTCCTCTATCGCCAGCATCGGCTCGGGCGCCTCTATCGGTAAAGAGGGGCCGATGGTGCAGCTCTCCGCGCTGTGCGGCAGCGTGCTGGGCCGCTGGGTGCCCGCCTCGCTCAACCTGAAAAACAGCGACGTGGTGGCGATGGCCGCCGCCGCCGGGCTTTCATCGGTCTACCACGCGCCGCTGGCGTCGGCGATTTTCGTGGCTGAAATCGCCTTCGGCATTTCTGCGCTGCAGCGCCTGATCCCGCTGGTGATCGCCTCGTCGGTCGCCGTAATGACCATGTGGTCGCTGGGCTTCCGCAACGCGCTCTATCCGCTGGCGGACGCCAGCTTTCAGATGGACGTAAGCAGCCTGCTGTTAACGGTTGTCATTGGCCTGGCCGCCGGGCTGGCAGGCTGGCTGCTGATTAAGCTTATCGCCCGCAGCAAAGCGCTGTTCGGCCATATCCGTTCGCTGCCGCTGCGTCTGGGCGCTGGCGGCCTGGCGGTCGGGCTGCTGGCGCTCATCTCTACCGATATCCTGGGCAACGGCTATGAGGTGATCGTCAAAATCATGGCGGGCGACTATCTGCTGCCGGGCCTGCTGCTGCTGCTGCTGCTGAAGACGCTGGCGACCACGCTGTCGGTCGGCTCCAACGCGGTGGGCGGTCTTTTTACCCCGTCGCTGCTGATCGGCGCGCTGCTCGGCGTGGCGCTGGCGACGCTGGGGGCGTCGCTGCATCTGCCGCTCGGCAACCTGCTGCTCTACGCGGCCATCGGCATGGCGGCGGTGCTGGCCGCCGTCAGTCAGGCGCCGCTGATGGCGATCCTGATGGTGCTGGAGATGACGCTGAACAGCACGCTGCTGTTCCCGGTGATGATCGCCGCCGTGCTGGCGTCGATGGTGGTCTATCGGCTGCAGTCCGCCAGCACCTATCCGGTAGTCGGCAACCACTTTAACCGCTCGGAGGCGAAATATGACTTCGACAATATGCGCGTGGCGGAGCTGATTATTCCGGGGGCGGCGCTGCAGCCGCAGGAGTCGGTCGGGCAGGCGCTGGCGGTCAGCTCGCTGAAGCGCGAGCGCTACGTCTACGTGATTAACGCGGCGGGCGCCTTTCTCGGCGTGGTTTCAATCCACGATATCGCGCGCAAGGTGCTGGCGCAGGAGATTACGCTGGATTCGCCGGTCTCGACGGTCATGGATGACAACTTTCCCTTTGTCTACCAGAACCAGAGCATGCGCGAAGGCTGGGAGGCGTTTGCGCGCGTCACGCTGGAGCGCCTGCCGGTGCTGAATAATCCGCAGGAGAAGCGCTTTCTCGGCGCGCTGACCAAAACCAGCCTGATCCAGAAAGCGCAGGAGTTCCTTTAGGCCGCGTTGCCGCGCATCGCCTGATCCGTCATCCAGAGCCGGGCGTCAAACTCCAGCTGATGGTAGTCCGGCTCCATATGGCAACAGAGCTGATAGAACGCCTTGTCGTGATCTTTCTCTTTCAGGTGCGCCAGCTCGTGCACCACAATCATGCGCAGAAAAGGCTCGGGGGCGAGGCGGAAAAAGGTCGAGACGCGAATCTCCGCTTTGGCCTTGAGGTTGCCGCCCTGAACGCGCGAAACGGCCGTATGCAGCCCCAGCGCGTGCTTCATCACCTTGATTTTATTGTCCCAGATCACCTTGCTAATCGGCGGCGCGTTGCGCATAAAGCGGTTTTTCAGCGCCTGGGTATAGTCATATAACGCTTTATCGCTGACGATATTGTGGGTGTCGGGATAGCGCTGCTGCAAAAAAGCGCCAAGCTTTTCATGTTTGATCAGCGTCTGAACCTGCTGAAGGATGTTCTCAGGATAACCCTGCAGATAGATGAGTGAGGACATTAGGGATTCCCGGCGAAAGACAGTATACTGCGCCCCCTTTTTAGGGCGTAAAACAGCCAGATTGTACCAGCCGGAGAATTCATGAGCCAACTTGAACTCGCAGATCGCACCCTGATCCTGCATCGTTTTCCGCAAATGCGTGAAGAGAGCCCGCTTCAGGCGTGGGATGCGGCGGATGAATATTTGCTGCAGCAGCCGCTGCCGGAAGGTCCGATCCTGGTGTTCAACGACAGCTTCGGCGCGCTCACCTGCGCGCTCAACCCGCGTCCGGTCTGGCACGTCAGCGACTCCTGGCTTAGCCAGCAGGCGACGCGGCAAAACCTGCGCCTCAATGAACTTGACGACGGTGAAGTGCACTTTCTCAGCAGCCTCGATCCGCTGCCCGCCGCGCCAGCCGCGGTGCTGATCAAGGTGCCGAAAACCCTGGCGCTGCTGGAGCAGCAGCTGCGCGCCCTGCGCGAGGTGGTGACCGCCGAGACGGTGATCCTCGCGGCGGCGCGCGCCAAAGAGATCCATAACTCCACGCTGCAGCTGTTCGAGAAGATCCTCGGCGACACCCGCACCTCGCTGGCGTGGAAAAAAGCGCGTCTGATCTACACCCGGTTCAGCGCGCCGACGCTGGCGCCGCAGGCGGCGACCACCGTCTGGCCGCTGGACGAGACGCCGTATCAGATCCATAACCACGCCAACGTCTTTTCGCGCAGCTCGCTCGATATCGGCGCGCGCTTCTTTATGCAGCACCTGCCGGAAAATATCGAAGGCGAGATCGTCGATCTCGGCTGCGGCAACGGGGTAATCGGCCTGCTGGCGCTGGAGAGCAATCCGCAGGCGGAGGTGCATTTTCTTGACGAGTCTTACATGGCGGTGGCCTCGAGCCAGCTTAACGTCGAGGTGAACCGTCCGCAGGATGTGACGCGCTGCGTCTTTCGCGTCAACAACGTGCTGAGCGGCTATCCGTCAGACCGTCTGCACGCCGTGCTCTGCAACCCGCCGTTCCATCAGCAGCACGCCGTCACCGATCACCTGGCGTGGCAGATGTTCCGCGACGCCAAACGCTGCCTGCAGTACGGCGGCGAGCTGCGCATCGTCGGCAACCGCCACCTCGACTATCACCACAAGCTGAAAAAACTGTTCGGCAACTGCGCGCTGGTGGCCTCGAACCAGAAGTTCGTGGTGCTGCGCGCGGTGAAGATGCGCTGAGTCAGATAGCCAGCGCCAGCTGCATCGCCTGGGCGATTGCCCGGCGGGCATCCAGCTCCAGCGCCACGTCGGCGCCGCCGATCAGGTGAACGCTTTTGCCGTGCGCCCGCAGCGCCGCCTCCAGCTCGCGCTGCGGCTCCTGACCGGCGCAGATAATCACGTTATCCACCGCGACTCTCTCCACGGCGCCGTCGCGTCGCAGCAGCAGCCCTTCATCGTCGATCGCCAGATACTCGACACCGCCCCACATGCGCACGCCGCGCGCCTGCAGCGTGGCGCGATGGATCCAGCCGGTGGTTTTGCCCAGACCCGCGCCCGGTTTGCCCGGTTTGCGCTGCAGCAGCCAGAGGGTGCGCGCGGCAGGCTGCGGCTCGGCGTGCGTCAGGCCGCCGCGCTGCGCCAGCGTCAGGTCGATGCCCCATTCGCGGCAGAAGCTTTCGCTGGTCTGCGCTTCCGGCGGCTGAGAGAGGTACATGGCGGTGTCGAAGCCGATGCCGCCCGCGCCGATAATGGCGACGCGGCGGCCTACCGGTTTTTTGTCGCGCAGCACCTCAAGGTAGCTCAGCACGCTCGGGTGATCGATGCCGGGGATCGCTGGCGTGCGCGGCTGGATGCCGGTCGCCAGCACCACCTCGTCCGCCTCGGCCAGATCCGCCGCCGTCACCCGCCGACCGGTTTGCACCTCAACGCCAGCCGCGGCAAGCTGATGGGCGAAGTAGCGCAGGGTTTCGCTGAACTCCGCTTTGCCCGGGATCTGGCGCGCGATATTGAACTGGCCGCCGATGGCGTCCGCGGCCTCATAGAGCGTTACCCGATGGCCGCGCTGCGCCGCCTGAAGCGCGAAGGCCATGCCTGCCGGGCCAGCGCCCACCACCGCGATAGCCTTCGGGGCGGCGCAGGGCGTGACCGACATCAGGGTTTCGTGGCAGGCGCGCGGGTTCACCAGGCAGGAGGTAATCTTGCCGACAAAGATCTGGTCGAGGCAGGCCTGGTTGCAGGCGATGCAGGTATTGATGCTCTCCGCCGCGCCGCGCGCCGCTTTGCTGACGAAGGCGGCGTCGGCGAGAAACGGACGCGCCAGCGACACCATATCCGCGCAGCCGCTCTGCAGAAGCTGTTCCGCCACCTGCGGATGGTTGATGCGGTTGGTGGCGATCACCGGCGTGGAAACATGCTGACGCAGCCGCCGCGCCGCTGCGGCGAAGGCCGCGCGCGGCACCGACGTGGCGATGGTGGGAACGCGCGCTTCGTGCCAGCCGATGCCGGTATTGAACAGGGTGACGCCGCTTTTCTCCAGCGCGGTCGCCAGCGCCAGCGTCTCTTCCAGCGAGCTGCCGTCCTCCACCAGATCCAGCATCGACAGGCGGAAAATCACAATAAAGTCGGGGCCCACGGCCTCGCGCACCGCACGGGTGACGGCCAGCGCGAACGCCTGGCGGCGCGGCGCGTCGCCGCCCCAGCGATCGCTGCGCTGGTTGGTGCGCGGCGCTAAAAACTGATTAATAAGGTAGCCTTCCGAGCCCATGATCTCGACGCCGTCATAGCCAGCCTGCTGCGCCAGCCGCGCGCAGCGGGCGAAGTCGTCGATGGTTTGCAGGATCGCCTGCTCGCTCATCTCCTGCGGCAGATAAGGATTAATCGGCGCCTGGATCGCCGAGGGCGCGACCAGATCCGGCTGGTAGCTGTAGCGGCCGGTGTGCAGGATCTGCAGGGCGATTTTGCCCCCTTCCGCATGTACCGCGTCGGTGATCTGGCGGTGCCAGCCGCACTGCTCCGGCGAGACCAGCGTCGCCCCATGCTTCATCGCCACGCCCTGGGCATTGGGCGCTACGCCGCCGGTGACGATCAGCGCGACCCCTTCGCGCGCGCGCTCGCCATAAAAGGCGGCAAGGCGCTGCGCGCCGTCGGCATGCTCTTCCAGCCCGGTGTGCATCGAGCCCATCAGGAAGCGGTTGCGCAGCTGGGTAAAGCCCAGGTCGAGCGGGGCGAACAGGGCAGGGTAGGCGTGACTCTTCACGGCGGCATCACTCAGGTTAAGTGGTCGGATGAGTGTAATGTAGCTGCCGTGATGTTAAAAAAAAGTGAAAGTTTGCCGCGCTGTGAGGCGCATCAAAAAAGCGAGCCTTAGCCGCTCCGGCGACGTATCCATGAGAAGCGCGACTGATAGCCGCTGTTGAAGTGGGTATTGCGGCGGTAGCTGGAGCCGGTTTCCGCCATGCAGTAGGTGCAAAAGCTGACGTTTTCGATATGGGCGGCCGGTACGCCCGCCGCTGTCAGCCTCTGCGTCGCCAGCTGCGGCAGATCGAACCAGACGCCGCTGCGGGTCGCCTTCGCCTGCGGCCTGACGGCGAGCGCATTGTGCGGCTGCTCGCGGTGCCAGCAGGGCGATAGCGGGTCGGGCAGGGTAGGAATAATGGCGCTCAGCATCTCCTCGCCCAGCTCATAGCAGCAGGGCGCGATGGCCGGGCCGATGGCGACATACAGGCCATCCGGCGAGCTGCCCGCTTCGCACAGCCTGACGACGGCGCGCTCCAGCACGCCCGCCAGCGTGCCTTTTAGCCCGGCATGCACCGCCGCCACGCGCCGCTGCTGCGTGTCGGCGATCAGCACCGGCAGGCAGTCGGCGGTATAGACCGCGACCGGCCGGGCGCCCAGGCCGATAATCCCGTCGGACTCGCAGCTTTTCGGCGGCACGTTGGCCTCGTCATCCACCACCGTGGCGCTGTGGCGCTGATGGCCGTAAGCGACATCGTCGGGCGGCGCTTCGCCTGCGGGCTGAAAGGCATAGTCAACCCACTCCAGCGCATCAAGCAGGGTAGAGCGTACGCGGATTCCCATATGAATCTCCTCTGAGGCGTTTGGCTGCATTCAGCTTAGGTTAACTGCTACATTTTTAAAGCGTTACCTCTTCCCACTTTCGGCTTAAGGATAACAGGATGAAAATGACCGCAACGCTGCTGACCAGCGGCCTGATGACGCTGATGCTGTCGGGCTGCGCCTCGCAGACGACGCAAGATGCGCAGCAACAGCTCGGCCAGCAGTCGGTGCTGGCCCTGAACTGGTTCCAGCAGTCCGGCGAGTACCAGGCGCTGACGTGGCAGGCCTTTAACGGCGCGCGGCTGGCGTTCGACGCCGCGCCGTCGCTGACCGGCAAGCCCAGGGCAGTGATCGTCGACCTCGATGAAACCATGATCGACAACAGCGCCTACAGCGCCTGGCAGGCAAAAAACGGCCAGCCGTTCAGCGCGCAAAGCTGGTCGAGATGGACCCAGGCGAAGCAGGCGCTGGCGGTGCCCGGCGCGGTTGATTTCGCCCGCTACGTCACCTCGCACGGCGGCACGCTGTTTTACGTGTCGAACCGCGACCAGAAGGATTTCGACGCCACCGTCGCCAATTTGACGCGGCTCGGCTTCCCGGAGGTGACGCCGCAGACCGTGCGCCTCAGCACCGGCAACTCTAACAAGCAGGCGCGTTTCGACGCCATCAAAGCGGCGGGCTACAACGTCGTGCTCTATGTGGGCGATAACCTCAACGATTTCGGCGCGGCGACCTGGCATCAGGGCAACGCGCAGCGTCGCGCTTTTGTCAGCCAGAATCACGCGCTGTTCGGCACCCAGTTTATCGTGTTGCCTAATCCGCTCTATGGCGACTGGGAGAGCGGCATGGCGCAAAGCTACAACAAGCTGACGCCGCAGCAGCAGCTCTCAACGCGCGAGGCGCAGCTAAAAGCGTGGAACGGTAAATAATTCGTCAAGCGAAAGAGCCTGCGCCAGCAGGCTCTTATTTTTAACCGTCGATATTTACGTTTACAGGTAACTATTTTGCTGCAAACTAATTTAATTATCTCTTACTTTTAAAACCCCTTTTATTAAGATTATTGCGCTGCCTTATTTGCCAGCAGCCAGTGTTAATCACTACTGGTTAAGGAATTAATTCGGATTTTTCTGTAGTAAAGTGCCACCGGTAACTGAGCGCGTGGAAAAACGCCGCCAGCCGAAGTGTCATTATTTGTCAGCGGAAAGAGCCTTAAAATAATAAGGTTATTTTAATTGCCTGAAATTATTTACTTTTAATAACGGATTCCACGTTGTTTAAATGGGGTGCGCTTAACCAGATTTACCTTCAATTTACGCTGGCTGAATGGTTCCTTACAAAAAAAGGATTCGGTCTGGCCTGAAAAAAATTACGGATGCGTAACTAATCATAAACGTCTATAAACAATTTCTGTGATCAACTGCGTTATTTCTTCGGCTGATGCCAGCTAACTGTGAGCCGGCTCACCGCTTTGTTCGCCTGAATATTTGATCCCCGGTTGTTGAGAGAGACGATTGTGACAACACTGAAACCTTTATTAGCGAAAAATCGCAGCTGGGCGCTCCAGCGCCGCGAGCGTAATCCTGACTATTTTGAAAAATACCTCCATCAGCAAAAACCGCATTCACTCTGGATTGGCTGTTCAGACAGCCGCGTGCCGGCTGAGGTCCTGACCGGTTCGCATCCCGGCGAACTCTTCGTTCATCGCAATATTGCCAACATGGTGGTCGACGGCGATGACAACCTGATGAGCGTGCTGCAGTACGCCATCTTCTATCTCGGCGTAAAACGCATCGTGCTGTGCGGCCACTACGGCTGCGGCGGCGTTCAGGCGGCAATTGACCTGCCGCAGAGTCCGCTGGCGCATGAAGACTCGGCGCTGGCGCGCCGTATCGCCGCGCTGCGTCAGGCATTAGGGGACGGACTGCCCGATGAGCCTCAGCCAGCAGCGGAGACGCTGAACCGGCTGGTGGAGGTTAACGTGCTGGCGCAGTTCGCCCGTCTCGCCGCCGCCGCCCCGGTGCGCGACGCGTGGCGCGCGGGCCAGACGTTAGATCTGTTCGGCTGCGTTTACGATCTGCAGTCGGGCCACCTTAAAGAGTTAATCCAGCAATCTGCAGAGGAATCTTCGCCATGAATGTGAATACGCTTCGTCAGGATATTCCTGCCGGTCTGGTGGTTTTTCTGGTGGCGCTGCCGCTCTGTCTGGGCATCGCGCAGGCGAGCGGACTGCCGCCGTTCGCCGGTCTGCTGACCGGCGTGATCGGCGGGCTGCTGGTCACCGCGCTTAGCCCGTCACGTTTTGCCGTCAGCGGCCCGGCGGCGGGCCTGGTGACGATTGTCGTCGCCTCTATTGAGACGCTCGGCAGCTTCAGCGCTTTTCTTACCGCGCTGGTGCTGGCTGGCCTGATGCAGTGCGGGCTCGGCCTGCTGCGCGCCGGTCGATTTATCTCGCTGGTGCCGGGCAGCGTCATTAAAGGCATGCTGGCGGCTATCGGCATTTTGCTGATTATCCAGCAGATCCCGGTGGCGTTCGGTGTTGAGGGCGATGCCGGTCTGGCCGGGTTCGCCAGTGGCGCAGCGACCTTTTCCGCGCCCGCGATGCTGGTCGCCGGCGGCAGCCTGGCGATCCTCTGGCTCTGGACTACGCCGCTGGTGAAAAAGGCGGGCATGCTGGGCTGGATACCCGGTCCGCTGGTGGCAGTGCTGTTCGGCTGCGCCGCCACGGTATTCGGCGGACGGCTGATGCCGGAGATGGCGGATCAGCTGTCGCGCATCGCGCTGCCGTCGTTCGACAGCCTCTCCGCGCTGGCGGCGCAGCTGGAGAGCCCGGCCTGGAGTGCGTGGCAGAATCCGTCGGTCTGGGTGGTGGCGGTGACGCTGGCGCTGGTCGCCAGCCTGGAGACGCTGCTGAGCCAGGAGGCGCTGAAGAAGCTGCGCCCGCAGAATCCGCCGCCGTCGCCCAATCGCGAGATGTTCGCGCAGGGGATCGGCAATCTCAGTGCCGGCCTGCTGGGCGCCATGCCGATTACGGCGGTGATCGTGCGCAGTTCAGTGAACGTCAGCACCGGCGCGCAGACCAAACTCTCTATTCTGATCCACGGCGTGCTGCTGCTGATCTGCGGGCTCTGGTTCAGCGATATGCTGAATTCCATTCCGCTGGCCAGCCTGGCGGCGGTGCTGCTCTATACCGGCTATAAGCTGGCGACGCCGCGCCTGTTTGTGGAGCAGTTCCGCATGGGCGCGCAGCAGTACGTGCCGTTCCTCGCCACCATCGGCGGCATTATCCTGTTCGGCATGCTGGCAGGCATCGGCATCGGTCTGGCGACGCAGATGCTCTACAGCCTCTACAAGAGCCACCGCAACGCGCTGCAGCTGACGCGCTATGACGATCACTATGTGCTGCGCTTTCAGCAGAATCTGACCTTTCTACACAATCCGAAGCTGCAGGGGCTGCTGGCGGAGATCCCGGAGAACAGCGTGGTGATTGTGGATCACGATAACGCCGAGTATCTGGATCCCGACGTGAAGGCGGTGCTGAAGGATTTCGGCGACAACGCCGATAAGCGCGGCATTCGCCTTAGCCAGTGGCCGGTGGCGGTGAAGTAAAGAAGGATTCGTCTGTTAGTCAGGCAGCTACGCGGGTGACATGGCCTGATCGCAAAGACGCAAAAGCGGCATCCCTGCCAGCTCGGCCCGCGCAATTACGCACCTCATCCTTGAGGTGCGCCCGTAGCCGGGCCAACGCGCTGCGTTGTTCAAAAACGCTCCCGGCGTTTTTGTCCCTGTCGCGGGACGCTTTGCTCTTCAGTCCATGTCACCCGCTAGTTCGACTAAGGCGTTGTCTGAAAAATCGGATATCTCGGATAGCCGATTTTTTTATTTAAGGCATAATCTCCGCGCCGTCAGCCAGACGGCGCAGCCCACATTGCGAGTAGCGCCAATCTCTACCGTTTATTCACTGAATTGCCCGGGCGGTAAATGCGGTTTAATGGCGCGTGGCGAACGTCCAGAAAGGGCAGGGAGCGGAGAATTTACAAGCTACAAGGTTCAAAACCTATGCGCGTTAAGCTGTTTGCAGAGCACAACACGACAACGAATCTCCTCTCGCTGTTTCTTGTTACCCTGCTGTTTTGCTTTTTGGGGAGCCATCTGCGCGTGCCTGCGGAGCTCTCTCTCTTCTGGCCGGTCAACGCCATTGTCGCCGCTATCATCGTGCGGCATCCCTGGCTGCACCGCCTGCGCTACTATTTCGCCAGCTTCGCCGCCATGGTGGCGAACGACACGCTCTTTTCCGGCTGGGCGTGGCCTGCCGTCACGCTTAACGTCGCCAACCTGCTGTTTATTATCATTGCCGTCTCAATGCTGGTGAAGTCCTACCTGCGCGACTCCGACCGGCGGCAGATCAGCAACGCGCTGCGCATCTTTCCCGCCTGCCTGCTGGCCGCCTTCGCCTGCGCGACCTGGGGCGGACTGGCGCAGGATATGAGCTTCGACACCCGTTTCGCCACCGCCTGGGCCGACTGGTTCAGCGAGCAGTTTTCTACCGGCCTGATGCTGCTGCCGTTCCTGCTGACGCGCAGCTGGCGCAGCCTGACGTTCGCCGCGCTGCTCTCGCCCGGCAAATGGCTACCGCTGCTGAGCGTAGTGCTGTCGCTGGCGATCGGGGCCATGATCGGCGGCGCCGGCAGCCTCACCTTCCCGGTTCCGGCGCTCATCTGGTGCGCCATCGTCTTGCCGATCCCGGTCACCAGCCTGGTGATCCTGCTCACCGGCATCAGCGAAATCGTGCTGGTGGCGCACGGTGTGATGGATATTCAGGGCAGCGACAATCTGCTGCCCTTAAGCCACCTCACCTCGGCGCGTCTCGGCGTCGCCACCCTGACCATCAGCCCGCTGATCGTCGCCGTCAGCATGGATGCGGTGCGTCAGCTTAATCAGCGGCTCGCGCTGCGCGCCAACTACGATTTTCTCACCCAGCTGCTGTCGCGCTCCGGGCTCTATGAAAGTCTGAAGGAGGAGCCGTTCATAACGCAGCGCAACGTCGGAGTGATCCTGCTGGATGTCGACTATTTCAAAGCCATCAACGACAACTTCGGCCATGATGCGGGTGACGGCGTGCTGGAGGAGATCGCGCTGCGCATGCAGCAGGTGGTAGGGAAACAGGGGCGCATCTGCCGTTTCGGCGGGGAGGAGTTCGCCATCGTGCTGTTCGACGCCCGTCCTGAGCGACTCTACCAGCTGGCGGAGGCGGTACGGCAGGCGATCGGCAAAGAGAAGTTCTGGCTGCAGGGCAACACCGTGACCGTTACCGTCAGCCTGGGCCTGGCGCAGGGCAAGGCGGGCGAAGAGCGCGACTGGCACAGCCTGGTTAACCAGCTGATCTCCGCCGCGGATAAAAACCTCTATCTCTCCAAGCGCAACGGGCGCAACCAGACTACGCCCGCCTTCAGAACCCTTATGCTGGCGACCAGCGACGTGGCGTAACGCGTCGCGCCGCCTCGCCTCTAAACGCTGCTTTTCAGCTGGCTGATTTGCTGATGGCGCTCCAGCGCCAGCTCGATCAGTCGGGTAATCAAATCGCGATAGCTGAGCCCCGCCGCCTGCCACAGCTTGGGATACATGCTGATATTGGTAAAGCCGGGCAGGGTATTCACCTCATTGACGATAATCTCGCCCGTTTCCGTCAGGAAAACGTCGACGCGCGCCATTCCGCTGCACTCCAGCGCCTGAAACGCCTTAATTGCCACGGCGCGGATCGCCTCGCTGCGCGCGGCGTCGATAGCGGCGGGCACCTGCGTCTGCGCGCCGGTTTCACTGATATATTTGGTCTCGTAGGAGTAGAAGGCGTCGTGCACCACCACTTCGCCGCACGGGCTCGCCTGCGGATCGTCGTTGCCCAGCACGGCACACTCGATCTCGCGGCCTTTGATGCCGGTTTCAATCAGCACCTTGCGATCGAAGGTAAAGGCGAGATCCAGCGCGTGGTCGAAGTCGTCGACGCTGTCGACTTTACTCACGCCCACGGAAGAGCCCTGATTGGCCGGCTTGATAAACAGCGGCAGGCCGAGCTGCGCGATAATTTCCGCCGCCTGAATGCGCGACCGCTGCGCCTGGGTGACGCTAATCCAGGGCGCGACCTGCAGCCCGGCGTCGCGCAGCAGGCGCTTGGTAAAGTCTTTGTCCATGCTGACCGCCGAACCGAGCACGCCAGAGCCGACAAAAGGCAGCGACGCCATGCGCAGCAGGCCCTGCAGCGAACCATCTTCGCCGAGCGTGCCGTGTACGATAGGGAAAATCACATCGATCTGCGACAGCGCATGACCGCTCTGGCGGGCGATTACCTGCTGCTGCGACGCGCCCGGCACCAGCGCCACGCTTTCGCCAGCGCGGTTAAGGGCGATGAGCGCCGGATCCTGCGCGTTGATCAGAAAGTTCGAGGCGTCGTTCAGATGCCATTGACCCTGTTTATCAATCCCTAACAGCACTGGCTCGAAACGCGTTTTATCGATCGCATCAAGGATATTTTTAGCCGACTGTAACGATACTTCGTGCTCGGCCGATTTGCCGCCAAACACAATGCCTACCCGCAGTTTTGTCATTAGAGCTTGCCTGAAAAGATGTTGCGAAACCCACAAGATAACATGCGGATTTCGCGCTGTAACGGCGTGGTGCAGCCTGGCGTCGGCTTAATTTAGCGCGGCGGAGAGCAGGGCGCGGCACTGGTCGGCGTTGGCGCTGGCCTGTGCCTTTTGATCGGCGCTCAGCGTCTGCCAGGCCTCTGTCACATGCTGGCCCAGGCGCGGCTGGAAGTGGATTTTCTGCAGCGCGTAGTCGGAGTTGCCGCCTTCGATAACCGTGCGCATATCTGCCACAAAGCGGCGGCTGTCGTCATGGTGAATCGCGCAGAACACCGAGGTGTACCAGGCCTCATCCTCTTTGCTGTAGTGGGGCGTCAGCCAGTACCAGGCAGCGGCCAGGCAGAGGAGGAGAAGGGGAATAAGAATGTTAAGTCTGAATCGCATGTATTGGTTCGGTTCGCCGAGGCGAAGCGCGGCTCCTTTAAATTAACGTCATCACTACGATGCCGGTGGCGGAAATCTCGTTTAGGGCGCACTCAAACACCTGACGCATGCCTGGCGGCCACACAACAGGCATGAATGACTGATTGCAGGATTGTAGCCTTGAGAGTCGCGAAAGACATCAGATAATCGGTCAGGCACGGGATTTCATACAGCGCCATATCCTGAGTCGCTTCAAGCTTTACGCCGTTGGGAAGAGTAATGGCAAGAAGAGTGGCGCGAACAGAAGCGCCGCACCCGTGAGTTTCTCAAAGGCATGGAGTTGGAAGACGAGGAAGGCAACCGCATCAGCCTGATCGAGAAGTACGGCGGCAGCGTGGCCAACCCGGCGATCCGCCGCTGCGAGCTGATGACCCGCATTCGCGGCTTCGAAAACATCCGCAATGAAATGGGCTTTATTGGCGAGTTCTACACGCTGACCGCCCCGGCACGCTTTCACGCCGAGGTTATCGACCCGGAGAAGGGCAGCGCGACGGGCTACGTCGCTAAGTACATTTCCAAAAATATTGACGGCTACGCGCTGGACGGCGAGACGGACGACGAAAGCGGCAAGACCTGAAGGAAACCGCATCGGCCGTTTCCGCCTGGGCGGCACGCTGGCACATCCGGCAATTCCAGTTTGTGGGCGGCGCGCCGGTGACGGTTTACCGCGAGCTTCGCCGCATGGCAGACAGCGAAACCGCGCACGGCCTCAGCGTTGAGTTTGCGGCCGCGCATGACGCCGCCGACGCGGGAGACTGGGCAGGATACGTTAATGCACAGGGCGGCCCGTTCGTGCGCCGCGACGAGCTGGCCGTACGCACCTGGTATCAGGGCAGCGAAGACGTGAACGAGTACGGCGAGGAAACCGTGCGCATCAAGGGTGTTTACGCAACGAAAGCGGGCGAAGATACGCCGATCCTCACCCGTCTGGCGCAGTGGAAGATTGTGCCAAAACGTGCCGTTGATTTGGGTTTTGAATTTAAGGACGCGTCCGCGTCCTCTCGGAGTTCTGTCAATAACTGTACGGGGCCAGAGCGCCGACGGTTAGAGCTGGAATTAAAAGCTCGTGGTTTTGAGGGGGATGACGAGGAAATAGGCCTACTAAAAAGAGGCTGTAGCTTAAATGCCGGGGCCAGACGACGGCTTTTTTACCAAAATGGAAGACTTCAGAAAGCTGCATTGGACCGGTGTTGATCTAGAGTAATCCTATTGAAAGATAAAAAAGAGTTTCACATTGAGACTACTTTTATATACTGTATGCATATACAGCTTTTGGGTGAAAAGGAGGAAGCGTGCAGGATTTTCTTTTAGAGTCGGTTAAGCTCCAGCGTATTGATTTGTTTCTTAAACTTGTTGCTGCGAGTGACTGTTCTGAGTCCGAGAAGAATATAGCTATTGAGTGGGTAGCCGAGTTGACAGATGAGCTAATGGCGCGGTTGCGCAACTACGAATACAGTCGCTCTATGCATCAGTCAGAGTAGTAATGCGTGGTCCAGATGGCCGCAGCGGGTGTGCATGTCTATGCTGCATGAATTCGCATGATCTAAGAAGGATCGCATTTCTCTCCGCCCGCCTGTTCTGGCGGGCTTTTGCTTATCTCATGCACTGCATGAAAACCATTACGCAAAGCGGGCAGGCGTGGCGGGGGTACGAGCGCGCGCATTCACTTTGAGTTTTATCTTCTCTTTCATGGGATAGCTAGTTGCTTTTAAGCCAAGCCTAGATTAGCCTTCTTGAGACTGCAAAAAATGCATTTTTTTCACAAAAAAGAGGTTTTCACATGCTTGTAGCATTCACATTAGAAAATTACAAAAGTTTTCGCGACAGGCAAGAACTTAGTTTTGTTTCATCGCCCGGAGATGAGCATCCAGATCACTTCGTTACTCTTGCTAACGGTTTAAGGGTAAACAGATTTGCGGCATTAATAGGCGGTAACGGTGTTGGTAAAACGCAGCTTATCAAAGCAATCAATGAGTTTGCTAGCGGTATCCATAATGATGAATTACACACCTTACACAAACCTTTCCTTCTGAGTAAAGACTGTAGAGATAAGCCTACTTCGTTCGAAGCTATATTTGTTGACGACCTTCAAGAAAATTTTATCCGATATGGCGTATCCGTTCGTGATGAAAATATTGAGAGAGAGTATTTATATATGCGGCCTATCAAAAAAGGAGCTAGAGAGGTTTGTATATTTACACGGGATAAGGAAGGTGTTTCATTTAAAAAGGTGGAATATAAAAAGCATGAAGCTCTGATAAGTCCAGTTTTACGAGAAAGTGGTGCTGTAATTACATTCGCTAAGTCTTTAGAAGTTGATGCCCTGATTGAAACTAGGCGTTGGGCTTTAAAGCAACTGCCTTATTATTCTGAAAATCATAAAAATCCAAGTTTGAAGTTTGTTGAAGGTAGACTTAGACAGCAAATGGAAGGCGATAGTGAAGATAAAAAATTAAACAGTGCCGGTTTGAATATTTTAAAGACGTATAACGAATTAGTTGTTAAGTCTCCGCTTCATATTGATAAAGTTGAGTTTATGAGGTACGGAGAGGAGAACGAATACAGATTTGTTTACTTTATTAAAAATGTGGATGGTGATTTCACACGTATAGGACCTGACCGCAGGGATGACTTTTTTTCTCAGGGCACAATAAATGTCCTGACTTTTCTAGCTGTTTTAATTTGGGTTAATGAATACAGCTTTACTCTATATGTTGATGAACTTGATTCATCCATTCATTATTCACTAGCCAGTTCATTAATCAAAAAGATTTTGGAAAGAACAAGTAAACAAAGAGGTGTTCAATTTGTTATGTCCACCCACAACATCCCATTGCTTGATGACTGCTTTAGAAGAGATGAATTGAATATTATAGTTAAAGATGAAACTAAGTCATCCATAATTACTAATGCATCAACATTTTCAGTAAGGAAAGATGCGAAAGTTTCAGCGAAATATCTTCGTGGTGAATTTGGTTCTGTCCCGTCTTTTCTGAATATCGAAAAATAATTTAGAGAAAAACAATGACTACTTTTGCTTATGATGGTGATGCTACATTTAGCAGTAATCTGGAAATTTCTTCCTTTGGTCAGCTCAAACCTAAAATAACTGGAAGGAAAATTTGTGTTTTTCTCGGTGCAGGCTTTTCTAAAGCTTGGGATGATAAATATCCCTTGAGTGATGATCTTTTTTCAATCACTGAAGATGAATCCTTAGAAAATGCAGATGAGTATGGTTTCTTTTCACTTTTTGAGGGGCTGAACTTTAAATGGGCAGAGTTAAACTCATCTGCGGAGGAAAAAGCGCAGGTTTTTAAAAGTTTTAAATATGCTCTTGATGTTTATAAAAGATATCCGAGCCTATTACCCTCTCATTTAGACAAGCATACGCTTGAATTGTTTGAATCTCAGGTTAAGGTTTATATCAAAAACAAGTTTGCCAAGAAAATCCCTGCAAATGACTTAAAGCTTCATCAAAAATCAAAATTTGGTGTCAACAAAAGCAATATTATATCATTTTTTAAACAATTTGATGATGCAGCAGCTTTTGATGTAATAACAACTAATTATGATATTGTCATTGATAAGGTTTTGAATCATGCTTTTCCTAATAGATCTGTATCGAGAGGCTTTCCTGTTCATAACGAAAATACACTATTGTGCCCTCAACCAAAAGGTATTGGCCTCTATAAGTTAAATGGTGGTTTTGAAGTAGTTGCTAATAATGATTTTTTTAAAATTGATTATGACTCTCTTAGGAAAAATGACGTGATTCCTAATATAATCCTTCCATCTAATGAGCAGGATTATGGTGATAAATATTTTAAAACGGCGTTTATGAAGTCTTCCGGGCAGTTAAGGAACGCCGATTTGCTTTTATTTATAGGATATTCTTTTCCAAAGGAAGATTTTATAATAAATTTCCTGCTCAACACTTTCTTAGATGGAAATAGTAGTGAGAAAGAGACGGTGATAATCGGTCGGGGGAAACAAAGCGTTATTGAAACACATAAAAGGGCATGTGAGGTTTTCAAGGAGCTAAATGACAATTCTGCTCTTTACTATTATGGAGGGGGGTTCCAAGATTTATGTAAGCAATGTTAAACATAGGCCTGCTCAGCAGGCCTCTGATTGTACAAGCCTAAATGTTCTAACTTTTATTCCAACCTGAATTCCTAGTATCCATACTTTAGTAAGTGATGAGGAAAAATTCCATTATTCCGTTAATTATGTGTTATTAAGGTTATAGGGCCTGAATTTTATTACTTCCTCCTCCAACCATTTGTTTATTTCTTCCAAGCGTTTCTGGATGGGAAGTAATTCATTACATACAAATACCCGGCTGGCCTTCTCAACATCCCCAAATCCCCCAACATTATTCGGCATAATCCCCATCATCTGCGGTGGCACGCGGTGTGCGGCCATCATGTCGTCACGGCTGACGTTCTTGATGTTAAGAAACTCATCCTTAGCCGCCACCTCTGACAGCGGGATGATCTGGATCCCATCCTTCTTGCCGTTTGGTGAGTACATGAACAGGTTGCGGAAGTTGCCCGGTCCTTTCGCGCTTTTCATCGCCTTGCGGATATTGTCCACGTCTTCCTGATTCTGCGCCGCGTCGGTCATGTACATAATAAAACCGGCGTGACTCCCGTTGAGGTAATACTTGCGGCGAAACAGCGTGGCCGACTCGTTCAGCAGCGTGGACGGAATGGCGGACAGGTATTCCGGCAGGCCGTAAATCTCCTGATTGAGATCAGGCTCCATCAGGTGGAAGACGCTGCCTGCTGCAAACTGATAGGGCTGGGTGTTCAGACCATACTGCGCAAACCAGTAGGTATCCAAATCAGTACCGCGACGGGTGAATTTTGCCAGCGCCGGCTCAAGCGACAGCACGCCGCCGAGGCGGTTGGTGCGTTTTTCCAGATAGGCGTTGCCGAACACCAGATAGTCCTGCATAAAACGGCTGAACGCGTGCTGACTCAGCAGCGGATGGGGAATAAAGGTGCTGGTCAGGATGTTGCGCTTCACGTTGATCGGCGAGCTGTGATGCACGGCGGCGCGAAACGTGCGCGCCAGCCCGTCAAAGCTCACCGGCGCTTCATACCAGCGATCGGTAACCACACATTCCACGTAATCCAGCAGCTCGCGGCGGTCCAGCACCGGCACCGGGTCGCCGAAGGTGAACGCCTCCGCCGTGGTGCCGCCGGCCATGTTGCTCTGCTGCACGGGCTGCGTGCGCGTGCGATTCCTGCGTTTGCTCATTAAAAAATCTCCACAATATTGCTGCTGTTGGCGGATTCGCCCTGTAGGGGTTCGTTTGCCAGCGCGTGCATGGTTGCCCAGGCTAAATCCGCGTGGCTTGCTTCCTCACTACGGCTGGCTTCGTAAGTAGGGCGGTTGCCGCTGGCCGTGGTGGCGCGGCGGATTGCCATGAATGACTGTGCGATGTCGAGGTGTCCGGCGTCGAATTCCAGACGCCCGCCGCTGATGATGTCGAACGCCTTCAGCACCAGGGCGTTTTTAACGTTCGGGTTATAGACAAATTCCTTAACCGCCGGGAAAAACATCTTCACGTTCTCGTATACGCCGAGGCCTACGCCGGTGGAGTCGATTCCGATATAAGTCACATTGTACTGCTGCGTCAGCTTTCTGATGGACTCAGCCTGCGCGCGGAAGTCCATACCGCGCCACTGGTGGCGCTCGAGGATGCGGAACTTGCCGCCCGCCACGGCAGGCGGCGCGATAACCACGCACCCGGCGCTGTCGCGGTTTGCGGACCAAGGCAAAAAGCTGTCACAAAAGAACGGCCATCTGATCGCCCTGAACATATTGACGCAGACGAACAGCCAGGCGCAGACGCAGCTTTATACCGCTGCCGAGCAAAACGGCAGGCTGCTGCGCGACCGGCAACGCACCATTGAGGAGCTCAACCGTGAAAATGAAGACCTGCGCCGCTGGGCTGATTCCCCTCTGCCTGATCCTGTTGTCCGGCTGCGCCAGCGACCGGCCCTCGCCGGAGGTGAATCTTACCGTGAGTGGCTGTCCCAAAATCACCCGCTGCCAGCTGGACCCGGCCGCGCCGCGAAGTAACGGCGATCTGAATGCCCTGCTGGATGAAACCGAGGCCGCCTGGGCGGCGTGCGCGGACAAGGTCGATACCATTATCAGCTGCCAGGAAAAAGACGATGAACAAGCCGCAGTCCTTGCGAAGCGCCCTGAATAAAGCCGTGCCCTACGTGGCAGACAATCCCGACCGGCTGCACTTGTTCGTGGATAACGGTGTGCTGGTTGCCACGTCCGCCGCGTCGATCTCATGGGAATACCGCTACACCCTGAACGTGGTGATTACCGACTTTACCGGCGACCAAAACCTGCTGATGGCCCCGGTAATGTTCTGGCTGCGGGAGAATCAGCCGGACGCCCTGCAGAACCCCGGCGAGCGGGAAAAGCTCTTTACCTTTGAGGCCGACATCCTCGGCAATGACCGTTGCGACATCAGCATGGACCTGAAACTGACCGAGCGGGTGCTGGCGCGGGAGGTGGACGGGAAAATGACCATTGAGGCCGTGCCGGAGCCGGCCGTGCCGGAGGAGTTCTGGACGGCGCGCCATGGCTGAACTGCATGAGGTTGACGCCTGGCTGGATGCGCTGCTGGCGCAGCTTGAACCGTCGGCCAGAAAAAGGATGCTGCGCGAGGTCGCGCGCGACGTGCGCCGCATCCAGCAGGCGAACATCACGGCGCAGCGCGCCCCGGACGGCACCGCATGGGAACCCCGCCGCGCCAAGGCCCGCACGAAGCCGGGCCGGATACGGCGCAAGATGTTTGCTAAGCTCAAAACCACAAAGTACCTGAAGGCGCAGGCAGACGCTGAGCAGGCGGAGGTTGCGTTTACACCCGCTGTTCAGCGACTGGCCCGTGTTCATCACTATGGACTGCGCGACCGGATAAACCGGCGCGGTGCTATGGTCAAGTATGAGGCTCGAAAGCTCCTTGGTATTAATGATGATGATGTATTTAATTTAGTGAAAGAAATTATTTTGCAGAAAATAATTGGATAGACCCTATAAAAAAGGCTTGCCACACGTCATTGTCAATGGGCAAACCTCAACTATCTCACATTTATTTTAAACGAACTTATTCATAGGTTATCATGAGTGGGTTAATGGTAAGCTTTGAGTCACTATATGAAACATCAAAACATTTCATTGCTGCTTTTCTCCACTCTACCATTTGCTCTCTTATTTTTATTGGCTTACGATAAAGCTTATCTCTTTCTTCTATCAGTTCTTTTTGTCTTTCTCGGATTTTCAGCAGGCCTTCAGATGAGATTTCCCGATAGATATTATGGATCTTTTCTTTAAGTCTTAAATAATTCTCAAACTCCCCATCAATTACAAACACTGAATTGTAAAGCCTGCTGCTGTCGCGCGGCTCGTAATTCAATGAATATATTACCTCTTCTACATATTGATAAGAAACTTCTACTTTATTGTCTAGAGCAAGCTCAAGTTGTTTTAAAGGTTCTCCATTTAGATTGCTAAATGTCGGCCCCTTACTTAAAACCTTAAGAATATCCTTTATGGATTCTAAAAAGCAGGCAAATAACGACATTGCTTGAGTATCATTTTCTTCGAGTATTTTAGTTACTTTTCTTATTTCTTCATAATTCATATTCAATCTTAACTTGCAATCCGCAATGCTTAGATCCAAGTTCTTGGTAATATCTTTAAAGAATACTAACTTATCAAAGAAAACTTTCTCGGGTGCCCCTTCTAGATAAAATGCCCTGGGGATGCTGACGGTTGTTTTCAAGCTTTCAATTCGGGCTGAATTTATTTCATTATCAAGAAAAACCTTCAAATCATCAATTGAGAGGGTTTCCACTGCTTGTATGAAGCTTTCAAATCTAAGATCCATATATTTTCCCTGCTTTTAGTTAATTGCATTGTGTCAGTCTTTACACAAAGGCCTAAAGTTTATTTTCGGAAGTTAAAACGAGATCTTTAATAAATGAACGAAAAACTTACCGAAATCATGCGCCTTATCACCAACCTGATCCGCACCGGCACCGTGTCCGAGGTGGACCCGGTCAACTGGCTGTGCCGGGTGAAAACGGGCGGCATCGAAACCAACTGGATTAACTGGCTCACCACGCGCGCCGGCAGCACCCGCACATGGTGGAGACCCACCGTTGGCGAGCAGGTTGTGCTGCTGAGCCTGGGCGGCAACCTCGAAACCGCGTTTGCGCTGCCCGCCGTCTATTCCGACGCCTTCCCGCCGCCGGACTATTCAGAAAACGGCGCGACAACCGTGTTTCAGGACGGCGGCTGGTTTCAGTACGAGCCGGAAACCGGCCATCTGCTGATAAAGAACATCAAAAGCGTGCGCATAGAGGCGGCCGACGGGATTCAGCTCATCACTGAGCAGTTTGGCGTGGACGCTGGCCAGACCCGGATCAACAGCGAAACCGTGATGAAAGGTGCGGTGACGCAGGGTGGTGGCGGCATGAGTTCAAACGGCGTCGTGGTGCATACCCATCAGCACGGCGGCGTGACGTCCGGCAGCGATATGTCAGGAGGTCCGCAATGATGTATCTCGGCATGAACCGCGACACAGGCGAGGCGATCACCGACATCGACCATATCCGGCAGAGCGTGCGCGACATTCTTATGACGCCGGAAGGCAGCCGGCTGCAGCGCCGGGAATACGGCTCGCTGCTGTCGGTGCTGATTGACCAGCCACAAAACGACGTGATCCGCCTGCAGGTGATGGCTGCGGTGTATACCGCGCTCAGCCGCTGGGAGCCGCGCATCAGGCTGAACACCGTAAACATTACCAGCGCCTTTGACGGCTCAATGGTGGTTGAACTGACCGGCCAGCGGGATGACGGCTCGTCGGTTGCCATGTCTGTTTTAACGGGGGTGAACAGTGGCAGTAATTGACCTTTCCCAGCTGCCCGCGCCTGAAGTGATTGAGGTGCCGGACTTTGAAACCCTGCTGGCCGAGCGCAAAGAGGCGCTGATCGCGCTCTACCCAACGGAGGAGCAGGCGGCGGTGCGCCGCGTGCTGGCGCTGGAGTCCGATCCGATGGTGAAGACGCTGCAGGAAAGTACCTACCGGGAAAGGTAAGAAAAAATCTGTTGCTATTTTGCTGCCAATGGCAACGTGACCAACAAAAAAGCCACCCTGAAAGGTGGCTCTAATCTGCTGATAAAACAGCTTAAATTTGGTGGCCCCTGCTGGGTTTGAACCAGCGACCAAGCGATTATGAGTCGCCTGCTCTAACCACTGAGCTAAGGGGCCAGCGGAGCGGGGATTATAATGTATCTGTTTAGAGCGATCCAGCACTCACGCGCCGGATGCTGAAAAAACGTCCATCACTTGAGTACTTGATTAAACTAAACATTTCCAGAACACGCGGTCAGATTTTACCTGTTACGTACAGAAAAGGCGGCCAGGCAAACATGCTCCGATCCGCCTTTAACCTGACTCATGCCCACATTCCCAACTGAAAATGTTAAGCACCAATCTCTCAATCGCGATAGCGAGACGCCGACTGGCTCAGCGAAAGATAGGGCAGCATCGCGCCGCGCGCCCGGTCATACTCCTGCCACAGCGCGATCTCCTCCAGCGCCGGGATAGTCACCGCTTCGCCCGCCTCCAGTCCCGCCAGCGCGGCATCCACCATCTCTTCCACTTCCATAATCATGCTGGCTGGCACCCCATCGATCGACGTGCCGGAGCGGTCAAAGATCTCCGTACGCGTCACACCTGGCAGCACAGCCTGCACCTGGACGCCGCTGTTCGTCAGCTCGCGCTGCATTGAGCGGGTCAGCGTCAGCACAAAAGATTTGCTGCCGTTATAAGCGCCGTTGAACATCTCATGCGTCAGCGAGAGCACCGAGGCGACATTGATAATCACGCCGCGTCCGCGTGCGCGAAACGCATTGGCCGCCGCATGCGCCAGGCGGGTAGGGGCGATGATGTTGAGCGCCAGCATGGTCTGAATACGATCGATATCGGCGTCGATAAACTCGCCGTCCACGCTCATACCGGCGTTATTCGCCAGCAGCGTAATCGCCGTGTTGAATCGCAGCTCCTGCTCGACGCGCTGCAAATCAGCTGTATCGGTCAGATCGGCGCGCAGGATACGCGCCTCAATCTGATGCTGCTGTTGCAGCGTCTGCGCCAGCGTCTCCAGCCGGGACTGGTCGCGCGCCACCAGAATCAGATCGTAGCCGCGCGCCGCGAGGCGCTGAGCGTAGGTGGCGCCGATACCGCTGGATGCGCCAGTGATTAAAGCAAAGCCTTGCGATGATGCTGACATAATAAACCCCTGTTGTATGATGGTTGTCATATTTGTAGTTAATATGACGATCGTCATATGCATCGTCAAGCTGGAATATGATGGTCGTAATAATTACTATGAACAGCAGAAACTATCAGCGGGAAACGAGCGATGGATAAACATAGCCATAAGGCGCGCACGCGGCAGCGCATTCTGAATGAGGCGGCACGGGTGATGCGCGAATGCGGCACGGAAAGCATTGGCGTGGCGGCGCTGATGAAGCGCGTCGGGCTGACGCATGGCGGCTTCTATGCGCACTTCGACTCGCGCGAGGCGCTGGTGCAGGCGGTTATCGCCGAAATGTTCACCGACTCGACGCAGCGTATGGCGCCGCTGTGGCAGGGCGCCGATCCCGCCACGCAGCTGAACGCGCTGATCGACTACTACCTGTCAGAGTCGCATCGCGACTGTCGCGCCGAGGGCTGCCCGATGCCCGCGCTGGTCAGCGAGGTTGGCCATCTGCCGGAAGAGGCGAAAGCGATCTTTACCCAGGGCGTGACGTCGATGCTGCGGCGGTTAGGCGAGCTGCTTGCCGAGCTGGGGCAGCGCGACGCCGAGGCGCTCGCCAGCAGCCTGCTGGCTGAAATGGTCGGCGCGCTGGCGCTGGCGCGCGCCTGCCCGGATAAAACGCTCTCTGCAACCCTGCTGGCGCGCAGCCGTCAGGCGCTGAAGCGCCGCACCGGGCTGGAGCAGGCGGCATGAGCGAGCACAACATCAGCGATATCATCGCGCCCGGTCTGGAAGTGCTGTTCTGCGGCATTAATCCTGGCCACTCCACGGCGCACACCGGCTATCACTTCGCCCATCCCGGCAACCGCTTCTGGAAGGTGCTCTGGCTGGCTGGCTTTACCCGCGAGCAGCTCCGGCCCGAAGAGGAGCAGCGGCTGCTGGAGACCGGCTGCGGCATCACCATGCTGGTTGAGCGTCCCACCGTGCAGGCGAACCAGCTGGCCGCTGAAGAGCTGCGCGACGGCGGCGCGCGCCTGACCGACAAGGTGCTCAACTACCAGCCGCGCGTGCTGGCGATCCTCGGCAAGGACGCCTTCAAGCGCGCTTTTAATCAGCGCAAGGTGGAGTGGGGCTTGCAGGGCATTTTTATGGGTAAAACCCAGGTCTGGGTGCTGCCTAATCCCAGCGGGCTGAATCGCGCCTCGCTCGATGAGATCGTCGCGGCATACCGGCAGCTCTATGATGCGCTGCAGCAGGGCGTGAAATAGCCGGCAGCGAAAAAAGGGCAATAAAAAACCCCGGCGAGCCGGGGTTTTTTTAACGCGAGCGGATTAGTCGTCCAGGAAGCTACGCAGCACTTCCGAACGGCTCGGGTGGCGCAGCTTACGCAGCGCTTTCGCCTCAATCTGACGAATACGCTCACGCGTAACGTCAAACTGTTTGCCCACCTCTTCCAGCGTATGGTCGGTGTTCATATCGATGCCGAAACGCATGCGCAGCACTTTGGCTTCGCGCGCGGTCAGGCCCGCCAGCACGTCATGGGTAGCTGAACGCAGGCTCTCGGAGGTCGCAGAGTCGAGCGGCAGCTCCAGCGTGGTGTCTTCGATAAAGTCGCCCAGATGCGAATCTTCGTCGTCGCCAATCGGCGTCTCCATGGAGATAGGCTCTTTGGCGATTTTCAGCACCTTGCGGATCTTGTCTTCCGGCATCAGCATGCGCTCGGCCAGCTCTTCTGGCGTCGGCTCGCGGCCCATCTCCTGCAGCATCTGGCGCGAGATACGGTTGAGCTTGTTGATGGTCTCAATCATATGCACCGGAATACGGATGGTACGCGCCTGGTCGGCGATAGAGCGGGTGATCGCCTGACGGATCCACCAGGTTGCATAGGTCGAGAACTTGTAACCACGACGGTATTCAAATTTATCAACCGCTTTCATCAGGCCGATGTTGCCTTCCTGAATCAGATCGAGGAACTGCAGACCGCGGTTGGTATATTTTTTCGCAATTGAAATCACCAGACGCAGGTTCGCTTCCACCATCTCTTTCTTCGCACGACGCGCTTTCGCTTCGCCGATAGACATGCGACGGTTGATATCTTTGACCTGCTCGATGGTCAGGCCGGTCTCTTCTTCGATCTGATGCAGTTTCTGCAGGCAGCGCATCACATCTTCTTCCACTTCCTTCAGCTTCTCTGACCAGGGTTTATTCATGGCCAGCGCGGCTTTGAACCAGCTCTCGCTGGTTTCGTTGCCGGTAAACAGCGTGATGAAGTTTTTCTTCGGCATTTTGCACAGTTCAACGCACAGCTTCATGATGATGCGCTCTTGCGTACGCACGCGCTCCATCATTTCGCGCATGTTGTTCACCAGGTAGTCGAATTGCTTCGGCACCAGGCGGAACTGCTTAAAGACGTCAGAAAGGTTCTGAATCTCCGTTACTGCATCAGCATGGCTGCGACCTTTGCTCTTGATAACAAGGCGGGTCGTTTCATACTGCGTGCGCAGCTCGACGAACTTCTCGCGCGCCAGTTCCGGATCGATAGAGTTATCGTCGTCGGAGCTGTCGTCTTCGCTCTCTTCGTCTTCATCTTCGTCGTCGTCGCGGTCTTCCTGAGACAGCTCAGAGCCGACGTGGGTGGCGGTAGGCGCCAGATCTTCTTCAGCGTTTGGATCCACAAAGCCGGTGATCAGGTCGGAGAGGCGAGATTCGCCCGCTTCAACTTTGTCGTACTGCTCCAGCAGATAGGTAATGGCTTCCGGGTATTCCGCAACGGAACACTGAACCTGGTTGATACCGTCTTCGATACGCTTGGCGATGTCGATTTCGCCTTCGCGCGTCAGCAGCTCAACGGTACCCATCTCGCGCATATACATGCGCACCGGGTCGGTGGTGCGGCCAATTTCAGATTCTACGCTGGATAACACCTGAGCGGCGGCTTCCGCGGCATCTTCGTCAGTATCGGTGCTGTTTTCATTCAGCATCAGATCGTCGGCGTCAGGGGCTTCTTCCACCACCTGAATGCCCATATCGTTAATCATCTGGATGATGTCTTCGATCTGATCGGAGTCGACGATATCTTCCGGCAGATGGTCATTGACCTCAGCATAGGTCAGATAGCCTTGCTCCTTACCACGGGTGACAAGCAGCTTAAGCTGTGACTGCGGGTTTTGCTCCATAAGACGGTATCCACACTTCTGTTAATTAGATTGGTGTCGGTCGGCAGCGAGCCAACTATAACAGTGAAGGCGTTGTATTATTGCCGCTGCCTTCGTCGCGGCCAGGGCTTTTGCCCCTTATATATCGGCACTTAAGCCGCTTTGTATTCTGTTCGAGGCTACCTTACTTGCCAGTTTCCGTTCTGGCAGTGCTCGCACTCCTCACGTACTTCAGTACGCTCCGGGTGCTGCGCGCTGGCAGAACGAAAACTGGCTGCGACGGCTACGCCTCTGTTACTGTGCGTTCTGGCCTGTCTGACTTCACCGCCGACGGCCCTGCTACCTTGCGCTCTGAACGGTAGGCTTTCTCGCCTTGCCCGCTAAGAGTCTGTTCTGGACTATCTGACTTTCTCGCCTGGGCCCTGCCAGCGCGCTCTGAACTGGGCCGGCTTCTTTACCCAGTCGTACTAACAGCGCGCGCGGCGTAATGCCAAATTCGTCACGTCTCCGGCCTGGCTTATCGCGTCGCTTAGCCTCGGCTTGCGGCGCATTGCCCCAGAAACGAATGGGCCAGAGATGCGCTTTTCGCTACGCGCAACATTCTGACCCAGTGACATTCTACTTTTTCGCCAGCGCCTGGCTTAATGTCCAGAATTCACGGCGCTCTTCCGCGCTTAAACCCTGGGTGCGATCGCGAGCGATCAGCTCTTCAAGACGTTGTTCAAGCGCGGCGTCGTAAATGCTCGCCAGCGAGTCGTGAAACACCGCTTCAACTTCCTCATCCACTATCATGTGGTTCCACGTGGCTAAGGTTTCAAGCGTCTGGCTAAAATTTGTGCCGCGATATAACTCTAGTAGCTGTCCGGTCGTCAATCCAGGATTCTCAGTGCAGCGACTCACTAATTCAGTAAACAGCTGCAGGCCCGCCATCTTTACCTGCGACAACCCTTCAAGCGTCGGCACCAGGGTTGCAAGATGCGGGTTTTGCACCAGCAGCGCCACCAGCACGCGCATCGTGGTGCGCTTTAGCGGCGGCGCTGTCGGCGCGGCGCCGCTGGGTGCCAGCTTGGGCATCAGCTTCTCTAACTGGTTATCGTCAAGAATCCCGAGTTTATTACCCAGTTCCTGACGCATATAGATGCGCAGCGTCTCGCCGGGGATCTGGCTAATCAGCGGCAGGGCCAGCGTGCTCAGGCGCGCTTTACCGTCGCGCGTGCTCAGATCGACCTGCGGCAGCAGCGAGTCGAACAGGAAAGAGGAGAGCGGCATCGCCTGCTCCATACGCGCTTCAAACGCCTCTTTACCCTCTTTACGCACCAGCGTGTCCGGATCTTCGCCGTCCGGCAAAAACATAAAGCGTAGCTGACGTCCGTCATTCATGTAAGGCAATGCGGTTTCCAGCGCGCGCCAGGCGGCTTCCCGACCCGCGCGGTCGCCGTCGTAACAGCAGATCACGGTATCGGTGCTGCGGAACAGCAGCTGGATATGCTCCGCCGTTGTGGAGGTGCCCAGCGACGCCACGGCATAATCAATGCCGAACTGCGCCAGCGCCACCACGTCCATATAGCCTTCCACCACTAGCAGGCGTGCAGGCTGCGGATGATGCTTTTGCGCTTCATACAGGCCGTAAAGCTGACGGCCCTTATGGAAAATCGGGGTTTCCGGCGAGTTCAGGTACTTGGGCGTATCGTTGCCCAGCACGCGGCCGCCGAAACCAATTACGCGTCCGCGCTTGTCGCGGATCGGAAACATGACGCGCTCGCGAAAGCGGTCATAGGTGCGGCCCTTATCGTTGGAGACCAGCATGCCGGCTTCCATCAGGGACTCGCGATCCTCTTTATTGCCGCCGAAGCGCTTTAAAACGTTATCCCAGCCCGGCGGCGCGAAGCCGATAGCGAAATGCTCAATCACCTCGGCGCTTAAGCCGCGGTTGCTGAGATAGTCGCGCGCCGCGCGCGCATTAGACTGCGTCAGGCTCTGCTGATAAAACCCGTTAAGGCTCTCCATCAGCTGGTAGAGGCTCTGGCGCTGATGACGCTCCATCTGGCTCGGGCCGCTGCCCGCTTCGTAGGGCACTTCCAGACCATGCTGCGTTGCCAGCTCTTCGATGCTCTCGACAAATTCCAGCCGATCGTAATTCATCAAAAAGTCGATGGCGTTGCCGTGCGCGCCGCAGCCGAAACAGTGATAAAACTGCTTCTCGCCGTTTACGGTGAAAGAGGGGGTTTTCTCATTGTGGAAGGGACAACACGCGTGGAAGTTCTTGCCCTGCTTTTTCAGCTTAACGCGGGCATCGATAAGATCCACGATATCCGTGCGGGCAAGCAGATCATTGATAAAAACGCGCGGGATTCTTCCAGCCATAAGCCCCAGTTTTTCAGCTCATAAACGGCAACAAGCCGCGCTTCCCTTCGGAAAGCACGGCCTCTTACTTGACTCTGTCTGCGTTTAACACGCGGTGGAGGCGAACCTCCGGAAGAACTTAGTACAGACGAGTGCGGCGTGCGTTTTCGCGAGCCAGTTTCTTGGCGTGACGCTTAACTGCAGACGCTTTAGCGCGCTTACGTTCTGTGGTCGGTTTTTCATAGAACTCACGACGACGAACTTCAGCCAGAACGCCTGCTTTCTCGCAGGAACGCTTGAAGCGACGCAGTGCTACGTCGAATGGCTCGTTTTCACGTACTTTAATTACCGGCATGTAACTCTCACCTCGATAAAATTCGGTTTTTGCTGCTGACTGCGGCGCCAGCACATTTCAAAATGGTGCAGCATTTTACTCCAACGCGAGTTGGTTTGTAAAGCACCATGGACAATTAAGAACCAACAGGAGCGTTTGCCGATGCGGCTGCCGGTTTATTTCAAGGGTGCGGAGTATAGCGCACTCTTTGCGCGCCACGAAATCACTTTTTGCAGCGAAAGCGTCGACGAACGCGGGCGTGGCTATGCTACACTGCGCGCCGCAAGTAAGGGGTAAGCGCTATGCGAATTCTGGGTATTGAAACATCCTGCGATGAAACCGGCATCGCAATCTATGATGACGAAGCGGGCCTGCTCGCCAATCAGCTTTACAGCCAGGTGAAACTGCACGCCGATTATGGTGGCGTGGTGCCGGAACTGGCGTCGCGCGATCATGTGCGCAAAACCGTGCCGCTGATACAGGCGGCGCTGAAACAGGCGAACCTGCAGCCGCAGCAGATCGACGCCGTCGCCTATACGGCGGGGCCTGGGCTGGTCGGCGCGCTGCTGGTCGGGGCCACTATCGGCCGCTCGCTCGCCTTCGCGTGGAAGGTGCCTGCGGTGCCGGTACACCATATGGAAGGGCATCTGCTGGCGCCGATGCTGGAAGAGAATCCGCCGCAGTTCCCGTTTGTGGCGCTGCTGGTATCGGGCGGCCATACCCAGCTGATTAGCGTCACCGGCATCGGCGAATATGCGCTGCTGGGCGAGTCTATCGACGACGCCGCAGGGGAAGCCTTCGACAAAACCGCCAAGCTGTTAGGGCTCGACTATCCCGGCGGCCCGATGCTGTCGAAAATGGCGCAGCAGGGCGTGGCGGGACGTTTTACCTTCCCGCGTCCGATGACCGATCGCCCCGGACTCGACTTTAGCTTTTCCGGCCTGAAGACCTTTGCCGCCAATACCATTCGCGAGAATGCGGACGACGCGCAAACGCGCGCCGATATCGCCCGCGCCTTCGAGGATGCGGTGGTCGATACCCTGATGATCAAGTGCAAGCGCGCGCTGGAGCAAACCGGCTTTAAGCGGCTGGCGATCGCGGGCGGCGTCAGCGCCAACCGCACGCTGCGTGAGCGGATGGCGCAGATGATGCAGGCACGCGGCGGAGAAGTCTTCTATGCCCGTCCTGAGTTCTGCACCGACAACGGCGCGATGATCGCCTATGCGGGCATGGTGCGTCTGAAGGGCGGCACGCGCGGCGGGCTGGGCGTCAGCGTACGCCCTCGCTGGCCGCTGGCGGAACTGCCGGCTATTGAAAGCCATTAAGATAACGGCGCTATTTTTCTTACCGACGGCAGCTAAACTTCGCAAGCGGGTGAGACGGACCGAGGAGCAAAGCGTTCCGCGACAGGGATGTCGCGGGCCGAGCTGGCAGGATGCCGCTTTTTGCGTCTTTGCGATCGGGCCGTCTCACCTGCGTCGGCTCCCGACCGTAAAACAGAACAGTCTTTATTTCTTCTCTTCGTCGCGCGCTTTCTTGCGCTTCCAGATTTTACTCTCCTGCCCGCGCCACAGCCGCTGAATATTGTCGTGATGACGCAGCAAAATCAGGCATGACAGCATCGATACCGGAAAGGTGAACTGCGGCTTAAACCACCAGACGTAGAAAGGCGCAATCAGCGCGCTGACGATGGCGCCCAGCGATGAATAGCCGCTCAGCAGCACCGTCAGCAGCCAGGTGCCGGTCATCAGCCCGGTTAAGTCCCAGCCGATCGGCGCGATGGCGCCCAGCGCGGTGGCGACGCCTTTACCGCCGCGAAAGCGAAAAAAGACCGGATAGATATGGCCGAGACAGGCTGCGATTGCGGTAAGGCCAAGGTAAAGCGGCGCGAGATGCAGCAGATAGGCCAGCCAGACTGGCACCATGCCTTTGAGAATATCGAAAACCAAAACGCAGGCCGCAGCGGCTTTGCCGCCGATGCGCAACACATTGGTCGCGCCAGGATTGCCTGAACCCTGAGTACGCGGATCGGGCAGTCCGGCGATTTTGCAGACCAGAATGGCGCTCGAAATCGAACCGCAAAGATAGGCGAAAAAAATCATACCAGGCGCGATAGCACTCATATTACCGTACCGTTTCCTTTAGGGTCGTTTTGTCTTCATGAACCGTGGATAATACGCATTATATGCCGGAAGTGGTATCCGGCTTAGCCAAAAACAGAGAGTGTCATCATGGATATCGTTTTTATCGAACAACTCACGGTGTACACCACCATTGGCGTTTACGACTGGGAACAGGGCATTCAGCAGAAGCTGGTGCTCGATGTCGAAATGGCGTGGGACAACCGGCTGGCGGCGCGCAGCGACGATGTAAACGACTGTCTGAGCTATGCCGACGTTTCTGAGGCGATCCTCACGCACCTGAGCGGCACGCGCTTCGCGCTGGTGGAGCGGGTAGCGGAAGAAATCGCGGACCTGCTGATGACCCGTTTCAGCACGCCTGGCGTGCGCATTAAAGTCGCCAAACCGGGCGCGGTGGCGCAGGCCAGCCAGGTGGGTGTGCGCATCGAGCGCGGGACTATTCCTAAATGAATACGTTGTGATTGCCATCACAATGAAACCAAACCAAATTATTGTCTGTCATAACGGTCGCCGTTGCGTTGTGAAGCGCACAGGTCGCCGCAAGCCTTAAGGTTTCCCTCAGGCAGGCGATGGTAAAATTTCAGGCGGAAGCAGACGCGCGACCGCCTTTTTAATGGGTTTGAAACGGATATAAGGAAAATGTGATGGCAGATATTCATCAGCTTTGGGTGGCTGCAATCCTGGGCATCGTGGAGGGGCTGACGGAGTTTTTGCCGGTCTCCTCCACGGGGCACATGATTATTGTCGGCCACCTGCTGGGGTTCGAAGGCGATAAAGCCGAAACTTTTGAAGTGGTCATTCAGCTCGGATCGATCCTCGCCGTCGTGGTGATGTTCTGGCGTCGTCTGTTTGGTTTGATCGGCATTCACTTCGGTGAAGTGAAGCATGAAGGGGTAGGACGCGGCCATCTGACGCTGATCCATATCCTGCTGGGCATGATCCCCGCGGTGGTCATCGGGCTGCTGCTGCATGACCAGATTAAAACGCTGTTTAATCCCATTAACGTTATGTACGCGCTGGTGGTCGGCGGCGTGCTGCTGCTGGCTGCGGAATACCTGAAGCCGAAACAGCCGAAAGCGGTAGGCATTGACGACATCACCTATCGGCAGGCCTTTATGATCGGCTGCTTCCAGTGTCTCGCGCTCTGGCCGGGCTTCTCTCGCTCCGGCGCCACCATTTCCGGCGGCATGCTGATGGGCGTCAGCCGCTACGCGGCGTCGGAGTTCTCGTTTATCCTCGCCGTGCCGATGATGATGGGCGCCACCGTCCTCGATCTCTATAAAAGCATCGGCTTCCTGACGATGAACGATTTCCCGATGTTTGCCGTCGGCTTCGTCACCGCCTTCGTCGTGGCGCTGATTGCGATCAAGGCCTTCCTGGAGCTGATTAAACGTATCTCGTTTGTCTCTTTCGCCATCTACCGCTTTATTGTGGCGGCAGCGGTCTACGCCATCTTTATGTAACGCCTGCGCGGCCAGCAATCAGGCTGGCCGCATCACCGCAATGCCCTGCGCCACGGCAGCGATACGCCGCCGCGTTAACTCCTCTCTCACCTCCGCCCCTTTGAACCCCGCCTCGATAACCGCTTTGGTCGGCACTGACTGCGCCAGCGCGAACGCCTGACGCAGATAATCGCCCTGCGGATAGGGCAGGCTCTCAAGGCCAGCGCGACCGCGCGCGTCCGCCTCGCTGGTCAGCGCGATTTGCTCAACCCGATGCGGCTTGCGCCAGGCGTCGATGCGGTCGAACAGTGCCACTAAAGCGTCCGCTGACTGACGTTCGATGGTATGCACCACGTCATGGAATTCCGTGACGATCAGCGCCAGGTCGCGAATAGCGTTGGGCACGCGCAGGCGCTGGCAGATCGCCTCCACCAGCGGCACGCCCGCGGCGCCGTGGCCGTGATGGCTCGGCCACTTCTCCGGCGGCGTCAGCGCCTTGCCGACGTCGTGAAACAGCGTGGCGAAACGCACGTCGATCTCGTCCGACAGCGACGCCGCCATCGTCAGCGTCATCAGGGTATGCACGCCGGTATCGATCTCCGGATGCCACCTCGCTGGCGCAGGAATGCCGTAGAGCCTGTCAAGCTCGGGAAACAGCACCTCAAGCGCGCCGCAGTCGCGCAGCGTCTGGAAATAGACCTGCGGATTGCACGACGTCAGCGCCTTCTCTGTCTCCTTCCAGACGCGCTCGGCGGTGAGATGGCTCAGCTCGCCGCTGGCCGCCATCTGGCGCATCAGCGCCTGGGTCTCATCGGCAATGCGAAAGTTAAGGTGAGCGAAGCGCGCGGCAAAGCGCGCCACGCGCAGCACGCGCAGCGGATCCTCGTTAAAGGCGTCGGAAACGTGGCGCAGCAGGCGCGCCTGCAGATCGCGTTCGCCGTGAAAGGGATCGATCAGCTCGCCGTTTTCCCGCTGCGCGATGGCATTGATAGTCAGATCGCGGCGTTGCAGATCCTGCTCCAGCGTCACGTCGGGTGCGGACCAGGTGACGAAGCCGGTGTAGCCGTTGCCGCTTTTCCGTTCGGTACGCGCCAGCGCGTATTCTTCACGGCTTTGCGGATGCAGAAAGACCGGAAAATCGCGGCCGACCTGCTGAAAACCCTGCGCCAGCATCGACTCCGGCGTCGCGCCGACTACCACCCAGTCCCGGTCTTTGACCGGCAGTTTTAACAGCGCATCGCGAACGGCGCCGCCTACTAAATACGTCTTCACTCAACAACTCCAGAGATAATAAAAAGGCGCGCCGGACGGCACATCCGCCGCGAAACATTCAGCGCGCTTGTTGCTCTATTGTTGCACACAATGGCCAGATTGCAGGCATGACGAAAAGGGCATCAAAGGATGCCCTGGCGTATGAAACGCAAAACGCAGGAAAATTAATTCATCCAGCGATCTTTTTTCTTACGGCGCGGCACCATATGCGGCAGCACCAGCCCCAGCAGCAGCCCGACGCCCAGCACGCCGCCGCCATACATAAACCACTGCATAATGATGGTGCGCTGCTTGTCATCCAGCTGAACGTTGGCGGCGTTGACTTTTTTCTGCGCCACGATCAGCTCGTTTTTCAGCTTCTGGTTCTCTTGTTTCAGGCCGTTGATGACGCTGTCGCTATTGGCGACCTTGTTCTGCATCTCGGCGGTGCGCTGGTTCCAGCTGTTGTCGATATTGCCCAGCTTTGCCGTCAGATCTTTGACCTGCTGCTCCAGCTGCGGCACGCGGGTGCGCAGGCTCGGTTCGGCGCTAAGCTGCGACAGCGGGATCCAGGCGGTACGGCCTTCCGAATCGCGGATCTGGCCGTAGTTGGTATCGTTGTTGGTCTGCACCAGCTGCACTTCTTCGCCCGCGTTGAGCTTGCCGAGCAGGCGATACTGATCGCCCGGTCCGCTGCGAATCCAGGTGGATAATTCGTCGGAGATATAGCGTTTTTCATCTGCATGGGCTGGTGCGAGCGTGCTGATAGCCAGCAAGGTAAGGCCTGCGATTACAATTTTTTTCATTCGATGTCGTTTTAGCTTGGGGGTCTGTAAATTTACCGGCACAGTCTGGAACCGCCTCGCATAAATCTGAATGAGAACTATCCTGGTCTCATTTCCCTGCGAAAAGGGTAGCGAAAGCGCAAAGAAAGCCGAGACAGCCCGCCTTCAGTGCATTACTCTTCGCCAGATAACCCTCGTAAGTGCCAGCAGCGTATTAAATAAAAAATTATGACCATCGAAATTGAATTAAAGTTCATTGCCACGCCTGACGTCGCCAGCAAGCTGGCGCAGGCGCTCGCCGCTTACCCGCACCAGCATCAGGCCGCGCGGGCGTTAATCAACACCTATTTTGAAACGGATGACAACCAGCTGCGCCGCTGGGATATGGGCCTGCGTATTCGCGGCGTTGACGGACACCATGAAATGACGCTGAAGAGCGCCGGGAAAACGCTCGGCGGCCTGCATCAGCGCGCGGAATATAACATCGATTTGCCGGAGGCGAAGCTCGATATTGCCCGGCTGCCCGCCGAGGTCTGGCCGCAGGGCACCGACGTCGCCGCGCTGCAGCAGCGCCTGCAACCGCTCTTTAGCACCCATTTTCAGCGCGAAACCTGGCTGGTTCAGGTCGGCGAAAGCGAAGTGGAAGTGGCCTTCGATCGCGGTACGGTGGCCACGGAGACGCTGAGCGAAGATCTGTTTGAGGTTGAGCTGGAGCTGAAAAGCGGCCAGCGCGGCGACATGATGACCTTCGCCCGCGAGCTGGTCGCCATCGGCGGCCTGCGTCTGGGCAGCCTGAGCAAAGCGGCGCGCGGCTATCAGCTGGCGCAGGGCAATCCGCCGCGACCGCTGCGCCCCTTCCCGCTGCTGAAGGCCGCACCGAAAGCGACGGTGGAAGAGGGGATGGTGACCGCGATGTCGAGCGCCCTGAGCCACTGGCAATATCACGAAGAGGTCTGGCTGCGCGGCGACGCCGATGCGCAGCGCAGCGTGGTTGAGGCGCTGGAAGCGCTGCGTCAGGCTTTCTCGCTGTTTGGCGCGCTGGTGCCGCGCAAGGCGAGCAGCGAGCTGCGCCAGAAGCTCACGACGCTGGAAGAGACCCTCGCCGAGCCGGTTAAGGATGTACAGGCGCTGAGCTTCTCGCCGCTCTCCGTTGAAACCCAGTTAGCACTTACTCACTGGCTAGTGGAGTCGCAGTGGCGGCGCTGGATCGATGCAAAAAGCCAGGCGAAGCTCGACGGCTCCTTCAAGCGTTTCAGCGACATCATGCTGAGCCGCATCGCAGCCGATCTCAAAGAGACTTTTAGCGACGTGCAGCAGCTGAATGAGTATCACGACAAGGCGACGCGCCTGTCGCGTCAGCTGCTGGCGGTGCATCTGCTGGCTGGCGCCTATCCGGCGGAAGCCGTTTCCGTCTGGCTGGCGCCGTGGCAGCAGCTGCAGCAGTCTATTGCGCAAAACCAGGAGCACTGGCTGAGATCGCTGGCGAATCAGGCGAGCCGCCAGCCAGCCTTCTGGCTCAACAGCAGCGCGCCACGATGATCTGACCCATCAGGGAGAAAAGACGTTGTTAGAGTTACCCGCGGAATTACAGGCGCAGGCGGCCAGCGTGGCCGAGCGCCTTGGCGTCGCCGCCGACGCCTTAACCGACGCGCAGCGTGCCGCGCTGGCGTTCAGTGATTTCATCGCCGAGAGCCTGCAGCGTCACCCGGAATGGTGGCTGGCGATCCAGCAGCAGGCGCCGCAGCCGGAGGAGTGGCAGCACTACGCGCGCTGGCTGGATGACGATCTCACCGCGGTAGAGAGCGAGGCGGCGCTGATGCGCGCGCTGCGGCTGTTTCGCCGTCGCATGCTGGTACGGATCGCCTGGATGCAGTGTCTGGGCGAAGCCAGCACCGAACAGAGCCTGCAGCAGCTTAGCGTGCTGGCTGAAGTGCTGATCGGGCGGGCGCGCGACTGGGTTTACCAGGCGTGCTGTCAGGATTTCGGCACGCCCTGCAACAGCGCGGGCGAGCCGCAGCCGATGCTGATCCTTGGCATGGGCAAACTGGGCGGCGGCGAACTTAACTTCTCATCCGATATCGACCTTATCTTCGCCTGGCCAGAAAATGGCGCGACGCGCGGCGGACGACGCGAGCTGGATAACGCGCAGTTCTTTACGCGCATGGGGCAGCGGCTGATCAAGGTGCTGGATCAGCCCACCATGGACGGCTTCGTCTACCGCGTCGATATGCGGCTGCGCCCTTTCGGCGACAGCGGCCCGCTGGTGCTGAGCTTCGCGGCGCTGGAGGATTACTATCAGGAGCAGGGCCGCGACTGGGAGCGCTATGCGATGGTCAAGGCGCGCCTGATGGGCGACGATCAGGATCGCTGGAGCCAGGAGCTACAGCAGATGCTGCGCCCCTTTATCTATCGCCGCTATATTGACTTCAGCGTGATCCAGTCGCTGCGCAATATGAAAAGCATGATCGCTCGCGAAGTGCGGCGGCGCGGGCTAACCAACAATATCAAGCTGGGCGCGGGCGGCATTCGCGAAACCGAATTTATCGTGCAGGTCTTTCAGCTGATACGCGGCGGACGTGAGCGCTCGCTACAGCTGCGTTCCCTGCTGCCGACGCTTGCCGCCATCGGCGAGCTGGGGCTGCTGACGGCGGAGCAGGTCGCAACGCTGCGCGACGCTTACCTCTTCCTGCGTCGTCTGGAGAATCTGCTGCAAAGCCTTAATGATGAACAGACCCAGACGCTGCCGGGCGATGCGCTTAACCGCGTGCGGCTCGCCTGGGCGATGAACGCCGAGAGCTGGCCCGCGCTGACGGCGCAGCTTGGAACCCATATGGCGGCGGTGCGCGCCATTTTTGACGAGCTAATCGGCGAAGATATTCCCGAGATCGGCGATCAGCCGGAGCTGCTGGAGTTCAGCAGCATGTGGCAGGACTCGCTCGAAGATGCCGAGCTGGCGCCGCTGGTGCCGCAGCTTGACGATGAACAGCGCCGGGCGCTGCATCGCGCGCTGGACGATTTTCGCCAGGACCTCAGCCGCCGCACCATCGGACCGCGTGGACGGCTGGCGATCGACCAGCTGATGCCGCGGCTGCTGAGCGAGGTCTGCCCGCGCGACGACGCCGCGGTCACCTTCAGCCGCCTTGTTCCGCTACTGCTGGGCGTGCTCACGCGCAGCACCTATCTGGAGCTTCTTACCGAATATCACGGCGCCCTGCGGCACCTGATCCGCCTGTGCGCGGCGTCGCCGATGATCGCCAGCCAGCTGGCGCGCTATCCGCTGCTGCTGGATGAGCTGCTCGATCCCGCCACGCTCTATCAGCCGACCGCCACCGACGCCTATCGCGACGAGCTGCGCCAGTATCTGATGCGCATCCCGGTCGATGATGAAGAGCAGCAGCTGGAGGCGGTACGCCAGTTCAAACAGGCGCAGCTGCTGCGCATTGCGGCAGCGGATATCGCCGGTACGCTGCCGGTCATGAAAGTGAGCGATCACTTAACATGGCTGGCGGAAGCTATTATCGAATCGGTGGTGCAGCAGGCTTGGCAGATGATGGTGCAGCGCTATGGCCGGCCGCAGCATCTTAAAAACGAGGCCGAGCGCGGCTTCGCGGTGCTGGGCTACGGCAAGCTGGGCGGCTGGGAGCTGGGCTACAGCTCCGATCTCGACCTGGTGTTTCTGCACGACTGTCCGGCAGAGACGGTTACCGATGGCGAGCGCAGCATCGACGGCCGTCAGTTCTATCTGCGGCTGGCGCAGCGCATTATGCATCTCTTCAGCACGCGCACCGCCTCCGGGATCCTCTACGAAGTGGACGCACGACTGCGGCCTTCCGGTGCCGCAGGCATGCTGGTCAGCACCTTTGACGCCTTTGACGAATATCAGCGCCACGAGGCCTGGACCTGGGAGCATCAGGCGCTGGTGCGCGCCCGCGTGGTGTTTGGCGATGAGACGCTTGCAGGGCGCTTTAACGCTATTCGCCGCGCCATTCTCTGCCTGCCGCGCGCGCCGGAGACGCTGCAAAAAGAGGTGCGCGAGATGCGCGAAAAAATGCGCGCGCACCTCAGCAACAGGCACAAAGGGCGCTGGGAGATCAAAACCGATGAGGGCGGCATTACCGATATTGAATTCATTGCACAATATTTTGTCTTAGCCTGGGCCGCCGAGCAGCCCGGACTGACGCGCTGGTCCGATAACGTGCGCATTTTCGAACTGGCGGCGCGCTACGACAAAATGCCGGAGGAGGAGGCGCAGGCGTTGACGCATGCCTACGTGACGCTGCGGGACGCGCTGCACCATCTGGCGCTGCAGGAGCTGCCCGGCCACGTTGAGCCGGACGCCTTCACCACCGAGCGACAAACCGTGATGGCGAGCTGGCAGCGCTGGCTGGCGCTGCCGCGCGCACCATAAAGCGCCTGTTGATAGCGCAGATCGCATCTGTGCTATCATCCGCGCACTATTTTTACTGCAGTCTGGAGTGTCTGGAATGAAAGTTACTTTGCCCGCGTTCGACCGTGCTTCGGTACTGGTCGTAGGCGATGTGATGTTGGATCGCTACTGGTATGGCCCAACCAGCCGTATCTCTCCTGAAGCGCCGGTGCCGGTGGTAAAAGTGGACGCTATCGAAGAGCGTCCCGGCGGCGCGGCAAACGTGGCGATGAACATTGCAGCGCTGGGCGCCGCCTCGCAGCTGATTGGCTTAACCGGCGAAGATGACGCGGCGCGCGTGCTGAGCGAAACGCTGAAAAACGTTAACGTTCGCTGTGACTTCGTGGCGGTCAAAACCCATCCCACCATCACCAAACTGCGCGTGCTGTCGCGCAACCAGCAGCTGCTGCGCCTCGATTTTGAAGAGGGGTTCGAGCAGGTCGATCCCGAGCCGATCCATCAGCGGCTGCGTCAGTCGCTGGCGACCGCCGGCGCGCTGGTGCTCTCCGACTATGCAAAAGGGGCGCTCGCCAGCGTGCAGACCATGATTCGCCTGGCGCGCGAGGCGAACGTGCCGGTGCTGATCGACCCCAAAGGCACCGACTTTGAGCGCTATCGCGGCGCGACGCTGCTGACGCCTAACCTGTCAGAGTTCGAAGCGGTGGTCGGCAAATGTAAAAACGAAGAGGAGATCGTCAGCCGTGGCATGCAGCTGGTGGCGGATTATGAGCTCTCCGCGCTGCTGGTGACGCGCTCCGAAAACGGCATGACGCTGCTGCAGCCTGGCAAAGCGCCGCTGCATCTGCCGACGCAGGCGCAGGAAGTGTTCGACGTGACCGGCGCGGGCGATACGGTCATCGGCGTGCTGGCGGCGACGCTGGCGGCGGGCGACGCCCTTGAAGATGCCTGCTTTATGGCGAACGCGGCGGCGGGCGTCGTGGTCGGCAAGCTGGGCACCTCAACCGTCAGTCCGGTCGAGCTGGAAAACGCCATTCATGCGCGTCCCGAAGAGGGCTTTGGCATCATGAATGAAGCGCAGCTTAAAATCGCGGTCGAGCAGGCGCGCAAGCGCGGCGAGAAAGTCGTGATGACCAACGGCGTATTCGATATTCTGCACGCGGGCCACGTCTCTTACCTGGCCAATGCGCGCAAGCTGGGCGACCGCCTGATTGTGGCGGTCAACAGCGACGCCTCAACCAAGCGCCTGAAAGGCAGCAGCCGACCGGTAAATCCGCTGATCAATCGCATGATTGTGCTCGGCGCGCTGGAGGCGGTGGACTGGGTGGTGGCGTTTGAAGAGGATACGCCGCAGCGCTTGATCGCCAGCGTGTTGCCGGATCTGCTGGTAAAAGGCGGCGATTACAAGCCGGAAGATATCGCGGGCAGCAAAGAGGTGTGGGCCAACGGCGGCGACGTGCGCGTGCTGAATTTTGAGGATGGCATCTCTACCACCAACATTATTAAAACCATTCGCGGCGAGTAGTAATGCGGGCGGGCGCATCGCGCCCGCCGTAAAGCTTACTGCGGGGTGTCGATCTTGCCTGCCGGATCGGGCGTCACGACCGCCGGAGCGGGCGCGGAAGGCTGATGGCTTTCCAGCTGCGCCAGACGCTGCTCCAGCGCAGCCAGCTTTTCACGAGTGCGCAGCAGCACCTGCGTCTGCACATCGAACTCTTCGCGATTGACCAAATCCATACGCGTCAGCTGCGCCTGCAGAACCTGGCGAATTTTCTTTTCGACATCGTCGCCAAATTCACGAATCCCTTTCGGCATCGCCTCGTGCACCTGACGCGCAAGTTGTTCAATTTTTTTCGTGTCGATCATGATGATTTCCTGGTTTCGTGTTGCTGGGGACAGCAGGGGGTGGATCCTGATAATGGATAAGTGTAATGCCTGAAACGAAAAGGTTAAACCCGAAATCGACACGGCAGGAAATGCAAAACGTACGCGGTGATGAATAATGCGCCAGGCGGCAGACAGGGCCCGATCGCAAAGACGCAAAACCCGGCATCCTTGCCCGCTCGGCTCGCGTAAATACGCCCCTCATCCTTGAGGTGCGCCCGTCGCCGGGCCAACGCGCTGCGTTGTTCAAAAACGCTCCCTGCGTTTTTGTCCCTGACGCGAGACGCTTTGCTCTTCGGACCCTGTCTGCCGCTGTTGAGCCTTATCTACAGCCTGAAATGCAAAAGCATTTGCGGTTTTGTTGATTGCCCGACCAGTTGAATGGCGCTATAGTGATTTTGCTTATTCTCAGGGCGGGGCGAAATTCCCCACCGGCGGTAAATCAGCGTGAGCTGAAAGCCCGCGAGCGCTTCCCGGTAACGGGAAGGTCAGCAGATCCGGTGTAATTCCGGGGCCGACGGTTAAAGTCCGGATGGGAGAGGGTAACGACATCTGCCGGGCTACGCCCGCTTCGCGTTATTGCCATGTCTTGATGACATCACTCCTAAGCTCGCCCTGATTCTGGTAACTCATATATTTTATAAGGTTTTATTACCATGAATCAGACGCTTCTTTCTGAATTTGGCACGCCGGAACAGCGTGTAGAACGTGCAGTTGCTGCGCTCCGTGAGGGACGCGGCGTGATGGTGCTCGACGACGAAGACCGTGAAAACGAAGGCGATATGATCTTCGCTGCGGAAACCATGACCGTTGAGCAGATGGCGCTGACCATTCGTCACGGCAGCGGCATTGTCTGCCTTTGCCTGACCGAAGAACGCCGTCAGCAGCTTGAGCTGCCGATGATGGTGGAGACCAACACCAGCGCCTACGGCACCGGTTTTACCGTGACCATTGAGGCTGCCGAAGGGGTTACCACCGGCGTATCCGCACAAGATCGCATCACCACCATTCGCGCGGCGATTGCCGATAACGCCAGGCCGAGCGATCTTAATCGTCCTGGCCACGTCTTCCCGCTGCGCGCGCGCGACGGCGGCGTATTGTCACGCGGTGGTCATACCGAAGCGACCATCGATCTGGTGACGCTGGCGGGCTTTAAGCCAGCGGGCGTACTGTGTGAACTGACCAATGACGACGGCACCATGGCGCACGCGCCGGAAGCTATCACCTTTGCCAAAGCGAACAATATGCCGGTCGTCACCATTGAAGACCTGGTGGCGTATCGCCGCGCGCATGAGACGCGTCAGGCCAGCTAAGCTGCGCTGCTGACCAACGAAAAACGGGCCGCTTAGCGGCCCGTTTTGTTTGTAGCCAGGGCGCTCAGCCCAGCTCGCTTACCTGCAGCAGCGCAAGGCTTGCACCCATCACCGTCATGCCGCACAACACGCCGTAACTCGGGTTGTTATGGGGATCGATCTCGCGCGCCAGCGGCATCAGCTCATCCACCGACAGCGCCACCATAATACCGGCGACGGCCGCCATCACTGCGGCGATCGCCACCGGCGACATCATCGGGCCGAGCAGCGCAAACGCCAGCAGCCCGCCGAGGATCTCCGCCATGCCGGAGACGCAGGCCCAGAACAGCGCTTTGCTTTTCGAGCCGGTCGCGGCGTACATCGGACCGGCTACCGCCAGACCTTCGGGAATGTTGTGGATTGCCACCGCCAGCGCGATGCCCAGCCCCAGCTCCATATCGCTGCTGGCGGTGACAAAGGTGGCGACGCCTTCAGGAAAGTTATGCAGGCTGATGCCCAGCGTCAGCAGGATCGCCGTGCGTCGCAGCTTCGCCGGATGGCGCTGCGCCGTCATCAAATCCTGCGGATGCTGATGCGGCAGCAGGCGATCCAGCGCGAAATAGCCGATCAGGCCCAGCATAAACATGCCGTATCCAAGAATCGGCGATATCCCCTCGGTACGCAGCGCGGTCGGCAACATCTCCATTAGCGAAATCAGCAGCATGATGCCGGCGGCGAAGCCGAGCGCGAACGCCAGCATGCGGTTAGAGGGCTTCTGACCCAGCACGCCGACCAGTGCGCCGATAAACGTAGCGCCGCCAGCCAGAATGGTAAGCAGCAAAGGAACCGACATCGCATTCTCCTTAATGATAATCATTCGCATAAAATTAGCGATAACCCTACGGAAGGTCGAGTTATTTTTGGTAAAGAAGTGTCGGCCAAAAGTTATTCAAATTCACTGATGCTCTTCATCATGCTTATGCGCGTTTCCGGCGCTGTTAAAGGGAGTATGGTTGTCCCATTGAAAATGAGTGAGGATGAACAATGCAACAGACGATGCCTGCGCTGTTTTTAGGTCACGGCAGCCCGATGAACGTGCTGGAAGAGAACCGCTACACCCAGGCCTGGCGTCAGGCAGGCGAGAGGCTGCCGCGCCCGCGCGCCATCATCGCCGTATCGGCGCACTGGTACACGCGCGGCACGGCGGTAACGGCGATGGAAGATCCGCGCACTATTCACGACTTCGGCGGCTTCCCGCAGGCGCTGTTTGACACGCGCTATCCGGCGCCGGGCTCGCCCGCGCTGGCGCAGGAGATCGCCGATGCGCTCGCGCCGACGCCGGTGCGCTTCGACCACGAGTGGGGGTTCGATCACGGCTCCTGGGGCGTACTGATCAAGATGTATCCAGACGCCGATATTCCGGTCGTGCAGCTAAGCATTGATGCGACGCAGCCGCCCGCCTGGCATTTTGAGCAGGGCAAAAAGCTGGCGGCGCTGCGCGACAGCGGCGTGATGATCGTGGCCAGCGGCAACGTGGTGCATAACCTGCGCAAGGTGCGCTGGGACGAAACGGCGGAGGCCTGGCCCTGGGCGCAGCGCTTTAATCAGTTCGTACGGGATAACCTGGACTATCAGGGCGCCACTGAGACGCATCCGCTGGTAAACTTTATGCAGCATCCGGACGCGGCGCTGTCGAACCCGACGCCGGAACACTATCTGCCGCTGCTCTATGTGCTGGGCGCGCGTCAGGCTGACGAGCCGGTAACCGTGCCGGTAGAGGGCCTTGAGATGGGCGCTATCAGCATGCTGTCGGTGCAGGTAGGCTAAGCGAAGGCGGGCCGAGGCGGCCCGCTCTGTTTATTCGACGAAAGCGTGGGGATAGAAGCGCGAAAGATCCTGAGTGATCAGGTCGCGATCCTCGCGCAGGCCGATACCGGCCGGCTGATCGTCTATCAGCCAGCTGCCGATCAGCGTGTAGCTGTCGCCGAACTTCGGCAGCGGGCAGAACTGCTGCACGATCATGCCCTCTTCGCCGTAAGGCCCGTCGACGCGCGCAATCTCCTGACCCTTTTCCACGATGCGAATATTGGCACCTTCGCGCGAGAAGAGCGGCTTCACCACATATTTATCCATGTGCGGCACGTTGTCTTCGGCGAAATAAGCGGGCAGCAGGTTAGGGTGACCGGGGAACATCTGCCACAGCATCGGCAGCAGCGCCTTGTTGGAGACGATGCTTTTCCAGGCTGGCTCCAGCCAGCGCACGCCCGCATCCGCCAGCTTGGTAGAGAAGATCTCGCGCAGCATAAACTCCCATGGATAGAGCTTGAACAGGTTGCTGATCACCTGATCCTGCACGTCGGTGAACTGGCCCTTGTCGCCGAGACCGATCTCGTCGATATAGAGGAATTCACTCGGCAAACCCGCTTCGGTGGCGCAGTCCTGCAAATACTGCACCGTGCCGCGATCCTCTTCGGTATCGCGACAGCAGGCGAAGTGCAGCCACTGAAAGCCGTGCTGCTGATGCAACGCGGCGAATCGCTCGATTAGCTTCTCCTGCAGGCTGTTGAACTGATCGCTGCCCGGCGGCAGCTGACCGGCGTTGAGCTGATCTTCCAGCCAGATCCACTGAAAGAAGGCCGCTTCGTAAAGCGAGGTCGGCGTGTCCGCATTGTTCTCCAGCAGCTTAGCGTCGCCCTGACCATCCCAGGCGAGATCGAGGCGTGAGTAGAGCGACGGCTGGCGCTGTTTCCATGAGTCGCGCACGAAATCCCAGGTGTGCTTCGGAATGCGAAATTTTTCCAGCAGCTGCTCGCTGGCCACTACTTTCTCCACCACCTGCAGACACATCTGGTGCAGCTCCGCCGTGGTCGCTTCCAGCTTATCGATCTGCGCCAGCGTGAACTGGTAGTAGGCATCTTCGCACCAGTAGGGCTCGCCGTGCATGGTGTGAAAACGAAAGCCATATTCCGTGGCTTTTTCGCGCCAGTCGGGACGCTCATTGATTGCAATGCGTTGCATAACGGCTTTAGCCTCCCAGCGAACGGCTGGAGGTGCCGGTCGCGCTGCTGCGCGCCATGCTGTTCTGCTTCGCGACCGTTTCGCCGAAGCCGCCGCGCGTGATGGTCGACGTGGTAGCCGGTTTCGGCGCCAGCGCGGTTTTCGGCACGTTCATGGTGCGGCCGGAGGTGGCGGCGCCGTAGTTTTTGCCTGAGGCGTCAACAAACTGGCCGTTCGCCGGGCTGTTCGGGGTACGCGGCGAGAAGAGCGGCTGCTGAGCGAAACCTGCGCCGCCGCCCATCAGGCGTCCCATCATGTAGCCCGCCATGAGCGGCATCCAGAAGCTGCCGCTCTGCTGCGCTTCGGCATTCTGCGTGGTGCCGACGCCAGCCTGGGCCGGCGCCTGCTGGCACTGGTTCTCACCGAACTCCGCCACGCAGTCTTCGCGCGACGCGTATTTCGGCGCGGTGCGCTCCGCTTCTTTCAGCGCGTTGTTGTAGGCGGTGGTGCACTGCGCGCTCTGGCCTGGATTGGCCTTGCTGCAGTCATCCGCGTTCTGATACATCGAGACCGTTTCATCGCTCTGTTCGCAGCCCGCCAGGGTAAATACCGCGGCGATGGCCAATGCGACCGGCGTTAAATGGCGTGCCTGCCAGCTTTTACGGAAAGCGGCATGGCGAATATTTTTTGTCCGTTTCATCGTTGTCGTCCTGTGCCCAAAGGTGATGCTCAGGATAGGGGATCGCTGGTGGAAAATGAAGCTGAGGGCCTGATGAGGAAAGGATCTTTACGTTGTTATACGTTTAACGGCGAGACGGGCCGCAAAGCGGCCATTATGGCCAGCGGCTGAAATTCGAAACGGGTGTGATGTGGACCGAAGAGCAAAGCGTCACGCGGCAGGGAGGGCGCGTGTCGAGCAGGCTGGGATGCCGATTTTGCGACTTTGCGATCGGTCCATATCGCGCACGTTGGCCCCGTCAAGACGGGCCGCAAAGCGGCCCGTTGAGAGAGTTAATTGCGGAACGGGTTGCCGCTGCTGCGCTGGGCGGCAGGGCGCGCGACAGGCGCCGCCGGCTCTGCTGACGGGCCGTTGTCGACGCGTGCGGTCTGCTGTGGATTTTCCGGCGCGACGCTTTCCGGCGAGGTCGAGATCTCCTTGCCGAGCTGGCTATTCAGCTGCTGCAGATCCTGCTCGTTCAGCGTACCCAGCGCATATTTAATATTGAGCTGGTTAATCAGGTAGCTGTAGCGCGCGTCGGAGAGCTGCTGCTTAGCGTTATAGAGCGTCGTGGTCGCATCCAGCACGTCGACAATGGTGCGTGTGCCGACCTGATAGCCCGCCTCCATGGCGTCCAGCGAGCTTTGCGCAGAGACCACCGCCTGTTTATAGGCGTCGATGCTGCTGACAGAGGCGTTGACGTTGTTATAAGAGGAGCGCACCGTCTGCACGGCAGAGCGATGCGCGCTCTCCAGCTGCTCGCTGGCGCTGACGTAGTTGTACTGCGCCTGCTTCACCTGCGAAGTGACCGCGCCGCCGCTGTAAAGCGGCAGTGAGAAGCTCAGGCCCACTTGATTGGTGCCGCTGATGGAGTCGGTGCTGCCGGCGCTCTGGTTGGCGCGTCTGCCGCCATATTTGCTGTTCGACAGGCCGGTTGAGGCGGTCAGATCCAGCGTTGGCATATGGCCAGTTTCTGCAGAGCGGATTTGCTCGCGTGCCAGATCCTGATTCAGACGCGCTGACAGCAGGTTCAGGTTACGGCTCTCTGCCTGCTTCAGCAGCGCGCTGACCGCATCAGGCTTGGTGGTTTTAAAGCGGTCAATATTCAGCGACGCCAGCGCGAGGTAGTCATTGCCGGTGATCTGACGCAGCGCCTCGACCATATTGTCGAGGTTGTTGCGCGCGGTCACTTCGTTTGCCAGCACGCTGTCATACTGCGCGCGGGCATTCTGCACGTCGGTAATCGCTACCAGGCCCACGTTGAAACGCTGTGTGGTCTGATCCAGCTCGCGATAGATCGACTGTTTTTGCGCTTCAATGTAGGAAAGGGTGTCGATTGCCTTTAAAACGTTAAAATAGGCAGTCGCGGTATTGAGAATTAAGTCCTGCTGCGCGACCTGGTAGGTGACATCCTGAATGCCGGCCGTTTTCTCCTGCAGCGTCAGCGCGCGCCACTTCGACATATCGAAAATGGTCTGGGTTAATTGCAGCGATCCGCTGGTCGTGTTGGAATGAAGGCCGCTGCTGTCGCGATAACCGTTGCTATAGGTGTAATCCGCCCCTAAACCTAACTGAGGCAACAAAGGACTGCGCGCTTCGTTAATCTTTTCAAAGGCGGCGTCGCGAGTAGCTGCAGAGCTGCGTAAATCCGGGTTGCTCAGACGCGCTTGTTGATAGACCTGCAGCAGGTCCTCTGCCTGGCTGGCGAGGCTGATACCGGCCAGGCTCAGCCCAATGAGAAGTGGGAGCAGTTTTTTCATTTGCATTCCTTTTGTTGCAGCAAATTACAGGGGTAGCGCTGCCGGATAAGCCAAAAAATAATCGCAGATTCTAGCAGAGTGCGACTGGGAGATAAGTTGGCTGAACGTGCCTTCTCCCCCTAATTTACGTAAATAATTCAGAAAGAACCACTCGGATGGAGTCGCAGGGTTGGCTTTTGCCGCTCCGTCCCAATCTGCATAAGGAGCCCGACGATGAGCGGCGAAAAAAAATCTCCAGTGACTTTTACAAAAAACGATGTAGAAATTATTGCACGCGAAACCGCCTGGAAAGGTTTTTTTTCCATTGTTCGTTACCGGTTTCGCCACCGCCGCTTCAACGGCGAAATGAGTAACGAGGTGGTGCGCGAAGTTTTCGAGCGTGGACACGCTGCGGTGCTGCTACCCTATGATCCCTTACGCGACGAAGTGGTGCTGATCGAACAGATCCGCATTCCCGCCTTTGACGTCAGCGAAACGCCCTGGCTGCTGGAGATGGTGGCGGGCATTATCGAGCCTAACGAAAGCGCCGAAGAGGTAGTACGACGCGAGGCCGTAGAAGAAGCGGGCCTGGCCGTCGGTCGGGTTAAACCCGTGTTAAACTATCTCGCCAGCCCTGGCGGCACCAGTGAACGTTTGTCGATCCTGGTGGGAGAAGTGGATGCCAGCCTGGCAAAAGGATGCCATGGCCTGGAGGAAGAGAATGAGGATATTCTTGTGCATGTGGTCAGCCGCGAACAGGCTTACCGCTGGGTGGAAGAGGGGATTATCGACAACGCGGCGTCTGTCATCGCCCTGCAATGGCTGGCGTTGCACCATGAAAAACTACGAGAAGAGTGGAAGCTAAAATGAAACAGCGCTATGTCCCTGATTTCCCCGAAATGATGCGGCTTTGCGAAACTAATTTCGCCCAGCTGCGTCGTTTGCTGCCGCGCAGCGATGAGGCTGGCGCGTCGGTGGTCTATCAGGTAAAAGGCGCTCGCTATCAGTTGACCATAGAAGAGTCCACGCGCTACACCACGCTGGTGGAGATCCGCCAGGTGGCCCCCACCGTCAGCTACTGGAGCCTGCCTTCTATGTCAGTGCGGCTCTATCATGACGCGCTGGTCGCCGAAGTGTGTTCAACACAGCAGATCTATCGCTTTAAAGCGCGCTATGATTATCCTAATAAAAAACTGCATCAGCGCGACGAGAAACATCAGATCAACCAGTTCCTTGCTGACTGGCTACGCTACTGCCTGGCACAGGGCGCGATAGCGGCGCCGGTCTGCTGATCGCACAGATAATGCATTATTCGGCGTGGAGACGAAGGAAACGCTTTGGATAGCCTGCTAACACTTCCTGCGGCGAATGGGGCCGGGATCAGGATTTTGCAAATCACGGACACCCACCTTTTCGCTGGAAAAAACGAATCGCTGCTGGGCGTGAATACCTGGGCGAGCTATGACGCGGTGCTGGACGCCATTGCGGCGCAGCAGCGCGAGTACGATCTGATTATCGCCACCGGCGATCTCGCTCAGGATCACTCTGTCGAAGCCTATCAGCACTTTGCTGAGGGTATCGCGCGCCTGCCGAAACCCTGCGTCTGGCTGCCGGGCAATCATGATTTCCAGCCGGCGATGGTCGACACGCTGGCCGAGGCGAAGATCAATGCCCACAAGCATGTGCTGCTCGGCGACCACTGGCAGCTGGTGATGCTCGACAGCCAGGTATTCGGCGTGCCGCACGGCATGCTGAGCGACTATCAACTGGAGTGGCTCGATAAAACGCTGGCGATCTATCCGCAGCGCCACACGCTGGTGGTGCTGCATCACCATCCGCTGGCCAGCGGCTGCACCTGGCTCGATCAGCATAGCCTGCGCAATTCTCATCAGCTCGACGCGGTGCTGCAACACTATCCTTTAGCGCGCACCCTGGTGTGCGGCCATATTCATCAGGAGCTGGATATCGACTGGCACGGCCGCCGCGTGCTGGCGACGCCTTCTACCTGCGTGCAGTTCAAACCGCACTGCACCAGCTTCACTATTGATACCGTCGCCCCCGGATGGCGCTGGTTTACCCTCTATCCGGACGGAACTTTCTCGACCGAAGTCGAACGGCTGCAAACCGACGCGTTCCGGCCGGACCTGGACTCGGAGGGATACTAGCCCATGGCGGCACTGCTCTATCTGCACGGTTTTAATAGCTCGCCACGATCCGCCAAGGCGACACAGCTGCAGCAGTGGATGGCGGTGACGCATCCCCATATTGAGGTGATCGTGCCGCAGCTGCCCGCTTTTCCCGCCGACGCCGCCGCGCTGCTGGAGGAGAAAGTGATGGCCCTGAGCGGCCAGCCGCTCGGCTTAATCGGCTCCTCGCTGGGCGGTTATTTAGCGACCTGGCTCTCCCAGTGTTTTATGCTGCCCGCCGTGGTGGTCAATCCGGCGGTACGCCCGTTTGAACTGCTGGCGGATTACCTTGGGTTGAACCAGAATCCCTACACGGGCCAGCAATATGTGTTAGAGTCTCGCCACATTTACGATCTGAAAGTCATGCAGATTGAGCCGCTGGAAGCGCCCGATTTGATCTGGCTGCTGCAACAAACCGGCGACGAAGTGCTCGACTACCGCCAGGCGCTCGACTACTACAGCGCGTGCCGACAAACGGTAGAGCAGGGCGGCAATCATGCGTTTACTGGATTCGAACGCCATTTCCCGCAGATTCTGGACTTTCTGGGTCTGAATCACGAATAACTCGCGGAAATTGCACATAATTTCACGCTTCTGATTAGAAACTTATCATGAGTCAATCAAGCTATAACGCGGATGCTATTGAGGTTCTTACCGGCCTTGAGCCGGTTCGCCGTCGTCCCGGCATGTACACCGATACGACGCGTCCTAACCATCTGGGCCAGGAAGTCATTGATAACAGCGTCGATGAGGCGCTGGCGGGCCATGCCAGACGGGTCGAGGTGATTCTGCACGCCGATCAGTCGCTGGAGGTCATCGATGACGGGCGCGGCATGCCGGTAGATATCCACCCGGAAGAGGGGGTGCCTGCGGTCGAGCTGATCCTGTGTCGTCTGCATGCGGGCGGCAAATTCTCCAGCAAAAACTACCAGTTCTCAGGCGGCCTGCACGGCGTCGGCATCTCCGTGGTTAACGCCCTGTCGAAGCGCGTCGAGGTCACGGTGCGCCGCAACGGCGAGGTCTATGCCATCGCGTTTGAGAACGGCGAGAAGGTGCAGGAGCTGACCAAAACCGGCACGGTGGCGAAACGCAATACCGGCACCAGCGTGCATTTCTGGCCTGACGAAAGCTTCTTTGACAGTCCGCGCTTCTCGGTTTCCCGCCTGACCCACCTGCTGAAGGCCAAAGCGGTGCTCTGTCCCGGCGTGGAAATCCTTTTTAAAGACAAGGTCAACAATACCGAACAGCGCTGGTGCTACGAAGATGGCCTGACCGACTACCTGTGCGAAGCGGTCAACGGCCTGCCGACGCTGCCGGAAAAACCGTTCGTCGGTAGCTTCTCCGGTGAGACGGAGGCGGTGGACTGGGCGCTGCTGTGGCTGCCGGAAGGCGGCGAGCTGCTGACCGAAAGCTACGTCAACCTGATCCCGACCATGCAGGGCGGCACGCACGTCAACGGCCTGCGTCAGGGGCTGCTCGACGCGATGCGCGAGTTCTGCGAATACCGCAATATCCTGCCGCGCGGCGTGAAGCTGTCAGCGGAAGATATCTGGGATCGCTGCGCATACGTGCTGTCAGTGAAGATGCAGGATCCGCAGTTCGCCGGGCAGACCAAAGAGCGTCTGTCGTCGCGCCAGTGCGCCGCCTTCGTCTCGGCGGTGGTGAAAGACGCCTTCAGCCTGTGGCTCAATCAGAACGTGCAGGCGGCAGAGCAACTGGCGGAGCTGGCAATCTCCAGCGCGCAGCGCCGTATGCGCGCGGCGAAAAAAGTGGTGCGCAAAAAGCTCACCAGCGGACCGGCGCTGCCGGGCAAGCTGGCAGACTGCACCGCGCAGGATCTCAATAAAACCGAGCTTTTCCTGGTGGAAGGGGACTCCGCAGGCGGATCCGCCAAGCAGGCGCGCGATCGCGAATATCAGGCGATCATGCCGCTCAAAGGCAAGATCCTCAACACCTGGGAAGTCTCTTCCGACGAAGTGCTGGCGTCGCAGGAGGTGCATGACATCTCCGTGGCGATCGGCATCGATCCCGACAGCGACGATCTCAGCCAGCTGCGCTACGGCAAGATCTGCATCCTCGCCGATGCGGACTCGGACGGCCTGCATATCGCCACGTTGCTGTGCGCGCTGTTTGTGAAGCACTTCCGCTCGCTGGTAAAAGGCGGCCACGTCTACGTCGCGATGCCGCCGCTCTACCGTATCGATCTCGGCAAAGAGGTCTATTACGCCCTTGACGAAGATGAGAAAGAGGGCGTACTGGAACAGCTTAAGCGCAAGAAAGGCAAGCCGAACGTGCAGCGCTTTAAAGGGTTGGGCGAAATGAACCCGCTGCAGCTGCGCGAAACCACCCTCGACCCCAATACGCGCCGCCTGGTGCAGCTAACGGTGGACGATAGCGACATCGAGCAGACGCTGCGCGTAATGGATATGCTGCTGGCCAAGAAGCGCTCGGAAGATCGCCGCAACTGGCTGCAGGAAAAAGGTGATTTGGCCGATATCGAAGTGTAATCATCGCGCTGCGGCGCGGCGCGCGATCCCGGGCTGCAGCCTGAATCGTGCGTCCGCCGCGCACCGGAGTAGATGATGAAAGTCACGCTGGAAGAGCTACGCGTGCTGGTGACGGTGGCGGACTGCGGTTCAATCACCTCGGCGGCGGAGCTGCTGGATCAGACCAGCTCAGGCGTGAGCCGCGCCCTGAGCCGCCTTGAGGCCAAACTCAACAGCACCCTGCTGCACCGCACCACCCGACGACTCGCCCTGACCGAAGAGGGCCAGCTTTTCCTGACCCACGCGCGCCAGATTTTGCTCTCCGTCGAACAGGCGGAAGAGCAGATCGCCCGACGCCGGGAGACGCCTTCTGGCCGCCTGCGCATCAACGCCGCCGCGCCTTTTATGCAGCACGTCATCGTGCCGCTGATCGGCGCGTTCCGGCAGCGCTATCCGCTGATTCAGTTAGAGCTCAATACCGACGATATCGTCATCGATCTGCTGGAGCAGCAGACCGATATCGCTATTCGCATCGGCGAGCTGCGCGATTCCACCATGCGCGCCCGGATGCTTGGCAGCAGCCGGGTTCGGCTGCTGGCCAGCCCCGCCTATCTGCAGCAATATGGCGAACCGCAGAGCGTCGAGGCGCTGGCGCAGCATCAGCTTATCGGCTTCAGCCAGCTGGAGATGCATAACGTCTGGCCCGTCTGGCAGCGCGAAGGCGAGCTGCTGCGCATTCAGCCGACCATTGCCGCCTCGAGCGGCGAAATCATTCGCCAGCTCGCGCTGGCGGGCCAGGGCATTGCGCGCATCTCCGACTTCGTCAGCCATCAGGATCTCGCCGCCGGCCGGCTACAGGAGGTGCTGGTGCAGCAGACGCACGACGTCAGGCTGCCCGTGCATGCGGTTTACTACCGCAACGCGGAGCTGGCGTCGCGCATCACCTGTTTTCTCGACTTTCTCCATCAGGAGATCGCCTCGCAGGCGCGGTTCTGACAAAAAAAAGCCGCGCGTTCTGAGGCGCGCGGCGTGTGACAGTCTGTGACGTCAGGCGGTGGGTTCCAGCACCAGAATCTTCACGTCCAGCACGTCGTCTTTAATCTTCTCGCGATGCGCTTCCATATGCGGCATCTGCTGATGCTGCTCCAGGTGGCGCAGCGACGCCCACTGCTCCAGCATAAAAATGGAGTCGGGGGAATTCTGCTTCCACGGCACCTGCGCCTGATGATCGACCAGCGCGTCGTACTGGTGGCAGCCCTCTTCGGCCAGCACCGACGGAATAAGCGACTTGATCGCCTCCAGCACTTTATTGCGATGTCCTGGTTTAATACAAATTTCAGCCACAACCGTTAGCATGTACCTCTCCTTGTTTGCGGGTCCGCTTTCAGTTAAGCAAAGATCTCGCTGAGATGTGTCCGATAACGTGCGATATCGCGCGGCACGTCCGGCATCTTAATAACGTCGTTACAGATAAAGGTCGGCAGCGCTTCCATGCCCAGGAACTGGTTGGCTTTATGGAAGTGCAGATAGAGGCCGTCGACGCCAACGCCTTCAAAGAACTGATCGGGATCGGTAAAGGCTTCCAGCGGCGCGTTCCAGGTCAGCGACAGCATATATTTTTTGCCCTGCAGCAGGCCGCCCGATCCATACTTTTTGCTGGCGTCGGCGCGCGAGCGGCCGTCGCTGGCGTAGAGCGCGCCGTGGCCTTCGGTAAAGACGTCGTCGATGTAGCGCTTCACCGTCCAGGGCTCGCCCATCCACCAGCCTGGCATCTGGTAGATCACCACGTCGCTGTCGAGATACTTCTGCACTTCATCCGCGATGACATAGTCGCTGTCGGCCAGGGTGACAGTAACCTGATGGCCTAAATCGCGCAGCTGGCTGGCTGCCACTTCGGTCAGAGTGTGGTTCAGCTCGCCTTTGGAGTGAGCGAAGGTTTTACCGCCGTCAATAATCAGAATATTCATTCACTAATCTCATTTGTGTTGCCATAGAGGGCTACTTTACGCCCTCTGCCTCGGCAGAAAAATGGGATTCAGATCACAAGACTTTTGCGCTGGAAGCAATAATCCAGCGGCTTATGACACACTCCACCAACACTCATCACGTCAAACAGAAGAACAAGAATGCGCACATACCTTATCAGCGCGCTGCTGCTGGCCAGCGGCGTCGCGCAGGCGGACTCCCGTCTGGATCAGATCCTCGCCAGCAAAACCCTGAAGGTCTGCACCACCGGCGACTACAAGCCCTATACCTACCTGCGCCCGGACGGCCAGTACGAAGGGCTGGATATCAGCATGGCGCAGTTGCTGGCCGCCAGCCTGGACGCAAAGATCAGCTGGGTGCCGACCACCTGGAAAACCCTCTCGCAGGATTTTAAAGAGAAGCAGTGCGATGTTGCGCTGGGCGGCGTGTCGGTAACGCTGAAGCGCCAGCAGATCGCCTGGTTTGCCCAGCCGCTCGGCGTCGACGGTAAGATTCCGCTGGTGCGCTGTGCCGACAAGGCAAAATACAGCACGGTCGAGCAGCTTAACGCGCCGGCGGTGCGCGTGATTGAGCCAGCGGGCGGCACCAACGAAGCCTTTGTCCACAGCCATCTGCCGCAGGCGACCCTGACCCTGTTCCACGATAACGTCACGATTTTCCAGCAGCTGGTGGACGGGAAGGCCGACGTAATGATCACCGACGCCTCCGAAGCGCTCTATCAGCAGCAGCGCTACCCCCAGCTCTGCGCCGTTAATCCGCAGGCGCCGCTGCAGTACGGCGAAAAAGCCTGGATGATCCCGCGCGACGATATGAGCTGGAAAGCCTATATCGACCAGTGGCTGCACCTCGCTACCGCTACCGGCGAATATGCGCGTATTACCGCGCAGTGGATGGGCGCGGCGCGCTGATTGCCGTGGTCAGCAATCCTGTGCCGCCCTGCGCTTCCCCTGTGACTAATCCTGGCGATTGAGGTACTATCCTCGCCAAATAACCGCCGGGTGTTTCGCCATTGCGGGACACGAAGTGAGGATAAAAATTCAATGAGTGAATTGACGCAGGATGGTGCAGAGCGTCTTGCCCTGCACACATTTACCGAAAACGCGTACCTGAACTACTCGATGTACGTCATCATGGACCGCGCCTTGCCCTATATTGGCGACGGTCTGAAGCCGGTACAGCGCCGTATTGTTTACGCCATGTCGGAACTCGGCCTGAACGCCAGCGCCAAATTCAAGAAGTCGGCGCGTACCGTGGGCGACGTGCTGGGTAAATACCATCCGCACGGCGACAGCGCCTGCTACGAAGCGATGGTGCTGATGGCGCAGCCGTTCTCCTATCGCTATCCGCTGGTCGATGGCCAGGGCAACTGGGGCGCGCCTGACGATCCGAAATCCTTCGCGGCGATGCGCTATACCGAATCGCGTCTCTCTAAATATGCGGAAGTGCTGCTCGGCGAGCTGGGCCAGGGTACGGTGGACTTCGTGCCGAACTTTGACGGCACGATGCAGGAACCGAAAATGCTGCCCGCGCGGCTGCCGAACATTCTGCTGAACGGCACCACCGGCATCGCCGTTGGCATGGCGACTGACATTCCGCCGCACAACCTGCGCGAAGTGGCGCAGGCGGCTATCGCCCTGATTGATAAGCCGAACACCAGCCTCGACGCGCTGCTGGATATCGTACAGGGCCCCGATTATCCCACCGAGGCGGAGATCATCACGCCGCGCGACGAGATCCGTAAAATTTACCAGACCGGCCGCGGCTCTGTTCGCCAGCGCGCGGTATGGAAAAAAGAGGATGGCGAGGTGGTCATCACCGCACTGCCGCACCAGGTTTCCGGCGCGCGCGTGCTGGAGCAGATCGCCGCTCAGATGCGCAATAAAAAACTGCCGATGGTAGAGGATCTGCGCGACGAATCGGATCATGAAAACCCGACCCGCCTGGTGATCGTGCCGCGCTCGAACCGCGTGGATCTCGATCAGGTCATGCACCACCTGTTTGCCACCACCGATCTTGAGAAGAGCTACCGCGTTAACCTCAACATGATCGGCCTCGACAACCGCCCGTCGGTGAAAAACCTGCTGGAGATCCTGTCGGAATGGCTGGTGTTCCGCCGCGACACCGTTAAGCGTCGTCTTAACCATCGCCTTGAGCGCGTGCTGCGTCGCCTGCATATCCTTGAGGGCTTGCTGGTCGCCTTCCTCAATATCGACGAGGTGATCCATATCATCCGCAGTGAGGATGAGCCTAAGCCGGTGCTGATGTCGCGCTTCGGCATCAGTGAAACCCAGGCGGAAGCGATTCTCGAGCTGAAGCTGCGCCACCTGGCGAAGCTGGAAGAGATGAAGATCCGCGGCGAGCAGAGCGAGCTGGAAAAAGAGCGCGATCAGATTCAGGCGATCCTCGCCTCTGAGCGCAAGATGAACACCCTGCTGAAGAAAGAGCTGCAGGCTGACGCCACCGCCTACGGCGACGAGCGCCGTTCGCCGCTGCACGAGCGCGAAGAGGCGAAAGCGCTGAGCGAAAACGAACTGGTGCCGTCTGAGCCGGTCACTATTGTCCTGTCGCAGATGGGCTGGGTGCGCAGCGCCAAAGGCCACGATATCGATCCGTCCGGGCTGAGCTATAAAGCGGGCGACAGCTATCTGGCAGCGGCGCGCGGCAAGAGCAACCAGCCGGTCGCCTTTATCGACTCCACCGGGCGCAGCTATACGCTCGATCCCACCTCGCTGCCGTCGGCGCGCGGGCAGGGCGAGCCGCTGACCGGCAAGCTGACGCCGCCGCCGGGTGCGGTGGTAGAGCAGGTGCTGATGGAGGCGGACGAGCAGAAGCTGCTGATGGCCTCCGACGCCGGCTACGGCTTTATCTGCACCTTCGCCGATCTGGTATCGCGCAACCGCGCCGGCAAAGCGCTGCTGACGCTGCCGGACAACGCGCGCGTCATGACGCCGATGGCGGTGCATCATGAAGATGACATGCTGCTGGCGATTACGCAGGCGGGACGTATGCTGATGTTCCCGGTCGGCGAACTGCCGCAGATGTCGAAAGGCAAAGGCAACAAAATTATCTCTATCCCGGCGGCGGACGCCGCGGCGGGCAACGATAAGCTGGCGTGGCTGCTGATCCTGCCGCCGGGCAGCGCGGTCACGCTCTACGTCGGCAAGCGCAAGCTGGTGCTGCGCAGCGAAGAGCTGCAGAAGTTCCGCGCCGACCGCGGACGTCGTGGCACGCTGCTGCCGCGCGGCCTGCAGCGTATCGACAAGGTAGAGCTGGATGCCCCAGCGCGTGCCGTCAGCGAAGACGGCGAAGCCTGAGCAAGGCGGCGGAGCCTGCTCTCCGCCGCGCCATAATGAGGGATATATGTTACTAGTACTGCGCACCATCTTTGTGGTGATTTACTCGATTCTGGTCTGTGTTTTCGGCTGCATCTGGTGTCTGTTTTCGCCGCGCAACCCGCGCCATGTCGCCACCTTCGGCCATCTCTTCGGCCGTCTCTCTGGCGTATTTGGCATCAAGGTCGAGCTACGTAAACCCGCCGAGGCGGCCCACTACGGCAACGCTATCTATATCGCCAACCACCAGAACAACTACGACATGGTTACGGCGGCGAAGATCGTCCAGCCGACCACCGTCACGGTGGGCAAAAAGAGCCTGCTGTGGATCCCGTTCTTCGGCCAGCTTTACTGGCTGACCGGCAACCTGCTGATTGACCGGGACAACCGCTCAAAGGCGCACAGCACCATCAGCCAGCTGGTCGAACAGTTTCAGAAGAAGCGCATTTCGTTCTGGATGTTCCCGGAGGGCACGCGCAGCCGCGGACGCGGTCTGCTACCGTTTAAAACCGGTGCCTTTCATGCGGCGGTGGCGGCGGGCGTGCCCATTATTCCTATCGTGATTTCCAACACGCACGGCAAGATCAACCTGAACCGCCTGAACAACGGTCTGGTGATCGTCGAGATGCTGCCGCCGGTCGACACCAGCGGCTACACCACGCAGTCGGTGCGCAAGCTGGCGACCCACTGCCGTGAGCTGATGATGGAGAAACTGGAAGCGCTCAACGCCGAAGTCGAAGCGCGCGAAAAAAGCGGTAAACTCTGACCGGCCAGCTTCTCGCCGGCACCCGCACGGATGCACGCGGCGCGCTCTGCCCGCCGCGACGCAACACAGCAATAAATCAAGAATAACAATGGGCGCGCAAGCGCCACGCGTAAAGGGTTTGACGTTCTATGTCTTTCAGCAGACGACAGTTTATCCAGCTTTCTGCTGGTGCGGCGCTTGGCGCCGGTCTCTTACCTTCTGCGGCGCGCGCCGCCTCCGCGCCCGGCGGCGATACGCCGCTGCCGGTGCCGCCGCTTATCGAATCGCGTCGCGGTCAGCCGATCTTTCTGACGCTGATGCGCAGCCACTGGTCCTTTCTCGGCGACAACAATAAAGTGCCGGTATGGGGCATCAACGGGCTCTATCTCGGTCCGACGGTGCGCGTCTACAGCGGCGACGACGTCAAGCTGATCTACAGCAACCGCCTTAACGAGCCGGTGGCGATGAGCGTCAGCGGCCTGCAGGTGCCGGGCGCGCTCATGGGCGGGGCGCCGCGCATGATGTCCGCCGGCGTTGACTGGGCGCCGGTGCTGCCGATCCGCCAGAACGCCGCCACCTGCTGGTACCACGCCAGCACGCCGAACCGCATGGCGCCGCACATCTACAACGGTCTGGCGGGCATGTGGCTGATTGAGGATGAGGTGAGCAAGCAGCTGCCGCTGCCGCGCCACTACGGCGTTGACGACTTTCCGCTGATCATTCAGGACAAGCGCCTCGATAACTTCGGCACGCCCGCCTACGATCCGCCGCACGACGGCGGCTTTCTCGGCGACGTGCTGCTGGTTAACGGCGTGCAGAACCCCTTTGTCGAGGTGTCGCGCGGCTGGGTGCGCCTGCGCCTGCTCAACGCCTCAAACGCGCGCCGCTACCAGCTGTCGCTGAGTGATAACCGTCCTTTTACCGTTATCGCCAGCGATCAGGGCTTTCTGCCCGCGCCGGTGGCGGTGCAGCAGCTCTCGCTGGCGCCGGGCGAGCGCCGCGAAGTGCTGATCGATATGTCGCAGGGCGACGAGGTGTCGATTACCGCAGGCACGGCGGCGGGCATTATGGACCGCCTGCGCGGCCTGTTCGAACCCTCATCGATCCTCACCAACACGCTGGTGCTGACGCTGCGCCCGACCGGTCTGCTGCCGCTGGTGACCGACAATCTGCCGATGCGCCTGCTGGCGGATCAGATCCTCGACGGCATGGCGACGCGCACGCGTGAATTCCGTATCGGTGAGGATATGCCGGGCATCAACGGCGCGCAGTGGGATCTGAACCGCATCGACACCACCGTGCAGCAGGGCACTTTCGAGCGCTGGATCCTGCGTGCCGACCGGCCGCAGGCGATGCATATTCAGGGCGCGGTGTTCCTGATCAAAAGCGTCAACGGCGCGCAGCCGATGGGCGAAGATCGCGGCTGGAAAGATACCGTCTGGGTGGATGGCGAGGTTGAGCTGCTGGTGAGCTTTCCGCAAAGCTCGTCCGATCATTTTCCCTTTGTCTACTACAGCCAGACGCTGGAGCTGGCCGATCTTGGCACGGCGGGGCAGCTGCTGGTGCAGCCGACGGCATAAGCGCTCAGGCGAAAAGGGCGCGCTGCCCGGAAGGACAGCGCGCATAGCCAGGATTAATTGAAGGTTTCCGGATCCGGTCCCAGACGGTTACCGCGATCCAGCTTCGCGATTTCGCTCAGCTCGGTCTTTTCCAGCCGGAAATCGAACACCGCGAAGTTCTCCGCAATACGCTCCGGCGTCACCGATTTCGGGATCACCACCAGCCCGCTGTCGAGATGCCAGCGGATCACAATCTGCGCCGGGGTTTTGCCGTACTTCTTCGCCAGCTGGCGAATAATCTCCTGATCGAACACCCCTTCGCCGCCCTGCGCCAGCGGGCTCCAGGATTCAGTCTGGATCTGATGCATGGCGTTCCACGCGTGCAGCGTGCGCTGCTGCAGCATCGGATGCAGCTCGATCTGATTGACGACCGGTGAGACGCCAGTTTCATCCAGCAGACGCTTCAGGTGCGCTTCGTGGAAGTTACAAACGCCGATGCTTTTGGTCAGGCCCTGCTGCTGCAGCTTGATCATCTCTTTCCAGGCGTCGACATAGTGATCTTTCTCCGGGCACGGCCAGTGCATCAGATAGAGATCGACCTGCTCCAGCTGCAGTTTTTTCAGGCTGGTTTCCATCGCCTGCTGCACATTCTGCTGATCGTCGTTCCACAGCTTGGTGGTGACGAAAATCTCTTCGCGCGGCACGTCGGTATCCTGTAACGCCTGGCCGATCGCCTCTTCGTTTTTATAGGCGGCAGCGGTGTCGATCGAGCGATAGCCGACCTCCAGCGCCTTAAGCACGGCGCGATGGGCATCTTCGTTGCTTGCCTGCCATACGCCCAGCCCCAGCTGCGGCATCATATTGCCGTCGTGCAGTTTGATAATCGGTTGATCTGCCATAGGTGCTCCTTTCTGTTGCAGTGAACCTGTGAGGCTTAAGTCTAGTCAACAAACCTGACCTCGTTTCATTGTGGGCGGCAATTCCGTTTCTCGCCCTGCCTGATCCTGCGGAAGTCTTGCCTGTTTCTCCATTTCAGTGGCGAATTACGCAGCAGCCTGGCAGACTGGTTTCTTTACTCTGCGAGAGATATGCATGGCGCACGAAGCTTTGTGTCAGCACCTGGCGAACCAGGTCGTGACCTTAATGACCCATGGACGCAACCGCCTTTGCCCGGTCAAGAACGTCAACCTGATCTACCTCAATCAGTATCAGCCGCGCACGCCGGTGATGTACCAGCCCGGCATTGTGATTCTGTTTCAGGGCAGCAAAACCGGCTATCTCGGCAGCACCACTTTTACCTATGACGCCACGAAATATCTGATGCTCACCGTGCCGCTGCCGGTCGAGTGCGAAACCTGGGCGTCGCCGGAAGCGCCGGTCGCCGGCATGTTCCTGACGGTCGATACCGCCAGCCTGCAGGATCTGCTGATCGAGATTGGCGACGACGAAGATTTCCAGCCGCAGCCGCAGACTTCAGGCATTCACTCCGCCTGGCTGACCGAGCCGATGCTGTGCGCGGCGGAGCGCCTGCTGGACGTGATGGTGCATCCGCGCGACGCGCGCGTGCTGGGGCCGCAGATCGTGCGGGAGATTATCTACTACGTGCTGACCGGGCCGACGGGCGGCGCGCTGCTGTCGCTGGTGAGCCGTCAGACCCAGTTCAGCCAGATCGCCCGCGCGCTGCGCCGCATTGAAAACCACTATGCGGACAACCTCAGCGTCGATGCGCTGGCGGCGGAGGTGAACATGAGCGTCTCGGCGTTTCATCACAACTTCAAGGCGGTGACGCAAACCTCGCCGCTGCAGTACCTGAAGCGCTACCGCCTGCATCAGGCGCGGCTGCTGATGCTGCATGACGGGCTGAAGGCGAGCGCGGCGGCGGTGCGGGTGGGCTACGAAAGCCCCTCGCAGTTTTCACGGGAGTTTAAGCGCTATTTCGGCGTGACGCCGGGAGAGGAGATTAGCCGCGTGCGTCAGACCGTGGCGGAACCACAGGCCTGACGCCGTACGATCAGGCCTGTTTCTGACGACGTTTTTTCCAGATCACCACGATGCTGCCCGCGAGGCCGACAAACAGCAGCACCATCGGCAGCACCATCAGGATCGCCATCACCTGATCTTCATGGCGTTTGATAAAGGGCACCTGGCTGATGCCATAGCCAAACGCCACGACAATCGCCACCCACAGCAGCCCGCTTAGCCAGTTAAACAGCTGGAAACGGCCGTTCTGCAGGCCGGAAATACCCGCCATGGTTGGCAGAATAGTGCGCACGAAGGCCAGGAAGCGGCCAACCAGCAGCGCCATCAGGCCGTGACGGTTAAAGAGCTGCCACGCGCGCTGATGATATTGCGCTGGCAGGTGCATCAGCCAGCTTTTCACCAGCCGCGTATTGCCAAGCCAGCGTCCCTGAAGATAGCTCAGCCAGCAGCCGAGGCTGGCGGCGGTGGTGAGGATCACCATGGTGGGGATAAAATCCATTACCCCTTTGGCGACCATCGCGCCCGCCAGCAGCAGCAGGCTGTCACCCGGCAAAAAAGAGGCGGGAAGCAGGCCGTTCTCCAGAAACAGCGTCAGAAACATCACGCCGTAAACTACCCAAACCACATTTGGATCGGCCAGCGCGGCGAAATCCTGATGCCAGAGCGCATGAACAATCTCGTGTAAAACACTCATCTGCTATCCCATCGAGTCACAAGGAATCTATTTTAGCGGCAATCCGGCAGAGTGATTTGATCTGCGGCCGGTCGCCATTCTGTGGTTGAGGTTCTGTTTAAGTTACTACTGCGTCAGGCGGGCGAAACCTGCCGTTAAATCGTCAATCAGGTCGTCGACATGCTCCAGACCAATATGCAGGCGCACCAGCGTGCCGTCAAAATCGACGCCGCCCGCTGGTCTGATTGCCGCCAGCTCTTCCGGCTGATTCGCCAGAATCAGCGACTCGTAGCCGCCCCACGAGTAGGCCATGCTGAAATGGTGGAAGCGATCGAGGTAATGCGCCAGTTTTTCGCCGCTCAGTTTTTCATGCAGCACGAAAGAGAACAGGCCGCTGCTGCCGCTGAAGTCGCGTTTCCAGAAGGCGTGGCCTTTGCTCTGCGCCAGCGCCGGATGGTTGACGCGCGCCACTTCCGGCCGCGTCGCCAGCCACTCCGCCACCTGCAGCGCGCTCGCCTCATGCTGGCGCAGGCGCGTGGCGAGGGTGCGCAGGCCGCGGCTCGCCATATAGGCGCTGTCGGCGTCTACCGTCTGGCCCATCAGATAGGAGTTCTCACGCAGCTGCTCCCAGCAGCGCGCGTTCGCCACTGCGGTGCCGATCATCGCGTCGCTGTGGCCAATCAGGTACTTGGTGCCCGCCTGAATCGAAATATCGACGCCGTGCGCCAGCGCGTTAAAGAAAAAGCCCGCCGCCCAGGTGTTATCCATCATGATCACCGCGTCCGGCGCCTTTGCGCGCACCGCTGCGACGATGGCCGGGATGTCCTGCACCTCCATAGTGATAGAGGCTGGAGACTCAAGAAACACCACGCGGGTTTCCGGGCGCACCAGCGCGCCGATTTCGCTGCCGATGGTGTGATCGTAAAAGGTGGTGGCGACGCCGAGCTTGCTGAGGATTTTGGTGCAGAAGTCCTGCGTCGGCTCGTAGACGGCGCCGCACATCAGCACATGGTCGCCCGCGTCGACAAACGACAGAATGGCGTTGGCGACCGCCGCCGCGCCGCAGGGATAGAGCACGCAGCCCGCGCCGCCCTCCAGCTCGGTCATCGCATCCTGCAGCGAAAAGTGGGTCAGGGTGCCGCGGCGGCCATAGAAGAGTTCGCCGGCGGCGCGTCCCGCCGTAGCGCGCTTTTTATCGGCGACGCTATCGAACACCAGCGACGAGGCGCGCTGAATCACGCTGTTGACCGCGCCCTGCGTGTAACGTTTGCTGCGCCCGGCGCTGACTAAGGTAGTATCGATTTTTTTGGTCGTCATTCGTGTTTGCCCTGCGGCCTGCTACAAAGCCTTCACGTTACCACGAATTGCCGGTCAGGGTTGACCCCAAATCCTGATATTCAGAACCTGCCCGAGGGGGAACAGGCGGCGCCGCGCGCCGCCTTTCAGCCGGTTACATCACCCCCATCAGACGCGGTAGCCACAGCGAAATCGCCGGGACGTAAGTAATCAGCATCAGCACCAAAAACAGAATGCCGTAAAAAGGCAGCATCGCGCCGACCACCTGCTCGATTTTCTGTTTGCTCACCGCGCTGGCGACAAACAGCACCGTGCCGACCGGCGGGGTGATCAGCCCGATGCCGAGGTTGGTCATCATGATCATGCCGAAGTGCACCGGATCGATGCCGAGCGTAGTCGCCACCGGCAGCAGCACCGGCGTCAGGATCAGGATAATCGGCGCCATATCCATCAGCGTGCCGATCACCAGCAGCAAGACGTTAATGCACATCAGGATGACGTACTTGTTATCGGACAGGCTGGTAAAGGCGTCGGTGATAAGGGTCGGCAGCTGCATAAAAGTCATGACCGCGCCGAAGCCCGCCGCGAAGGCGATCAGCACCATCACGATAGTCACCGTCTTAATGGTGCGGAACAGCAGGATATGCAGCTGGCTCCACTTGAAGTCGCGATAGATAAACATGGTGACGAAGAAGGCCCAGAGGCAGGCGATCGCCGCCGATTCCGACGCGGTAAAAATACCGGAGAGAATACCGCCCAGGATAATCACGATGGTGAAGAGACCCCAGAAGGCGTCGAAGAAGATCTTCACCGCCTGGCGAAACGGAATGCGCTCGCCCTTGGGATAGCCGCGCTTGCGCGCGAAGGCAAGGCACATCACCATCAGGCAAAGCCCCAGCAGCAGGCCGGGAAAGATGCCAGCGACGAACAGCGAGGAGATCGTCACCACGCCGCCGGTTGCCAGCGAGTAGATCACCGAGTTATGGCTGGGCGGCGTCAGCACCGCCTGCACCGATCCGCTGGCGGTGACCGCCGCCGCGAAGTCGCGCGGATAGCCTTTCTGCTCCATTTGCGGGATCATCACCGAGCCAATCGACGCGGTATCCGCCACCGACGAGCCGGAAATCGCGCCGAAAAAGGTAGAGGCGACAATATTCACCAGCGACAACCCGCCGCGAATAAAGCCGACAAAGATATAGGCGAAGTTCACCAGCCGCCGCGCGATGCCGCCTTCCGCCATAATCGCCCCGGCCAGGATAAAGAAGGGGATGGTAAGCAGCGAGAACTTATTGACGCCGTTCGTAATTTGAATAACCACCGCTTCCAGCGGCAGATCGATCCACCATGCGCCGATAAAGGCGCTGAGGCCCACGGCGAAGGCGACGGGAAAGCCCAACAGCAGCAGCACAACCAGGCTGCCGATCAACATCAATGCGTCCATGGTCGCTCCTTAATGAGTGCCGCCTAAAACCACCACTGGCCGCTGGCTTTGGTCGCCGTTCAGCAGCCGCTCAATCACAAACAACAGGGTAAACAGCGCGCCGATCGGGATTGGCAAATACATCTCGCCGTAGGTCACCGAGGGCAGCGAGGCGAGCGGCTGGATCCACATCGCCACGCACAGGTTGTAGCTCGCCTGGAAGATGATCAAACAGGTCACCACCATCAGCAGATCGCACAGGCGCAGCATCAGCCGCTGCACGGCGGGCGACAGGCGATCGGTCACCATCGAGACGCAGATATGGGTACCGGCGCGATAACCGACCGGCGCGCCGATAAAGGTGAAAATAATCATGCAGACGATGGCGACCGGCTCGGGCCAGGCCAGCGCGCCGTTGAGCACATAGCGAGCGAAAATGCCGATGGGGATTACCGTCACCATAATCAGCAGCGCGACGGCGGCAATGCCCATGCACAGCAGATAGAGCCCATCCATCAGACGAGAGTATCGGTTCATATGCGTTACCTGAATAACGCCGCGCGGAAGGCGCGGCGGGGGAGGGTTATTTAACGTCGGCGATTTGCGTCATCAGATCCTGATATTTGCCGCCAAACTGATCGCGCACCGGCTGCGTCGCCTTCATGAAATAGTCCCTGTCAGTCTGCTGAAAGGTCACGCCGCCTGCTTTCATCTTCTCAATGGACTGCTCGGTGTAAGTCGCCCACAGCTGGCGTTCTTCATCCTGCGCCTCTTTGCCGAGCTTTTTCAGCAGCGCCTGGTCTTCCGGCGTCAGGCGCGCCCACGAGGTTTTTGAGAAGAGGATCATCTCCGGCTGGATAAAGTGGCCGGTCAGGGTGTAGTACTTCGCGACCGGCAGATAGTTGTGGGCGACGAATGTCGGCGGGTTGTTTTCGGTGCCGTCCACCACGCCGGTCTGCATGGCGCTGAAGACTTCACTGACGCCCATCGCCACCGGGTTCGCGCCCATTGCTTTCAGCGTCGCCAGCGAGATGGCGCTGTTCTGCACGCGAATTTTCATCCCTTTAAGATCTTCCGGCTTGCTGAGCGGCTTTTTGGTGATCATGTTGCGTTCGCCCGCGTCGGTCCAGCCAAGAAAGACCATGCGCGCGTTGGCGTCGGCGTCGAATTTATCGACTATTTGCTTGCCGACCTCGCCGTCCAGCACCTTGTGCATATGGTCGACGTCGCGGAAGATGTAGGGCAGCGTCAGCACGCTGGTTTCCGGCGCGATGGTGGTGACCGGCGCCAGCGAGACGCGGATCATGTCGATGGCGCCGAGCTGCACCTGCTGCAGCGTCTGATCTTCGTCGCCCAGCACGCCGCCTGCGTAGACTTTCATCTCCAGCCGCCCGTTAGTCGCCTGTTTCAGCTTGTCGCCCATATGCTGTAGTGCTACGACGGTGGGATAGCCAGCGGGCTGGACCTCCGCCACTTTTAACACCTTCGCTAATGCCGGAGCGGCGTTCAGGCCGAGCGCAGCAGAGACGGAAACGGCAAGGATCCATTTATTCACTCTCATTATTTTTTTCTCCAGGCTGATAGAGGAGGGCACAGGTTACAGGCAGCAGAGGAAATGGCCCGCGTGCTGCCAGAATAGGCAAATTGTGCTGGCTGAAAATGCGGCAATGCTGATTGAATGAACAAGCTCACATTTTGAAACGATGTTTTAATAAATTTATACGGGAAATCACATTTCTGAAATAGCGCTGAAAAGTGTCATAAAAGGTTAGCAACAGCCCGATGAGGGCAGCGTGCTGTTTGTAAATAGTAATGAGAACTACTATCAATTCGCCTTATTTTTGCTATTATTCGCGCTTATCCATTATTCCTGCATATGAAGTTGGAGACGCAGCGTGGTAGCCAGTGACTTAATGCAAACGGATCTCTCTGTTTGGGGCATGTATCAACATGCCGACATCGTGGTAAAAGTGGTAATGATCGGCCTGTTGCTGGCGTCGGTCGTGACCTGGGCGATTTTTTTCGGAAAGTTTGCCGAGCTTAGCGCGGCGAAACGTCGACTGAAAAGCGAGCAGCAGGCGCTGGGCGAAGCCCGCAGCCTGAGCGACGCCGCCCGCGCCGCTGCGCAGTTCAAGAGCCACAGCCACAGCGCGGCGTTGCTGAATGATGCGCAAAACGAGATAGCGCTTTCCGCGGGCGTCGAAGATACCGACGGCATTAAAGACCGCACCAGCTTCCGCCTCGAGCGCCGCGTCGCCGCCTTTAGCCGCCACGCGGGTCGCGGCAACGGCTTCCTCGCCACTATCGGCTCTGTCGCCCCGTTTATCGGCCTGTTCGGGACCGTCTGGGGCATTATGAATAGCTTTATCGGTATCGCGCAGACGCAGACCACCAATCTGGCGGTTGTCGCGCCCGGCATCGCTGAAGCGCTGCTGGCTACCGCTATCGGCCTGGTGGCGGCGATTCCTGCGGTGGTGATCTATAACGTTTTCGCGCGCATGATCGCGGGCTACAAAGCGTCGCTGGGCGACGTGGCCGCGCAGATTCTGCTGCTGCAGAGCCGCGATATCGACCTGGGCAACCTTAACGCGAAAAGCGCTGAAGCGCGCCCGGCCGCTCAGAAATTACGCGTAGGTTAAGTTTATGGCGATGCGATTAAACGACGACCTGGAAACCGATGGCGAGATTCATGAAATCAACGTCACGCCGTTTATCGACGTGATGCTGGTTTTGCTGATCATCTTTATGGTGGCCGCGCCGCTGGCGACCGTGGATGTTCGCGTTAATCTGCCCGCCTCGACCAGCGCGCCGCAGCCGCGGCCGGAAAAACCGGTCTACCTGTCGATTAAAGCGGATAAGCAGTTTTATATTGGCAATGAGCAGGTGACGCCGGAGACGCTGGTGGCGGTGCTGAACAGCCAGACCGACGGCAACAAAGAGACCACGATATTCTTCCAGGCTGATAAGTCTGTCGATTATGAGACCCTGATGAGCGCGATGGATAAGCTGCGCGGCGCAGGTTATCTCAAGATCGGCCTGATGGGGATGGAAACCGCCGCGAAGTAAATTTGCGCGAGTGGAAAAAGGGCAGCCTGCGGGCTGCCCTTTTTGTTTTCTGGGCGGGCGTTGTTTATCGCTTAGATGCCAGCACGCCAGGTTGTCGCGTCTACCACGTTTTTGTCCTGTCGCGGGAGGCTTTGCTCTCTGGCTTCAGCCCCTTACCGTTAAAGAAGAGACTGTACGCGTATGGCTGCGTTTTAGAGCTGGTGTCTGCTTTGTGCCAGAAGCGGACATTACGAATAAAAATTTTGTGTTGACCTGCGTAGAGAAAACGGGTTTCTGTGTAGATAGCTAAACCTGAGAGCTTAAGCACCTCATCAACTTTCATTGTAAGGGCGACCAGATGCCTGACTACCATTTCTATCAAAAAGGTAAACAGATAGTTGCGTTAGAGAATTATGAAGAAAATCAGTCTGTTAATTTAATTAATCAGGGTTATAAAAAGCAATTTGAAGAGGTTAGTGCAACTACGAAAAAAGGCGCACTCACGCGTCTTTCTCACATTCGTACAGATAATCGTATAGACCAGCGTAACTTTTTAGCAGGTGCTGGCACGATGCCGTTGATAGGCATTATGACGGCTGTCGCCGATTTTCTATTACGAAAAAAAAAGCCTTAACATTGACCAAGTCCGCTCCTCGCTCATAACGGATATCGGCCTGCGTGCCACCCCCCCTTAGCGCCAGTAGCGGTGCTTGCGCCCTGATTATCCTTTACTCTTTTAAAATGTCTTAACTGTGCTGGCGAACCGTTCTGGCTTATCAAGCATCACAAAGTGAAAACTGTCATCGATGCACGTGAAGCGGCTATCAGATGCGGAGGCAGAGGCCCGACGGTAGATCGCCTCGGCGCTGTTTGCCGGTATTTCAGATAAGGTGTCATATGCGTAGACGAACGCCATCTGCGAATTACTCCGGCGTCTGCAGCAGCCAGTCCCGCACAGGGGCGGCGTGCCGCATAGCTGTCATAGGTGAATCCTGCTGCATAATTGCAAGGTTAACTATTTGTTACTCTTGGTTTCATAATTGTAAAGTGCAATGGTGAGCTTAATCACATTATTCGCGCCTCGCTCAGGCTAAAACGGAGAAAAAACGCAGGAAGCCACTATGAGTCACACTCCGTCTTTACAAAAGCCTCAGGGCAGCGCCCGAACTATCTTCAACGTTACCAGCGGTAACTTCCTTGAAATGTATGACTTTATGGTGTTTGGCTACTATGCCACCGCCATTGCGAAAACCTTCTTCCCTGGCGACGATCCATTCGCCTCGCTAATGCTGACCCTGATGACCTTCGGCGCCGGATTCCTGATGCGGCCGTTAGGGGCGATCGTGCTGGGCGCCTATATCGACCACCATGGCCGCCGCAAGGGGCTGCTGCTGACGTTAGGGCTGATGGCGATCGGCACGCTCACTATCGCGCTGGTGCCGGGCTACGCCACGCTGGGCGCCGCCGCGCCGATTCTAATCCTGCTTGGCCGCCTGCTGCAGGGCTTCTCCGCCGGCGTCGAACTGGGCGGCGTCTCCGTCTATCTGGCCGAGGTGGCGCCAAAAGGGCGCAAAGGCTTTTTCGTTAGCTGGCAGTCGGGCAGCCAGCAAATTGCGGTAATCTTCGCCGCGCTGCTCGGTCTGCTGCTTAACCATCTGCTGGCGAAAGAGGCGGTGACGGAGTGGGGCTGGCGTATACCCTTTGTCGTGGGCTGTATGATCGTGCCCTTTCTGTTCTGGGTGCGCCGCATGCTGGGGGAGACCGAAGCCTTCAGCCAGCGCAAACAGCATCCGACCATGCGGCAGATTATGCGTTCGCTGGCGAACAGCTGGGCGCTGGTGCTGGCAGGCATGCTGATGGTGGTCACCACTACCGTGATGTTCTACATGATCACCGCCTTTACGCCCACCTTCGGCAAAACCGTACTGATGATGAGCGATAAAGAGAGCTTTCTGGTGACGCTGTGCGTCGGCCTCTCCAACCTGATCTGGCTGCCGCTAATGGGCGCGCTGTCAGATCGTATCGGCCGCCGCCCGCTGCTGATTACCTTTACGCTGCTGATGATTGTTACTACCTGGCCGGTGCTGCACTGGCTGGTGGGAACGCCAACCTTCGCCCATCTGATGGAGGCGGAGCTCTGGCTCTCGTTCCTCTACGCCAGCTATAACGGCGCGATGGTGGTCTATCTGGCGGAAATCATGCCCGCCGAAGTGCGCGCCTCCGGCTTTTCACTCGCCTACAGCCTGGCGACCGCCTTATTCGGCGGCTTTACGCCCGCCATCTCCAGCTACCTGATCCACGCCACCGGCGACAAAGCGATGCCCGGCGTCTGGCTCACCTTCGCCGCCGTTTGCGGCCTGATCGGCACGCTGCTGATTGGCCGCATGGTCAGGCAGTACCGCGCGCGCCACAGCGGCGCGACCGCTGGCGCCGCTATCTAAAACGACAGGTCCACCACCACGCTGTCCGTGTAGTTCCCTGCGGGCGGCGTGTTTTGCGTGGTGAGGATGCGCGCCGTATAGCTGTAGCCGCGCGTCAGCCCGTCCGCGCTGACGCTGGTGGAGCTGGCGCTGCTGTAGCGCTCGGTGCCGCTCGGCCCCCAGCGGTTGCTGCTGGTTCCCTTGTAAATCTCATAGCTCAGGCGGTTCGCGCCGCTCGCCATCTGACGCTGCGTGCCGCTAACGTAGCTGCCGTTGCTTAATCCCACCGTGTAGGTGCTCCCTTTGCTGCACACCACGTTAATCGTCTGCGACACGGCAGAGAAGCTGCCGACCAGCGGCGCGCTGCCGAAGCTGACATTGGGGGAGGTAATGGTGGTGCAGTCGTTGGTAACCACCATGGTGACGCTAATGGGGATCACGCCGCTGCCGGTCTGCGGCGACAGGCAAAGATTACCGACGCCGACGCTGGTGCAGATGTTATAGGTCACCGCCAGGTTAAGCGTAGAGGTATAGGTGCCGGCGGCCACCGTCTGGCCCGGCACGCTGCGCAGGTAGACCGGAATGGCGAAGTTAAGGCTGCCTAGCAGGCCGGCGAGATTGACCAGCACCGACTGGCTGATGACGTAGGGGGCAGCGCCGATGGTCAGCTCGGTGGCGCAGGCGCTATCGATGCAGAGCCGCACCGGAATATTATCGCTGCCGGTATCGCCGCTGCGCTTGAGCGTGCCGCGCGTGCCGCTGACGTTGGTGGCACCGGTGAGCTGAAAGGTGATCTGGTTATTGCCCAGCAGCGAGAGCGCGGAGCCGGAGCCGCAGTTGACGTTAGCGTTGGTTGACGTCGGCTGCAGCGTGCTGTTGACCACGAAAGTCGACACCGAACCAAAGCTGGCGGTAGAGGCGGGCAGGGCGCAGGCGGCGCGCGACAGCGCCGGGAAAAGCGCCATCAGCGCCAGCAGCAGCAGGATTTTTTTCATGGCGTAATCCCTGAGGTAGAGTTATCGGTACCGGGCGTCGGCGCGCCCGCTGGACGCGGCGGCAGCGGACAGATAATGGGCCCATAGGTTTTCAGCGCCTGCGGCTGGCCGCTGGCGATGGTCAGCTCGGCGTTGCAGGTCCGCCCGTCCGGCGTAGCGACGCGCATCGGGTTGCTGGCGCGCAGGTTTTCCAGCCAGGCGATGCCGTCCCAGCCAACATAGGTGGTCGCCTGGCCCTCGCGCATCACCTGGCTGGAGACCGGCAGCGGCTGGCCGTCGGCATCCTGCAGGATGACGCTGGCGGCGCGCAGCTTCTCCACCGGAAAATGCAGCAGATAGCCGCTCTGGCGTTTCACCGCGAAACGCTGCTCGACGCTGGACGTTGTCATATCGGCGGGCAGATCGAGCGTGTCGATATCGTACTTCGCCGGATAGTAGCTGCTGATCGAGGGCACCAGCAGATAGCCGTTGCGGTCGGTGCGCCCCATCGACTGGTTTTCATAGCGCACGTTGACGTCGGGATAGCTGGTTTTCACCACCACGAAGGCGTCGTTGATGGCGTTGGCGGCGAAGGTCTGGCTGTCCATCAGCACCAGGGAACCGGTGAGATCCGCCCACTGGGTGTTGTAGTCGTCGTCGCCGTAGAAGCCCGCCGAGGTGTCGATTTTGTTATTACGCCAGCGCAGGCTGCCCTGGCGATAGTCGCCGCTGTTGCCGCCCTGGTTGGCCCAGGAGGCGTCCCAGGCGAAGCCGCCGTCGCTCGGCATTGAGCGCGAGAGGTAGAGCCGCTGATTATTCTCGCCCTGCTGGTCGCGCTCCATGCTCACCGAGGCGCTGCCGTGCTCGCCAAACGGGATCACCAGCGAAATCGCGCCGCTCCATGCGCCCTGCTGCTGGTCGCGGCTGGCGGAGACGTAGAGGCTCGAGCTGCCCCACAGGGTTTTGCTCCAGGAGAGATTGAGCAGCCGGGTGTGCAGGCCGTCGCCGCCGCTGATATCGATATAAGCGGCGCCGAGGCTGCCGAACTGGCTCAGCGACAGGCTGGCGTTGTACTGGGCGCTGCGGCGCGCCAGGCTATAGGTGGTATTGCTGGTGTCGCTGTTGCCGGTGCGGCTGCTGAGCAGCGCGAGATTGCCGAAATCGCGGCTGCGCAGAATATGCTGCGTGCCGACGCTGAACCAGCTGTTGTTGTACTGGTAGCCCCAGCTGTACTGGGTGCCGCCCGCGCCGCTCATCTGGCTTTGCGCCGCCGCGCCGTTTAGCACGCCGAAGCTGCCGACGCGAAACATCGCGCCCGCGCCGCCCATCGCCAGACTGTCGCTGCCTTCGGCGTGGGTTTCCAGCGTCAGCCAGTCGGTGGCTCCGTAGCGCAGCGACCCGCTCGCCGCCGCCTCGCCGTAATCGGCATTGCGAATGCCGTAGTTGTTGCGAAACGCCCCAGCGGAAAAAGAGTAGTCGCTCAGGCCCGCTTTCAGCAGCGTGCTGGAGACGTAAAACGGCAGCGTCGTGGTGATCTGACGTCCCACCGCGTCGGTGGTGGTGATCACCGCATCGCCTGCCCCGTTGACGAAAGGCACGTTGGTCAGCGACCAGGGACCCGGCTGCACGTTCGCCTGGCTGGATCGGTAGCCGTTGATAAAGAGATCGACGGTGGAGGGCACCGCCGCCTGGCCGGAGAAGGCGGGCAGCGGATAGGTCACCAGATCGGGCCGCACGCTAAAATCGCGGCCGACCTGTATCCCGCCGAGGCGCACGCTGTTGCTCCAGCTCAGCGCGTCGGTGGTGAGATCGCCGACGCGCCAGCTGATGACGTTGTTCTCATCCTCGCTGCTCCACCAGGTATCGTAGCGGATATAGCCATCCTCCTGCGCGGGGGCAGGGCCCTCTATCTGCTGCTGCCAGACGCCGTTGCTGGAAAACTGGCCGGCGGCACCAAAGAGGCGCAGCTCGTTCCAGGCAGACAGTCGGGTGCCCGCGCGGGTGGTACGCGTGGCGTAGAGATCGTAATTGAACAGCGCGCCGGTGGTGGCGCGGCCAGGATAGCGCGGCCCGTTCTGCGCCTCGCCGATCACCTGGCCGGGGAGCCAGGCGGGCGGCACCGTCAGCAGCAGCCGCTGCCGCCGATCGTCGTAATCCGCTTTTACTCCGGGCCACTGGCTGACGTCGACCTGCTGCGGATCGGGCAATTTCTCCACGGGAATGCCGAGGCGCTGCAGATCGCCGGCGCGCACCAGCAGGCGGCCGTCGCGCCGATCTACCGGCACGATAGCGCCGCTTTCGCGCTGGTTGATCACCAGCTCCAGCATATAGCGCTGACTCTCACCGCTGCTCTCCAGCGACGGCGGCGGCGGCAGCGACGAAAAGGTCTCCGCCAGCGCGGTGACTGGCGTCAGAGAGGCGCAGACGCTGGCCACCGCCAGCGCGCAGGGGGAAAGAGCGCGCGGCATTTAGCGGCCGGGCGCGCTGCGCCACGCGCCGGCGTTGGTCTCTGCCGTCAGCTGGCCGCTGACCGCATTTTTCAGCGGCCAGCGATTTTCGCTGTGCGCCAGCACGTAGCCGAACAGGCCGTCGCCCAGCTTGCGCCCGCCAACGGTAACGTTGCTGAGACGCGCATGGCCGCTGCCGCGATTGGCAATCAGCAGCCAGGACCGGCCGCCTTCGCTCACCTGCTGCCAGCTCAGATCCGGCTTCGCCCCGTCGCGCGTCAGCCCGTCGCCGTAGACGAACAGCGGGACCGAGTAGCGCATCTGAAAATTCAGGCCCGCCTGGTTTTCGCCCGGCGTGCGCGGCGTCGGGATCTCATCGAGCACCACGCGGTACGCCCGCTCCTGGCCCGCGGCGGGCGGTGTCTGCTTAATCAGGCGCACCAGCTGTTTTTTGCCCGGCTCAATGCGCACCAGCGGCGGGCTGGCAACGACGCTCTGCTGCGTGGCGTACTGCTCTTTGCCGCCAACCTGCTGCCAGCTGAAGATACGCACCTGCATCAGCGTGGTGACGCTACCGCGATTTTCCAGCCACAGCTCGCTCGCTTTCTCCTCCGGATTGATGGCGGGATCGATTGGCCAGATCATCAGCGAGTTCGCCGCCTGGGCGCTGGCCGTCAGCAGGAAAACAAAGAACAACAGGGCGCGCATCATCAACTTTCTCCTTTAAGCATGCGGCTACCAGCTCAGCGTCACGGTCAGCGTGTCGGTGTAGACGCCGGCACGCGTCGGACCGGGCAGTTTCAGCAGGCCGTAAATCGGCAACGTAATGTTATTGGCATTGCTGTAGCTCAGCGCGACGGCGCTGTTCACCGGGATCGCGGTGGTAAGGCTGGCGTTGGTATAGAGGGTGTAGGGCACGGTATTGGTATTGCTGGTGTGCTTCAGGTTACGCGTCGTGGTGTAGTTGCTGCCGCCGCTGATGCTCATGCTCAGCGGCGTGCCAGGGGTACAGGCAAGCGTAATGGTGCTGCTCTGCACAAAACTGGTGCTGACGCTGTTGCTGGCGACCCCCGACTGCGAGCCGAAATTAAGCGTGCCAAAGACGCCGGTATTGGTCCCGGAGACGACGCAACCCGCCACAATGGAAGCCGAGACTTGAAACGTGCTGGTGGGCAGGCTCCAGGCGCTAAGACTTCCTGTCAGCAGGGGCAGCGCGCAGATCAGCCCGCGCGTAGTGCGCGGCGCAGCCACCCAAATCCTCCTGACCGCGCGATCAGTAATTCACGGCAACGTTAATGGTGTCGGTATAGGTGCCAGCCGGAATCAGCGGGTTAAATCCGCCGCCCACGACGCGGCCGTAAATCGCGTAGTTGGTGCCCAGCGTTTCATCGGTGGTGCCGCTGGCGGCGATATTGGTGTTATTGGCGATAGCGGTGGTAAAGGCGGCGTCGCTGTAGAGGGTATAGGCGATCCCTTGCGTGTTGTTGGAGCCGAGGATCAGGTAGCGCGGCTGGCCGGAAACCGTGCCGAACACCGTTGCCGGTGCCGCGTTGCTGCTGGTCACCTGCACGTTGTAGGTCTGACCGGTGGTGCAGCGCACGTAGATGCCGTTACCCGAGGCACCGACCAGCGTGGCGTTGAGGGTATCGAAAGTCGCCGCGCTGCTGCCGAAGTTCAGGGTACCGAAGTTGACGCCGGTCGTGGCGGACTGGCCGTTCACCAGGCAGCCGGTGGTCAGCGTCAGGGTAGCGTTGATTGTCCCTGTGGTTGTCGCCGCAAAGGTTACAGCAGGGAGTGCCGAGGTCAGGCCTGCAGCGGCAAACAGAAAAAGCTTGAGTTTCATAATTAATCCTTACCGATTAGTCAGAGTCAGTGCTTTTTCGCCCGGTGATTAATGATGAAAACCAATAAAATCTGGTGACTGCCGCACCGACTAAACCGGAAAGGGCATCTTATTATGAGAATAATCTTAGTTTTGGCTAAGGGATTTTTATAAATTTTACTTAATATAGAGCGGCGCGCAAGCGTCGGGGAAGTAATAGCAAAATTTTTCCTTAATCAATGGATGTTTCAGGCTGATAAACCTGCAATACCAATATGTTGGGTTAAAGAAAAAAAAGCAAAGCTCCGGGTGTTTTGCCCTCTACCGCCGCCTCATCAACAGTGATATGTTCATACATTAATCAGGCCCAGTTACCCTTTCAGTTACTATGCCAGGAAAAGTCTCAATCACGCCCCGCTAGCGTCGGAACCGCGCTGAACGATCCTGAAAATAACAAACTGCACGGCTGACCACCTTTTTATCCGACTGTTTTTTAAAATATTTGTTGATTACGACACAGTGCCTGCCCACAGGTGGACTGTGGGGAGTTGCACATGCTGTTGGTCACCTGGGATAGCGTCCTGGTCAGCGTTTCGCTGATGGTCGCTTTTATCGCCGCGTTTACTGCGCTGGACACGGCAGGGCGCGTCGCGGTGTCGCACGGCTGGATGGCGCGTCTATGGCTGCTGGCTGGCGGCATGGCGATGGGCATCGGCATCTGGGCGATGCACTTTATCGGCATGCTGGCGATGATGATGCCAACGCGCTACGACATGCGCCTGACGGTGCTGTCGCTGCTGGCAGCCTGCGTTGCCTGTATGCTGGCGTTCGCGCAGATCCGACACGGGCATTTTAGCCGGCGACGCTGGCTGGCGGGCAGCGCCATGCTCGGCAGCGGCATCGTGGCGATGCACTATACCGGCATGCATGCGCTGCTGATTTCGCCCGCGCCGCACTGGCGCTTTTCGCTGGTGGCGCTCTCTGTCGTTATCGCTTACCTCGCCTCCGCCGCCGCGCTCTGGCTGGCGTTTTGTCTGCGCCAGGGCGAAAAATATCTGCTGATGAGGCGCGCGCTCGGTGCGCTGGTGATGGGCATCGCCGTCGCTGGCATGCACTACACCGGCATGGCGGCGGCGCAGTTCGACCGCCACAGCATGCCGATGGCGCAGGGCGTTAGCGGCCAGGGGCTGGCGGTGTGGGTCGCGCTCGGCACCCTCTCAATCCTCGGTTTTACGCTGCTCGCCTCAATGCTGGACGCCCAGCTGCGCGCCTCGCGTCTGGCGCAGCGCCTTAATCAGGCGAATCAGGAGCTGCATCAGCTGGCGATGCACGACAATCTCACCGCGCTGCCCAATCGCGTGATGCTGGAGCAGCGGCTGGACGCTGCGCTCAGTCAGACAACGCGCGATACGGCGGGCTTTACCCTGATGTATATGGATCTCGACGGCTTCAAGGCGGTCAATGACACCTGGGGCCACTTCGTCGGCGATCGCCTGCTGATCGTGGTCGCCGACCGGCTGCACCGCCAGCTCAGCGACGACAGTACGCTGCTGGTGCGCCTCGGCGGTGATGAGTTTGTGCTGCTGGCGCAGGGCAATGAGGGCCGTCAGGCGGCGGCGCTGGCGCAGCGGCTGGTCAACACCATAGACGAGCCCTTTGAGCTGGATCGCTACCTGCTGCGCGTCTCGCTCAGCGTGGGCGTCGCGCTCTACCCGCAGCACGGCCTCAGCAAGCAGGAGCTGATGTTCAACGCCGATTCGGCGATGTACCACATCAAGCAGAGCGGGCGTAACGGCTACTGCCTGTACGAACCGGCGATGAGCGCCAGCGCGCAGCATCAGCTGGCGCTGGCCAACGACCTGTGGCAGGCGCTGGAGCGTCAGGAGATGCTGCTGTTCTACCAGCCGAAGTTCCGCTCCAGCAGCAGCGAACTGATCGGCTTTGAAGCGCTGCTGCGCTGGCAGCACCCGACGCGCGGCCTGCTGATGCCCGATGTTTTTCTGCCGCGGGCCGAGAAGACCGGGCAGATTGTCGCGCTGGGCAACTGGGTCATTAACGAAGCCTGCCGCCAGCTCAAGCAGTGGCACAGCAACGGCCATCCGCACTGGACGGTCTCCGTTAACCTTTCTGCCCTGCAGTTTCACCAGCGCGATCTGCTGGAGACGGTGCGTCAGGCGCTGCTGCGCCATCAGCTGCCGGGCTATTCGCTGACGCTGGAGATTACCGAAAGCATCGCGATGCGCGATCCGCAGTTTAGCCAGCAGCGCATCAGCGAACTGCAAAAAATCGAGGTCAGAGTGGCGATCGATAATTTCGGCATCGGCTACGCCAATCTGCTGCACCTGAAGCACCTTGACGCCAGCGAGCTAAAAATCGATCGCAGCTTTATCAACAGCCTGCGCGCCGACAGCCAGGACGCCACCGTGGTGAGCGCGATGCTGGCGCTGGCGCAAACGCTGAACCTGCAGATGGTGGCGGAAGGGGTTGAAACCGAAGAGCAGCAGACGCTGCTGACCCGCCTCGGCTTTGACGCTTTGCAGGGCTACCTGCTGGGCAAACCCACGCCCGCCGATCGCATCGCCGACTTCGCCACCGTCTGACGATTGATTTTAACGCTTGCAGGCATCGGAAGCTTTTATGGTGGCAGGCTAATTCCCCTCCGCCTTTTGCCGATAACCTGAGCGAATAATTCATCCTTGTGACTTTTTCATTACAACACTATGGCTGCAATTTTGCGCTTTAACGGGACTTCACTATGTTAGTGACCTCATACGATTCGTTTACCGTCATCGTTTCCATTCTCGTCGCGATGCTGGCGTCCTTTACCGCGCTGGATATGGCGGGCCGCGTCGCCACCTCGACAGGAAAAGTCGCGCTGATATGGCTGTTCGGCGGCGGTTTTGCCATGGGCGTCGGCATCTGGGCGATGCACTTTATCGGTATGCTGTCGATGACCATGGAGATGGTGATGAGCTACGACGCGTCGCTCACCGGCGTCTCAATGGCGATTGCCGTTATCGCGTCTGTTTTCGCGCTCTGGCTGGTCTGTCAGGGGGAGCTGCCGCTGAAAAAACTGCTGGGCGGCGCGCTGGTGCTGGGCAGCGGCGTGGTGGCGATGCACTACACCGGCATGGCGGCGCTGATGTTTTCGCCCGGCATTAGCTGGAACTGGAGCTGGATTGCGCTCTCGGTGGTGATTGCGCTGGTAGCGTCGGGCGCGGCGCTGTGGCTGGCGTTCAACCTGCGCGACGGCACCACCGGCCGCACCACGCTGCTGCGCGTCGGCGCCTCGGTAGTGATGGGCTGCGCCATCGCGGGCATGCACTATACCGGCATGGCGGCGGCCAGCTTTCCGGCGCACAGTCACGCCAGCACGATGGGCGTCAACAGCAACTGGCTGGCGATTCTGGTGACGGTAGTGACGCTGGCGATCCTCGGCATTACGCTGCTGGTGTCGATGCTCGACGCGCGCATGCAGGCGCGCACCGCCATTCTGGCGCGCTCGCTGGCGGAGGCGAACCGCGAACTGGCGCAGCTGGCGCTGCACGACAACCTGACGCGCCTGCCGAACCGCATTCTGCTGGAAGATCGCCTGGAGCAGGCGATCAATAAAGCCAATCGCGAACGCACTCAGTTTGCGCTGATGTTTATGGATCTCGACGGCTTCAAGGCGGTCAACGACGCCTTTGGCCACCACGTCGGCGACAACCTGCTGATCGCCGTTAGCGAGCGCATGAGCGAGCAGATGAAGGGCTACTACACCCTGGCGCGCATGGGCGGCGATGAGTTTGTGCTGCTGATTGAGATCAACGATCCCAACGACGCCGCGACGGTGGCGGACTCGCTGGTAAAGGCTATCGAGCGTCCGTTCGAGATCTCCCGCTACGAGCTGATGGTGTCGCTGAGCATCGGCATCGCCGTCTACCCCGGCGACGGCAATAACGAGCGCGAGCTGATGTTTAACGCCGACGCCGCCATGTACCACACCAAGAACAACGGCCGCAACGGGCATCACTTCTTCCAGCCCTCGATGAATACCCTGGCGCAGAGCCAGCTTCAGCTGAATAACGACCTGTGGCACGCCCTGGAAAATCAGGAGCTGCGGCTGTTTTACCAGCCGAAATATTGCGCGCCGCGCGGCCCGATTATCGGCTTTGAAGCGCTGCTGCGCTGGCAGCATCCGACGCGCGGCCTGCTGACGCCCGACATCTTCCTGCCGCTGGCGGAGAAGACCGGTATGATCCTCACTATCGGCTGTTGGGTGATCAATGAAGCCTGTCGCCAGCTGCATGAATGGCGCCAGCAGGGGCATACTCACTGGTCGGTGGCGGTCAATCTGTCGGCGCTGCAGTTTGAGCAGAGCAATCTGGTGGAGACGGTGACCGAGGCGCTGGCGGCGCACACCATTCCGCCCGAGCTGCTGACGCTGGAGGTGACGGAAACCACCGCGATGCGCAATCCGGACGAAAGCGTGCGCATCCTGACCGAGCTGACGCGGCTGGGTGTCAAAGCCTCAATTGATGATTTTGGAACCGGCTATTCAAGCCTGCTCTATCTTAAGCGCCTGCCCGCCAACGAGCTCAAGATTGACCGCGCGTTCATCAACGAGCTGCAGCATCAGAGCGAAGATGCCACCATCGTTTCCGCCATCGTCGCGCTGGCGCAGTCGCTGGATCTCAAAGTGGTAGCGGAAGGAGTAGAGACCGCCGAGCAGCAGGCTTTTTTAACCGGCCTGGGCTGCCATACCCTGCAGGGATATCTGCTGGGCAAGCCTGTTCCGCCGGAAAAGGTCGAACAGCTGCCCAATTTCGCCTTAGAACCGGAACAGGAAAAAGGGGTTTTGTCGTCGCCGGCGCTCAGCGCGGCGCTGCCGGGATAAGCTGACCGCACAAAGTAACAGGATTGTTGCTTTGTTATTTGTGTTTGGTTAGCAAAATCATGCTTTTATAGCGGATCTGCTGGCGAGCGCACATTGCAACAGCCCGCAGGTTTGCCACAATGAGTGGAAAGCTACCCGGAGAACCTGTATGACTGCCTCTTCTTCCAGTCTGTTGTTGCTGATGTCCTTCGCGGCGGGCACCTTTGCCGCTGGCTCGTCAAATAATCCGCAGCATCTGATGCTCGCCAGCCCGTCGGGCGGCGTGCCCAACAATCCTCTGCCCCTTATTATCTGGCCGCGCGTGGCGCTGGATGAATTACCGGAGGAGGAGGAGGAACCCGATCTCGCCGGCTGGTTCGAGCAAACTTTTGCGCGCAACGGCTGGCCGCCCTCATGGCGTTACGACATTTTTCCCTATACCCACTACCACCCTAATACGCATGAGCTGCTGGGCGTGGCGCAGGGCTGGGCGGAAATCCTGTTTGGCGGCGATACCGGCCGTATGGTGACCCTGCGTGCGGGCGATGCGGTGCTGATCCCGGCGGGCGTCGGCCATAAGCAGGTCTATGCCAGCGAGGACTTTATGGTGGTCGGCGCCTACCCGGAAGGCTTTGCGCCGGAGACCAACCGCGATGAGCCGGCAAAACTGCAGGCGGCGGAAGAGCAGGTTAAGCAGGTGCCGCTGCCGACGCGCGATCCCTTTACCGGCACAGCAGGCGCGCTGACCGAGATCTGGACGCCGATCGCCGACCATTTCTGACCTGCACCGCGTCATAAATTTGAAAACATCCCACCTTATTTTTGGCGTCATCATCGTCGAAAATAAGGCGCGTTATGTTCTCTGTCGATCAGGTTGTCGAACGCTTCTGGCCGCAGGCTCAGCCCGCAGGCTGGCAGCGTCGGGTGCTGCGCTGGGCGCTGCATGAGGAGGAATTTCAGCGCTTCGCCGCGCGCTATCCGCATCTGAAAGGGCTCGATATGGTCGAGCAGATACTGGAGCACCTCGATGTGCGCTGCGAGCTGAGCGAGCGCGATCTGGAGCAGATCCCGTCACGTGGGCCGGTGGTAATCATCGCCAACCATCCGCTGGGCGCGCTCGACGGACTGGCGCTGCTGTCGGCGGTGGCGCAGGTGCGGCGCGATGTGAAAATCGTCGCCAACCGCATGCTGATGATGCTGGAACCGCTCAGTACGCTGATGCTGCCGGTGGACAACATGGGCAACCGCACCAGCCGCGACCAGCTCCAGCGTATGCAGCAGCACCTTAGCAACGATGGGGTGCTGATTATTTTCCCGGCGGGCGAAGTCTCGCGCCTCAGCAGCCGCGGCGTGCGCGATGGCCGCTGGCATCACACCTTTCTGCGCCTGGCGGCGCGCGCCCGTGCGCCGCTGGTGCCGGTTTTCGTCGACGGGCGCAACAGCAGCCTGTTCTACGCGGCGGCTAAAATCGCCCAGCCGCTGGCGCTGCTGATGCTGGTGCGCGAGATGTTCCGCCAGCGCGGCTCGCGCATCAAGCTGCATATCGGCGCGCAGATCCCTTTCGCCCACTGGCATGATGGCCATACGCCGGGCAGAGCGCTGGCGAAGCGGCTGCGCAAACACCTCTATCGCATCGGCCAGCAGCGTCCCGGCCTGTTCCAGACGGAAAAAGCGATTGCGCGCGCCGAAGATCGCGGTGAGCTGAAGCGGGCGCTGCGCGAGAGCGAGCATCTCGGCACCACCGGCGACGGCAAGCAGATCTACCTGTGGCGGCGTAACGGGGCGACCTGGGTGCCACTGCTGCGCGAGCTGGGAAGATTGCGGGAGATCGCTTTTCGCGCGGTAGGCGAGGGCAGCGGCGGCCGCCGCGACCTGGATAACTACGACGATGACTATTACCACCTGATCCTGTGGGACGATGCGCAGCTGGAGATTGTCGGCGCCTATCGCTTTATTCCCGGCGACGAGCAGCTCGCCAGGCGCGGACTGGAAGGCTTTTACAGCCACAGCCTGTTCCACTACGACGCGCGCATGATGCCGATTTTGCAGCAGAGCATCGAGCTGGGCCGCAGCTTTATTCAGCCCGCCTATTGGGGCAAGCGCGGGCTCGACTACCTTTGGCTCGGCATCGGCGCCTATTTAGCGCGTTATCCGCAGACGCGCTACCTGTTCGGCCCGGTCTCTATCTCCGGCGGCATGCCGCTGGCGGCGCGCGATCTGCTGGTGGCCTTCTACCGCCTCTATTTTCCCACCGGGCTGCCGCTGGCGACGTCGCGCCAGCCTTATCCCGCTTCGCTGCCGGACGTGCTGGCGCAGTTTAGCGGCGACGATTACCAGGCGGATCTGCGCAGGCTCAAGCTGCTGCTGAGCAACCTTGGCTGCGCCATCCCGACGCTCTATAAGCAATATTCCGAGCTGTGCGAGCCCGGCGGCGTGCAGTTTATCGATTTCGGCTGCGATCCCGACTTCAATCACTGCATCGACGGGCTGGTGCTGGTGGATCTGACGCGGCTAAAAGCGTCGCGCTACGAGCGCTATATCGCGGTGCATCAGCAAGCGACGCAGCAGGCGTCAGGCTAAAACAGGCGTCGCAGGTCGGCACCTGACGCCGCACCGCCGTAGCGCGCTGTCCGACGCCATTAAGCCCGGCTTTAGTGTCGGGCTTTGCGTGCATTTTGATTTTTAACTGCTTATCCTTCACCGCCAAATTTCCTGCATTACCATAAGCGCATTTACAGTTGAACATTTTCTCGCCTCTGCCGATAACTCACCTACTAACTTTCGTATTCCGCGCATTTATTCTTGTCAAAGCAGGTGGATTCCGATGTAGTCGAGTCGTCATTAAGACCATTCTTAAATTTTTGGGGCAATTTCAGACAGCGCAGCAACAGGCTAATAACAATGGATAAAAATGCTGATGTTATGTATCGGTTACTGGTACAGAGCGTGATCGATTACGCCATCTATATGCTGAAACCAGACGGCACGGTCGCTAACTGGAACGCGGGCGCGCAGCGGGCGAAAGGCTACACGCCGGATGAGATTGTAGGTAAGCATTTTTCGCTGTTTTACAGCGAAAGCGACCGCGAAAAGGGCGTGCCGCAGCGCGGTCTGGAGACCGCCGCCCGCACGGGCAGCTTTGAAACCGAAGGCTGGCGCTACCGCAAAGATGGCAGCGCATTCTGGGCCCATGTGGTTATCGACGCCATTCGCGACCCGCACGGCGAGCTGATCGGCTTCGCCAAGATTACGCGCGACTGCACCGAGCAGCAGGCGCAGCAGCGTAAAGAGCGCGAGCAGGAAGCGCGCTTCCGCCTGCTGGTGGAAGGCGTCACCGACTACGCCATCTATATGCTGGATCACGATGGGCTGGTGGTGAACTGGAACGCTGGCGCGCAGCGCGCCAAAGGCTATGTGGCGGAAGAGATCGTCGGCCAGCACTTCTCCCGCTTCTACAGCGCCCGGGATCGACAGGCGCATATCCCGGAAAAAAACCTGCAAACGGCGTATCGCACCGGCCGTTTCGAAGACGAGGGCTGGCGCTACCGCAAAGACGGCAGCGCCTTCTGGGCGCACGTCATTATTGACGCAGTGCGCGACGACGGTGGCAAGCTGATCGGCTATGCCAAAATTACGCGCGACTGCACCGAACAGCAGGCAATGCTGCGCGCGCAGCGCGAGCAGGAGCAGCGCTTCCGCCTGCTGGTAGAAGGCGTGACCGACTATGCTATCTATATGCTGGATCTGCAGGGCTGCGTGGTGAACTGGAACGCCGGGGCGCAGCGCGCCAAAGGCTACCTTGCCGAAGAGATTGTCGGAGAGCATTTCTCCCTATTTTACAGCGCGCAGGAGCGCCTGCTGGGCGCGCCGGACGCTAACCTGGCGATTGCGCTGGCAAACGGCCGCTTCGAAGATGAAGGCTGGCGCTACCGCAAAGACGGCAGCGCCTTCTGGGCGCACGTGGTGATTGACGCCATCCATAACGACGAAGGACGGCTGATCGGCTTCGCCAAAATCACCCGCGACATTACCGAACGCCGTGAGCAGGAGCAGAAGCTGCTGCGCGCCAAAGATCTGGCCGAAGCGCAGAGCGCGAAAATGTCGGCGCTGTCGAAATTCCTCGACAATATCATTGCCAATATTCCCTCCTGCGTGGTGGTGGAAGATGCCATTACGCGCGAAATCCTGCTGGTTAACGACCGGTCGGAAAAGCTGTTCGGCATCTCGAAGGCGCTACTGGTCAACAGAAAGCCGCATGAATGCATGTCGGCCGAACTCAGCGACTACTTCAACAGCCTGGCGGATATCGCGCTGCGCAGCGAAGGCGTCCACCAGCGCGAACAGCAGCTGCTTACCGCCAGCGGCGAACGCATCCTGAACACCCGCGCCACCATCATTCGCGGTCAGGACGCGCGCCAGAACTACATTATGCTGCTCGTCGAGGATGTGACCGACAAGCGCGCCGCCGACGCGCGCATCCACCATATGGCGCATCACGACAACCTCACCAGCCTGCCGAACCGTATTCTGTTTCGTCAGCGGCTGAGCGAGGCGCTGCGCGGCGATCCTCAGAACGGCCGATACACCGCCACGCTCTGCCTGGATCTCGACAACTTTAAGAACGTTAACGACGCGCTTGGCCACCAGATCGGCGACGAACTGCTGCGTGCGGTGGCTAAACGCCTGCGCGCCGCGCTGCGCGACTGCGACACGCTGGCGCGCATCGGCGGCGACGAGTTCGCCATCGTGCTGCCCGCTGTCGGCAGCGAGGAAGAGGCGGCGCTGGTCGCCCAGCGGCTGATTGAGGCGATACGGCCGCCGGTCAATATCGAAGGCCATAACCTGAGCGTCGGCCTCAGCGTCGGCATCGCCCTGAGCGCGACCCTCACCAACACGCCGGAGCAGATGCTGCGCTGCGCCGATATGGCGCTCTATGAGGCCAAACGCAACGGGCGCAACCGTTACGAGCACTTTACGCTGGAAATGGACAACGTGGCGCGCAGCCGCCGTGCAATCGAGAACGATCTGCGCGAGGCGATCGGCAGCAAGCAGCTCAAGCTCTATTACCAGCCGATTACCGACGGCGAAGCGGTGCAGTCGATTATCGGCTACGAGGCGCTGATGCGCTGGCACCATCCGGTGAAAGGGCTGATTATGCCGAACGACTTTATTCCCATCGCGGAAGAGAGCGGGCTGATCCATATGCTTGGCGCCTATGCGCTGTTCGAAGCCTGTCGCGAGGCGACCACCTGGGAAGGCAAGCAGTCGGTGTCGGTCAACCTGTCGCCGCTGCAGTTTAAAAACAGCTCGCTGGTCTCGGTGGTGGAGGCTGCGCTGCGCGACTCCGGGCTGGAGCCGAGCCGGCTGGAGGTGGAGATCACCGAGTCGGTGCTGCTCGACGACTCGCTCGGCAATATCCGCACGCTGGAGAGCCTGAAGAAACTCGGCGTGCAGATCGCGCTGGACGACTTCGGCACCGGCTACTCGTCGCTCAGCTATCTGCGCTCTTTTCCCTTCGACAAGATCAAAATCGACAAATCCTTTATCAGCGATATGGGCGACAGCCGCGAGGCGCTGGCGATTATCCGCGCCATTACCGGCATGAGCCGCAGCCTGGATATTCAGATCACCGCCGAAGGGGTGGAGAGCAGCGAGCAGTTCGCGAAGCTGCGCGAAGAGGGCTGCACCCTGTTCCAGGGCTACTACTTTGGCCGTCCGCAGCCGTCGGAGCTGCGGCTGAAGGCGCTCTCCGATCCGAGCTAATCGTAGAGGCCGTGCTGCTGCACCGGCGCGTGGCTGAGGTTGTCGCGGATGCGGCGCACCGACTCGCGCACCACCAGCTTGCCGTGCAGCAGCAGAGTGCCGGGCAGCGTCTGCGCGTTCAGGCGCATGCTCTGCACCATGCGCACCGCCTCTGCGCCCAGCTCGTCGCGCGGCACCTGCACGGAGGTGAGCGGAATATCGTGAATGGCGGCGAGATTGAAGCCGTCCATGCTCATCACCGACACATCCTGCGGCACGCGCAGCCCGGCCTGCTGCAGCGCCTCCACCGCGCCAGCGGCGATATAGTCGCCGCTGGCCAGGATCGCGGTAGGGCGCTGGGTGCGGGGGCAGTGCTTCAGGTATTCGCTCAGTCTCTCCGCCGCCTCGATCCGGCTAAAGCTGGTGAGCGTCAGCAGATGCTGGCGGCTGTCGAAGCGCAGATTCATTGCGTGCCAGGCGTCGCGCACGCCCTGCAGACGCTGCTCCATGGTGTAGCGGCGCAGGCAGTGCAGCGACAAAATCTGGCGGTGCCCCTGCTCAAACAGATAGCGGGCGGCGCTTTCGCCAATCAGCTGATGATGCGGTGAGACCGAAGAGAGCCGCATGCGGCGATCCCTCGCGTTGATCAACACACAGGGCTTAGCGATCTCCGCCGCGAGCTGGTGGATATGATCGTCATCGATCCCAACCAGCAGCGCGGCGTCGGTTTGCTGCATCTTCTCCAGAAACAGCGACGTGTCGCTCTCATTCTCCTCCAGCGCGCAGTAGCGCAAACGCACCTCGTGCGGGGCGATCGCCTGCGCAATGCCCTGGATCACCTTGTAGTAAAAGATATCGCTGCGCACGTCGAACGCGCGCGGCGGCGCGAACACCATCAAGTTATTCAGCAGCAGGCGGCCGCTGTGCAGGTTATCCAGCACGCCCTGCTGCTGCGCCACCGCCAGCACTTTATCGCGCGTGCTGGCGCGGGTATTGGCTTTGCCGGCCAGCACGCGCGATACGGTGCTGATCGAGACGCCGCTCAGCGCCGCAATTTCGCTGATTTTCAGCCTTTGTTTCATTTTGTGATCGTCCTCAAATCTGCTGATGAAAAAATTTTCATTGCGTGCTGAATCGCGTCAGATAAGGCAGAGAAGCCGCTTTAAACGCGCTAAAAAGTTTGCCATGAAAAGAGTTGCAAAAAAGAGGCTATACCGATGTTTCGCGCTTTTTTAAGGTGCCAGACAGGTTCACGCAGTACGCCGAAGGGCGGTGTGAAGGATCAAACCGGCCGTTAAAAGCCTGCACAGGAGCTGACAAATGAGCGTTGAATCAACGACTAAGCCAATCGGCGCCGCGCGAACGCTGCGCGCCGTAAAAAATCTCCGCTGGTGGATGCTGGGACTCTTTCTGCTGGGCGTGACGGTAAACTACGTGACGCGCAACTCGCTCGGCATTCTGGCACCGGAGCTGAAAACCAGCCTCAATATGAGTACCGAGCACTACTCCTGGGTGGTGGCGGCGTTTCAGCTCGCCTATACCCTGTTCCAGCCGCTCTGCGGCTGGCTGATCGACGTCATTGGCCTGAAGATGGGCTTCCTGATCTGCGCGCTTATCTGGTCGGTGACCTGTCTGCTGCACGCCGGCGCGGGAAGCTGGCTGCATCTGGCGCTGCTGCGCTTTGTAATGGGGGCATCGGAGGCGGCGGCGACGCCCGCCAACGCCAAGGCGATCGGCGACTGGTTCCCGAAAAAAGAGCGTCCGGTCGCCGCAGGCTGGGCGGGCGTCGGCTTTTCGGTCGGCGCGATGCTGGCGCCGCCGATCATCTATGTGGCGCATATTAGCTTCGGCTGGCAGGGGGCGTTTCTGCTCACCGGCGGCCTGGGGCTGCTGTGGGTCAGCCTCTGGTGGTGGGGCTACCAGTCGCCAGAAAAGCATGCCCGCCTTTCTGACGAAGAGCGCGCCTGGATTACGCAGGACAACGAAGCCGTGGGTGAAAAGCTGCCGTTCTTTCAGGCGCTGAAAACCATCGGCAAAGAGAAGAAGTTTTACGGCATCGCCATTCCGGCGTTTCTCGCCGAGCCCGCCTGGGCGGTACTGAGCTTCTGGGTGCCGCTCTATCTGGCTAACGAGCGCGGCATGGATCTTAAGCAGATTGTGATGTTCGCCTGGCTGCCGTTTCTCGCCGCCGATCTCGGCAGCGTCGCCAGCGGCTACCTGACCAAAATCTATGTGAAGTGGTTCGGCCTGACGCGCGTTAACTCTATCGTCGCCAGCTCGATCACCGGCGCTGTGCTGATGATCTCGCTGGCGCTAATGACCCTGGTAAAAGATCCCTATCTGGCGATCGCTCTGATCTCGATCGGCGGCTTCGGTCATCAGGTGATCTCCTGCATGCTCAGCGCGCTGGTAGTGGAGCGTTTTGATCGTCGCCAGATGGCCACGGTTAACGGCATGCGCGGATCCTGCGCCTGGATCGCCAGCTTTATCTTCTCTCTGATTATCGGCGTCACCGCCGACACCATTGGTTTTAATCCGCTGTTCGTCGCCATGGGCTTTTTCGACCTGGTGGGCGCGATTTTCCTGGTGATGTTTATCGCCGAACGTCGTCAGCGCAGCACGGAACAATAAGGACACCGTTATGAAAACCCTGAAGAACTGGACGCTGAGTCAGCACGCCGATCACTTTGTCGAGCTGAAGGTGGATAACCGCCATCTGCTGCGCCTGTATGTGCTGGAGTCAGGTCTGATGCGCGTGCTGCTGAAGCGCGACGGCGAGCTGGCCCTGAACCGGACCTGGAGCATCGCACCAGGGGACGACGTGCCCTGGGAGGGGCGCGAGCGCGAATCCCTCGACGGGTTTGGGCTGCCGGGCTTTCAGCTGGAGCACGAGGCGAACCAGCTGCGCATCAGCACCGACCGGCTGCGCGTAACGGTGCATCATCCGCTCTGCCTGAGCTGGGAGCATTATCACCAGGGGCAGTGGCAGCCGCTGGCGGCCGATCGCCACACCGGCGCCTATCTGCTGAACGCGCACGGCGACGGGGTGGAGCACTATCAGCGCCGTCAGCCGCAGGATCGCGTCTACGGCCTCGGCGAAAAGAGCGGTGACTTGAACCGCAGCGGCCGTCGCTTTGAGATGCGCAACCTCGATGCGATGGGCTATAACGCCGCCAGCACCGATCCGCTCTATAAGCATATTCCCTTTACCCTGACGCAGCGCGACGGCGTGAGCTTTGGCCTGTTTTACGACAACCTGAGCAGCAGCTGGCTCGATCTCGGCAACGAGCTGGACAACTACCATCTGCCCTATCGCCGCTACCGCGCTGAGGCGGGCGATCTCGACTACTACCTGATGCTGGGGCCGAAGCTACTGGATGTGACGAAGGCCTTTGTGCGCCTGACCGGCCGCACTATTTTTCAGCCTAAGTGGAGCCTGGGCTACAGCGGCTCGACCATGCACTACACCGACGCGCCGGATGCGCAGCAGCAGCTACAGGGCTTCATCCGCCTCTGCCGCGAGCATGAGATCCCCTGCGACTCGTTTCAGCTCTCCTCGGGCTACACCTCAATCAACAACAAGCGCTATGTCTTTAACTGGAACTACGACAAGGTGCCGAATCCCAACGGCATGAGCGAGGCGTTCCACGCGGCAGGCATGAAGCTGGCGGCCAATATCAAACCCTGCCTGCTGCAGGATCATCCGCGCTATCAGGAAGTGGCGTCGCAGGGGCTGTTTATTCGCGACTCGGAGCAGGATCGCCCCGAGCGTTCGGTGTTCTGGGACGATGAGGGATCGCACCTCGACTTTACGCATCCGCAGGCGGTGCGCTGGTGGCAGGAGAACGTGACCGCGCAGCTGCTGGAGAAGGGCATCGACGCGACCTGGAACGATAACAACGAATATGAAGTGTGGGACGGCGAAGCGCGCTGCCACGGGTTCGGGCAGAGCATCGCCATCAAACACATTCGCCCGGTGATGCCGCTGCTGATGATGCGCGCCTCGCTGGAGGCGCAGCAGCGCTTCGCGCCGGAGAAGCGGCCCTATCTGATCTCCCGTTCCGGCTGTGCCGGGATGCAGCGCTACGTGCAGACGTGGAGCGGAGATAACCGCACCAGCTGGCAGACGCTGCGCTACAACATCCGCATGGGACTAGGCATGAGCCTTTCGGGCCTGTTTAACGTCGGTCACGACGTCGGCGGCTTCTCCGGCGACAAGCCGGATGCCGAACTCTTTGTGCGCTGGGTGCAGAACGGCGTGATGCATCCGCGCTTCACCATCCACTCCTGGAACGACGATCACACCGTGAACGAACCCTGGATGTATCCGGAGGTGACGCCGCTGATCCGCGAGGCGATCCGTCTGCGCTACCGCCTGATGCCCTATCTCTACACCCTGCTGTGGCAGGCGAGCGCGCAGGATGAGCCGATGCTGCGTCCCACTTTCCTCGATCACGAAGAGGACAGTGAGACGTACCGCGAAAACGACGACTTTCTGCTGGGGCGCGATCTGCTGGTGGCCAGCGTGGTGGAGGAGGGCAGCCGCGAGCGCGAGGTCTATCTGCCGCGCAACGCCCACGGCTGGTATGACTGGCACAGCGGCCAGTGGCTGGCGGGCGGCCAGACCGTGACGCTGGACGCGCCGCTCGATCGCTTGCCGCTGCTGGCGCGCGCCGGTTCCGCCATTCCGCTGGGACGCTGCGAAAGCACCACCGATGCGCGGCTCGACAGCGTGCGCGAACTGCAGCTGTGGCCTGCGCCGGGCGAAGCGCGCACCGAGGGCGAGTTTTTCGACGACGACGGCGAGAGTCACGGCTGGCGGCAGGGCAATGCGCTCTGGATGCGCTGGGCGCTGCGCAGCAGCGGCGATCGTCTTGAGCTGACGCTGGAGAAGCGCGGCGACTATCAGCCAGCGTGGCGTGAGATTGAGGTGTTGCTGCCTGCTGGCGAGCGGCGCGAGCTGTGGATCAACGGCGAGAAGGGCGGGCGGTTTAGCTTGTAAAACCAAGAAGAGATGTTTGCGAGCGAGGCGCGACAGCAGGTGAGATGGCCCGATCGCAAAGTCGCTTTACGCATCCTTGCTCGCTCGGCCCGCGACCTCCCTGTCGCGGGACGCTTTGCTCTTCGGGCCATCTCACCCGCTTATTGACTTTTTATGCTGTCTATTCGTCTTTAAAGGCAACAACAAAGGTACTAGTTAGCGCCGTGGCTTTCCGCATTCATACGCGCCAGATCTTTATCGACCAGGAACAGGCCTTCGCCTTTGTGGCCCACCAGCGCCAGCTTATCCAGCACGGTTTTGAACAGCTTCTCTTCTTCGTGCTGCTCAGCCACGTACCACTGCAGGAAATTGAAGGTGGAGTAGTCGAGGGAAGTAATGGCCGCATGCGCCAGCTCGTTGATCTTGCGCGTAATCAGCTTCTCATGCTCCAGCGCCTGCTCCAGCAGCTCCGGCAGGGAGTTATAGGCGACCGGCGGCGCGGCGATAGAGCCCAGCACCGGCATCGCGCCCGTATCGCTCAGGTAGTCGAACAGGCGCTGCATATGCTCCATCTCTTCGCGAGAGTGCTCTTTCAGAAACGCCGCTGCGCCTTCCAGACCTTTATCGCTGCACCACGCGCTCATCTGCAAATAGAGATTCGCGGAGAAAAATTCGAGGTTAAGTTGATCGTTAAGACGCGCGGTCATTTCAGCAGTCAGCATTAGCGATTCCTTTATAGAGGCAAAATAAGTAAACAGGTGATAAGTGATGAATTATGCACCATAAAGCGCGGGGAAAGATAGTTTTTTACGAAAAAATCACATTTTATCTCATTGATTTAAATAGAATTATTTAGCTATTTGAATGCGAGCGATTATCATTCCTTGACCCGTTATGCTTCGCACTACGTTAGTGCAAAGCTGATGCGTATTAATGGTGCAGAGCGGCTTACTTCCTGTGCGAAGTTGGAAAAAGGGCAATATTCGCTGCGCCAGCCTGGCGCGGATAAATATAAAGCGATGCAGATTTGACCAGTTATTTATTTAAAAGCGAAAGCGAGGAAAACTTTATTTTCAAAAGAGACGTTATGCGACGGCTGGCATAAATCCTGCAACCGTCAGAGTTCCATATATCGCAACTGATAAACTAGTCGCAGGGAATAACCATGTCTGAAGAAAAAATAACGCTGACAGGCGAACGGGTTTCAGCCAGCAAAGGAAGTTATCTGGCACTGATTGTGGCTATCCTCTTTTTTTCAGGATTGCTGTACCAGGTAGAGGGCTTTCACTGGCTGGGTGCCTTTGACTTCACCACGCTGGGCGGCAGCTTCGGCACCATGAAGGATCCCGCCAGCAATACCTTTCTCGGCGCGGGCGGACTGAGCGCCAAAGCGGGCTTTCTCTTTGCGCTCTCGCTGACGCCGACCGTCATGCTGGCGCTGGGCGTGCTGGAAATTTTTACCCACTACGGCGCGATGCGCGCGGCGCACAAGCTGCTGACGCCGCTGCTGCAGCCGCTGATGGGGCTGCCGGGGCGCTGCGGGCTAGCGCTGATCACCGATCTGCAAAGCACCGATGCGGGCGCCGCGCTGACCAAAGAGATGTATGACCGCGGTCAGGTAACGAAAAAAGATATTGTGGTGATGAGCGCCTGGCAATATTCCGGCGCAGGATTGATCAATAACTATTTTGCTATCGGGTCGGCGCTGTTCGCCTCAATGACGCTGCCGATTATTATTCCGCTCGCCTTGATGTTCGTTCTTAAATTTGTCGGTGCGGCGCTGACGCGTTGTGTGTTAAACAGTGTTTATAAGAAGGATTTCAGCGATGGAAAATAACGGCGCGGTAAAAAGCAGTCAGAACCCTTTTGATATTTTTGTCGCTGGCGCGCGCAAAGGTTTCCATATTGCCATTCATAACCTGATGCCGAACGTGGTGATGGCCTATGTACTGGCGGAGGTGCTTAATTTACTCGGCATTATGCCGTTTCTCGGCCAGCTGTTCGCGCCGGTAATGGGGCTGTTTGGCCTGCCGGGCGAAGCGATTACCGTACTGCTGACCGCCTGGCTCTCCTCTTCAGCCGGTACCGGCGTAGCGGTGAGCCTGCTGACCAAAGGGATAGTGACCGGCGCGGATATCACTATTCTGGCGCCCGCCATTTTTTTGATGGGGTCGCAGCTGCAGTACATGGGCCGCCTGCTGGGCGTGGCCGACGTGCCGAAAAAATACTGGCCGCTGCTGATGCTGGTAAGCGTCATCAATGCGGCGATCGCGATGTTCGTTATGCGTCTTTTTGTTTAGGAGAGAAGCGGTGTCAAAGGTCTTAGAGCACTATCACTATCTGCATGAGATTCCAGAACTGGGCTTTCAGGAGGTTAAAACCTCCGCCTATATTGCCGGGCAGCTGGAGAAAGCCGGGCTGAAGGTGACGCGCAATATCAATCAGACCACCGGCATCGTGGCGGAGATCGACAGCGGCGTACCGGGTCCGGTGCTGGCGCTGCGCGCCGACATGGACGCGCTCGGCCATATCATCGACGGCGTTGCCTGCGCGCGCCACACCTGCGGCCATGATGGCCACGCTTCTGTGGTGCTGACCGCCGCGCAGGAGCTGCTGGCGGAGGGGGCGGTGAAAAAAGGGCGGCTGAAAATTCTGTTCCAGCCAGCCGAAGAGCTGGGCGCTGGCGCGCTGGCGATGGTAGAGGGCGGCGCGCTGGATGACGTGGAGATGATCTTCGGTTTCCATTTGCGGCCGCTGGAGGAGTGCGTGGTGGGGCAGGCGACGCCAGCGGTGCTCTACTCCGCCTGCTCGACGCTGGAGGCCACCATTAAAGGCGCGCCCGCGCACGCCGCGCGTCCGCATCTCGGCATTAACGCGCTGGATGCGGCGGTGCAGGCGGTCAATGCCGTCAACGCCATTCATCTCTCGCCGGGGCTGAACTGGAGCGTAAAAGCGACGCGCTTTCTCTGCGACGCTGGCGTCACTAACTCGGTGCCCGACGAGGCGCGCGTGGTCTGGGATCTGCGTTCACAGGAGAACGCGCCGATGGCGATGCTGAAGGAGAAGGTCACTCAGGCGATCCAGCACAGCGTCGCGGCGCTGGGCGCATCGGCTCAGGTGGTGGTACTGAAAGAGATGCCGGCGGCGGAGATCCATGATGACGCGACGGCGGTGATCCGCGCGGCGATTACCGAGGTGCTGGGCGAAGAGGGCTTACTGGAGGCAAAAACCACGCCGGGCAGCGAAGATTTCTTTTTCTATCCGGTCAAGCGCCCTCACGTTAAGGCGGGCTTCTGGGGACTGGGGACCAACCTGACGCCAGGCCTGCACCATCCCGACATGCGCTTCGATCTCAACGCGCTGGAGATCGGGGTGAATATCTTTAAATCCTGCGTAAAAAGCGTGCTGGGATAAATAAGCGGCTGCCCGCATGACTGCGGGCAGCCGCTGAAATTTTACCGGCCCTGTTCGCCGCCGCGCGCAAAATATTGTATGCTATGCCGCCTTAACGAAGACTGGGTAACCGGAATCGCCGCCAATGTAGAACGCGCATCAACCACCGCCTTCTGACGCCGTTGCGTCACGCCTGGCTCCGTTTACCTGCCGGATTTCCGGCCATCATGATTACTCTGCAGCGTCCCCCTGTGTGACGTTGCCTCGATGAGAAGAACTCACTCATGTCTAATTTCATGCAAGAGGTGGCGCGCCGCCGCACCTTTGCGATCATTTCGCACCCCGATGCCGGTAAAACCACCATCACTGAAAAAGTGCTGCTGTTCGGACAGGCTATCCAGACCGCCGGTACGGTAAAAGGTCGCGGCTCCAGCCAGCACGCCAAATCGGACTGGATGGAGATGGAGAAGCAGCGCGGTATCTCTATTACCACCTCCGTTATGCAGTTCCCCTACCGCGAGAGCCTGGTCAACCTGCTCGATACGCCGGGGCACGAAGACTTCTCGGAAGATACCTACCGTACCCTGACGGCGGTGGACTGCTGCCTGATGGTGATCGACGCGGCCAAAGGCGTCGAGGATCGTACCCGTAAGCTGATGGAGGTCACCCGTCTGCGCGACACGCCGATCCTGACCTTTATGAACAAGCTCGACCGCGACATCCGCGATCCGATGGAACTGCTGGATGAAGTGGAGAGCGAGCTGAAAATCGCCTGCGCGCCGATTACCTGGCCGATCGGCTGCGGCAAACTGTTCAAAGGCGTTTACCACCTCTATAACGACGAAACCTATCTCTACCAGACGGGCAAGGGCCACACCATTCAGGAAGTGCGCATCGTCAAAGGGCTGGATAACCCTGAGCTGGACAGCGCGGTCGGCGAAGAGCTGGCGGCGCAGCTGCGCGAAGAGCTGGAGCTGGTTAAAGGCGCGTCGCACGAGTTCGATCGCGAGCTGTTCCTGAGCGGCGAGATCACGCCGGTCTTTTTCGGCACCGCGCTGGGCAACTTTGGCGTCGATCATATGCTCGACGGTCTGGTCTCCTGGGCACCCGCGCCGATGCCGCGCGCGACTGACCTGCGTACCGTGAGCGCGCAGGAAGAGAAGTTCAGCGGTTTCGTATTCAAAATTCAGGCAAACATGGACCCGAAACACCGCGACCGCGTCGCCTTTATGCGCGTGGTGTCCGGTAAATATGAAAAGGGCATGAAGCTGCGTCAGGTGCGCACCGGCAAAGATGTGGTGATCTCCGACGCGCTGACCTTTATGGCGGGCGACCGTTCGCACGTGGAAGAGGCCTGGCCGGGCGACATCATCGGTCTGCACAACCACGGCACCATTCAGATCGGCGACACCTTTACCCAGGGCGAGAACATGAAGTTCACCGGCATTCCGAACTTCGCCCCGGAGCTGTTCCGTCGCATCCGCCTGCGCGATCCGCTCAAGCAGAAACAGTTGCTGAAAGGGCTGGTGCAGCTGTCGGAAGAGGGCGCGGTGCAGGTGTTCCGCCCGGTGCACAACAACGATCTGATCGTGGGTGCGGTGGGCGTGCTGCAGTTTGACGTCGTCGTGGCGCGTCTGAAAAGTGAATACAACGTCGAAGCGATCTACGAAGCGATCAACGTTTCAACAGCGCGCTGGGTCGAGTGCAGCGATGCGAAGAAATTCGAAGAGTTCCAGCGTAAAAACGAGGTGAACCTCGCGCTGGACGGCGGCGATAATCTGACCTACATCGCACCGACCATGGTTAACCTGAACATCACGCAAGAGCGCTATCCTGACGTGATTTTCCGCAAAACCCGCGAGCATTAATCCACGTTACAACAGGGCCGACCAGCTTTGGCTGGCCCTGTTCTTCCTCTCCAGACTCCTCCTAAAAATCCTGTTTTTCCGCTTAACTGGCGTGCTATCAACCAGTTATTCAGGCAAAACGCCAAACAGCGACTATGATTATTCTGTCGGACGGCAAAAGAGAAATAGCTTCTCGCTTACGTCCAGCGATGCAGCAGCGCCGTTTGCTGCTGTTGCGCCCACGGTTGTGGGTGAGCTCACTGACAGAAGGAAGATATCGATGAATAAGACTAAGATTGCCCAAACGCTGATGGCGGTAATGGTTGGTTCCGCCCTGTTAAGCGGCAGCGCCCTGGCTGATGACTCGCTGACGCAAAAAGCGCAGCAAAGCGCGGATAACGCCGGTGCGAAAATCAATAGTTCTATGAAAAAAGTCGATGGATTTATGGATGACAGCGCCGTCACTGCAAAAGCCAAAGCGGCTCTGGTAGATGACGAGGCGATAAAAAGTACGGATATCTCCGTGAAAACGCATGATGGCGTGGTAACCCTGAGCGGTTTTGTCACCTCGCAGGACCAGGCTGAAAAAGCCGTCGCCGTTGTGAAAAACGTGGAAGGTGTTAAATCCGTCAGCGACAAACTGCACGTTAAAGACAGCAAATCACAAAGTATGAAGGGATATGCCGGAGATGCGGCAACGACGAGCGAAATTAAAGCTAAACTATTAGCAGATGACATCGTTCCGTCGCGTCACGTTAAGGTAGAAACCACTGACGGCGTGGTTCAGCTTTCAGGAACCGTCGCGACTAAAGCGCAGTCAGATCGCGCTGAAAGTATCGCGAAAGCGATCGAAGGCGTTAAAAGCGTTAAGAACGACCTGACCGTGAAGTCTTAACGTCGTGAGCGCGGCGTCCCTGCGACGCCGTGCTGACAAAACAAAACCCAAACTGGGAAGAAACGAGCAGTTCGATTTCACTATGGTAAGGAGAGGCTTATGTTTCGTTGGGGTATTATTTTTCTGGTAATTGCACTGATCGCGGCGGCGTTAGGATTTGGCGGCCTGGCCGGTACGGCAGCATGGGCGGCTAAAGTTGTCTTCGTCGTTGGTATTATCCTGTTCCTCGTGAGCCTGTTTACCGGCCGCAAACGACTCTGACCGGTTGTGTCATTCTGATTTTCGCAACGAGCATGCATAAAGCGGAGACCAGCCAGCCGCCGCGCCGCGTAAAGGAAACGCACCAGGCGCGACGGCCGCTGCCGGAGGTTGTGGCGGCAGGTCAGGAGTAAAACATGGCTGGTTCTCCGGGATGCTGTCAACCTGAAGCGGATAAACGCAACGGCAAACCTCAGAACCTTTTCTGAGGAACAGAAGTGGGTATCCGGATCCCTGTCACGCTGGGCGCACTTGAACCCTTAGCCCTTTCCCCGTTTAAAGCGCGAAAAATCGCCCTGGTATGTGAAGGCGGCGGTCAGCGCGGCATTTTCACCGCAGGCGTGCTGGATGAGTTTCAGCGGGCCAAATTCAATCCTTTCGATCTTTTTATCGGCACCTCAGCTGGCGCGCAGAATCTCTCTGCTTTTGTCTGCGGACAGCAGGGCTACGCGCGGCGCGTCATTACCCGCTACACCACCAGCAAACTCTTTTTCGATCCGCTGCGTTTCGTGCGCGGCGGCAACCTGATCGATCTCGACTGGCTAATCGACGTAACCCAGCGCGAACTGCCGCTGGCGCTGGAGAGCGCTAAACTGCTGTTCGACAGTGGACGCGAGTTTTATATGTGCGCCTGCCGCAGCGACGACTACTCGCCTGGCTACTTTGCGCCGACCCGCGCCAACTGGCACGATCTGATTAAGGCGTCGAGCGCCATTCCCGGCTTTTACCGCCTTGGCGTCGATCTGGAAGGCATCAGCTATCTCGACGGCGGTATCAGCGACGCCATTCCCGTGCGCGAAGCGGCGCGGCGCGGCGCCGACACCATCGTGGTGATCCGCACCGTCCCGTCGCAGATGTTCTATACGCCAAAATGGATGAAGCGCATGGAGCGCTGGCTTAACGCCAGTGCGCTGCAGCCGATGATCAATATCCTGCATCATCATGAAGCGAGCTACCGTGAGATTCAGCAGTTTATCGAGCAGCCTCCCGGCGACCTGCGCATCATCGAAATCTACCCGCCGCACGTGCTGGCGAGCATGGCGCTGGGCAGCCGCGTCGCCGCGTTAAATCAGGATTATCACCTGGGACGGCGCTGCGGCCGCTACTTCCTCGCCACGCTGGGGCAGTGGCTCAGCGACGCCGAGCCGTTTGTGCGCTATACCACCGTTACGCCGCCCGCGCCGGTCGCCAACGCGCCCGACAACCGGCCGATTATGACGCCGCCGGTGGCGGGCAATGACGCAGACTATGATGAGGATTCGCTGGCATGAGATTTACCGATACCCACTGCCATTTCGATTTTCCGCCCTTTGTCGACGATGAGCCTGCCAGCATCGCGCGCGCCGCCGAAGCGGGCGTGGAGCGTATTATCGTGCCAGCAGTAGAGGCAAGCCGCTTTGCGCGCGTCGTGTCGCTGGCGGCACACTACCCCGCGCTCTACGCCGCGCTCGGCCTGCATCCCATCTTTGTTGAGCGCCACGAGGATGCCCATCTTGAGCAGCTGGAAAACTGGCTGCGGCAGCGACCAGCGAAGCTGACGGCGATAGGGGAGATCGGCCTCGACCTCTATAGGGAGAATCCACAGTTTGCGCGCCAGGAGTTTTTGCTCGACGCGCAGCTGCGGCTGGCGAAGCAGTATGATTTGCCGGTGCTCCTGCATTCGCGTCGCACCCATGACAAGCTGGCGCTGCATCTGCGCCGCCACAACTTGCCGCGGCGCGGCGTGGTGCACGGCTTTGCGGGGAGCCTGCAGCAGGCGCAGGCCTTTATCAAACTCGGCTATGCGATCGGCGTTGGCGGCACCCTGACCTATGAACGCGCCAGCAAAACCCGTAACACCCTGGCGCAGCTGCCGCTCGACGCGCTGCTGCTGGAGACCGACGCGCCCGATATGCCGCTGCACGGCTTCCAGGGCGAGCCGAACCGGCCGGAGCGGGCGCGTCTGGTATGGCAAACCCTGTGCGAACTGCGCCCCGAACCGCCACAGGTTATCGCCGAAGCGCTGTGGCGCAATACGTGTGCGCTGTTCAACCTGCCTGACTGATCTCTCCTGATGTGATAATAGTAACATTGCGCCTCTCTGCGTTATAATGACGCTGTTGCTAACAGCTACTGGCGGCGGTGTGATGAAATACACGTTATCTGCCGCTTTATGTTGTTATAATTATCACATTACACCGGCGCCTCGGCGTCTGTTTGTTATCTGGAGAACAACATGACTGACATTACCGCCGCTGCGCAGCGCGCGCTGCAACTGATGGACCTGACGACCCTGAACGAAGACGATACCGATGAGAAGGTGATCGCGCTCTGCCGTCAGGCAAAATCACCGGCGGGCAACACCGCCGCGATCTGCATCTATCCACGCTTTATTCCGGTTGCGCGCAAAGCGCTGCGCGAGCAGGGCACGCCTGAGATCCGCATCGCCACCGTTACTAACTTCCCGCACGGCAACGATGATATCGATATTGCGCTGGCGGAAACCCGCGCCGCCATCGCCTACGGCGCGGATGAAGTCGACGTGGTATTCCCTTATCGCGCGCTGATCGCCGGCAACGCGCAGATCGGTTTTGATCTGGTGAAGGCCTGTAAAGCGGCGTGCGCAGAAGCTAATGTGCTGCTGAAGGTGATCATCGAAAGCGGCGAGCTGAAAGAGGAGGCGCTGATCCGTCAGGCTTCTGAGATCGCCATTGACGCTGGCGCGGACTTTATCAAGACCTCTACCGGCAAGGTGCCGGTCAACGCCACGCCGGAAGTGGCGCAGATCATGATGAGCGTGATCCGCGACAAAGGTGTGAAAGAGAAGGTGGGCTTTAAGCCAGCGGGTGGCGTGCGCACGGCGGATGATGCGGCTATCTACCTCAGGCTGGCGGACGATATCCTTGGCGAAGGCTGGGCCGACGCGCGCCACTTCCGCTTCGGCGCGTCCAGCCTGTTAGCCAGCCTGCTGAACGCGCTGGGCCATCAGAGCGCCACCAGCAAAACTGGCTACTGATTGCGTGACGGCGGCTGCTGGCCGCCATTCTCATCTCAACCCTGATCATGGGGGCGACTGTGTTTCTGCCGCAAGAAATTATCCGTAAAAAACGCGATGGCCAGACGCTGAGCGAAGAGGAAATTCGCTTCTTCATCAACGGCGTGCGCGATAACAGCGTTTCCGAAGGTCAGATCGCCGCGCTGGCGATGACCATCTTTTTTCACGATATGGCGCTGCCGGAGCGCGTGGCGCTCACCATGGCGATGCGCGACTCCGGCACCGTGCTGAACTGGCAGGCGCTGGGCCTCAACGGGCCGGTGGTCGATAAGCACTCCACCGGCGGCGTCGGTGACGTCACCTCGCTGATGCTGGGGCCGATGGTAGCCGCCTGCGGCGGCTATGTGCCGATGATCTCCGGGCGCGGCCTCGGCCATACTGGCGGCACGCTGGACAAGCTGGAGGCGATGCCGGGCTTCGATATTTTCCCGGAGGACGATCGTTTTCGCCAGATTATCAAACAGGTCGGGGTGGCGATTATCGGCCAGACCCGCTCGCTGGCGCCGGCGGATAAGCGCTTCTACGCCACGCGCGATATCACCGCCACCGTAGATTCTGTTCCGCTGATCACCGCCTCGATTCTGGCGAAAAAGCTGGCCGAAGGGCTGGATGCGCTGGTAATGGACGTTAAAGTTGGATCCGGCGCCTTTATGCCGACCTTCGAGGCGTCGCTCGACCTGGCGCAGGCGATCGTCGGCGTGGCCAACGGTGCGGGCTGCACCACCACCGCGCTGCTCACCGATATGAACCAGGTGCTCGCCTCCAGCGCCGGCAACGCGCTGGAAGTGCGTGAAGCGGTGCGCTTCCTGACCGGCGCAGAGCGCAACCCGCGCCTGCTGGAGGTAACGCTGGCGCTCTGCAGCGAGATGCTGATTTCCGGCAGGCTGGCGGCCAGCGAAGCAGAGGCGCGCGGCAAGCTGCAGCAGGTGCTGGATAACGGCCAGGCGGCCGAGGTATTCGCGCGTATGGTCGCCGCGCAGGGCGGCCCCGCCGATTTCGTCGAACGGCACGAGGCTTATCTGCCCCAGCCGACGCTCAGCAAGCCGGTCTACGCCGATCGTCCCGGCATCGTCAGCAGCATGGACACGCGCGCGCTGGGTATGGCGGTGGTGGCGATGGGCGGCGGACGCCAGCGCGCCAGCGACGCTATCGACTACAGCGTCGGGCTGAGCGAGATGATTACGCTGGGCGAACGCGCCGATGGGCAACGTCCGCTGGCGATGGTGCACGCCAGCAGCGAGGCGAGCTGGCAGCAGGCGGCGGCGGCGATAAAAGCCGCCGTAACGCTGAGCGACAGCGCGCCGGCAGCGACCCCGGTGGTTTATCGCAGGGTCAGCGCCAGCGACGCCTGAGCGTAAGCGCATAACAGCAGCCGGGCGGGCAGCGAGCCTCGACTGCCGAACCTCTGCTGTCGTCCACGACGCCGCCGCAAAAAAGCCGCAAATCTGCGGCTTTATGCTGCCGTTGAGCAGGCATTCGGGTATACTGATCTGATCGCTTTTTTTTGACTTGTCACGCGCGCAGGCGCAGGAGACTTGCATGAAACGTGCTTTTATTATGGTGCTTGATTCCTTTGGAATCGGCTCAAGCAAAGACGCCGACAAATTTGGCGACGCAGGCTCGGACACGCTCGGCCATATCGCCGAAGCGTGCTTTAACGGCAAAGCGGATCAGGGGCGCAAAGGCCCGCTGCATCTGCCGAACCTGACCGCGCTGGGGCTGGGTAAAGCCGCCGAGCTCTCTACTGGCCGCTTCCCGCTGGGCCTCGATCCCGATGCGGAAATCACCGGCGCCTACGCCTACGCCAGCGAAATTTCATCCGGCAAAGACACGCCGTCTGGCCACTGGGAAATCGCTGGCGTGCCGGTGCTGTTCGACTGGGGCTACTTCAGCGACAAAGAGAACAGCTTCCCGCAGGAATTGCTCGACAAGCTGGTCGAGCGCGCGAAGCTGCCGGGCTATCTCGGCAACTGCCACTCCTCCGGCACGGTGATCCTCGACCAGCTGGGCGAAGAGCATATGAAAACCGGCAAGCCGATTTTCTACACCTCGGCGGACTCGGTGTTCCAGATCGCCTGTCACGAAGAGACCTTTGGCCTCGATCGCCTCTATGAGCTGTGCGAAATCGCCCGTGAAGAGCTGACCGAAGGCGGCTACAACATCGGCCGCGTCATCGCGCGTCCGTTTGTCGGCGACAAAGCGGGCCATTTCGAACGTACCGGCAACCGTCACGATCTGGCGGTAGAACCGCCTTCACCGACCATGCTGAAAAAGCTGGTGGATGAAAAGGGCGGCGAAGTGATTTCGGTGGGGAAAATCGCCGATATCTATGCCCAGCAGGGCATCACGCAGAAGGTGAAAGCGACCGGCCTGGATGCGCTGTTCGACGCGACCATCGAGCAGATGAAGAAGGCGCCCGACCAGTCGATCGTCTTTACCAACTTTGTTGATTTCGACTCGACCTGGGGACACCGCCGCGACGTCGCTGGCTACGCGGGCGGGCTGGAGCTGTTCGATCGTCGTTTGCCAGAGCTGATGGCGCTGGTGAAAGAGGATGACATCTTGATCCTCACCGCCGATCACGGCTGCGATCCGACCTGGCAGGGCACCGAGCACACGCGCGAGCATATTCCGATTCTGATCTACGGCCCGAAAGTAAAACCCGGCTCGCTGGGCTATCGCGAAACCTTCGCCGACATCGGTCAGACGATTGCGCACTATTTTGGCCTGTCCGATATGGACTACGGCAAGAGCATGCTGTAAACAGAGCCGCTGAATTTAAAAAGGATAAACAACAATGGCAACTCCTCACATTAATGCAGAAATGGGCGACTTCGCCGACGTGGTACTGATGCCGGGCGATCCGCTGCGCGCGAAGCACATTGCGGAAACCTTTCTGGAAAATCCGGTAGAAGTTAACAACGTGCGCGGCATGCTGGGCTACACCGGTACCTACAAGGGGCGCAAAATCTCCGTAATGGGCCACGGCATGGGCATCCCGTCCTGCTCCATCTACACCAAAGAGCTGATCACCGACTTTGGCGTGAAAAAGATCATCCGCGTCGGATCCTGCGGCGCGGTGCGCGCAGACGTGAAGCTGCGCGACATCGTTATCGGCATGGGCGCCTGCACCGACTCTAAAGTCAACCGCATGCGCTTCAAGGATCACGATTTCGCGGCGATCGCCGACTTCGATATGGTGCGCAACGCGGTTGACGCGGCGAAAGCGCTGGGCGTGGACGCGCGCGTCGGCAACATCTTCTCTGCCGATCTCTTCTATACCCCGGATCCGCAGATGTTTGACGTGATGGAGAAGTACGGCATCCTCGGCGTGGAGATGGAAGCGGCGGGCATCTACGGCGTGGCGGCGGAGTTTGGCGCGAAAGCGCTGACCATCTGCACCGTGTCTGACCATATCCGCACCCATGAGCAGACGACCTCTGCCGAGCGCCAGACCACCTTCAACGATATGATTAAGATCGCACTGGAGTCGGTGCTGCTGGGCGACTAAGCCTGCGCTTGCCTGTTCCCCGTCTTGTGCCTTGCTGCATAAGGCGGGGAGTCTTACAGGCCTTTCGTAACATTCTCACTAAATGACACACTTTTCCCGACTCCTGTGCATCTTCCTGCTGGCGCCGATCGCTTAGCTCCCTATCATTAGCGCGACATCAAAAAAATAACCTGTCCGCCAATGCCGCCTAATGAATTTTCGTAATTTCGAAGCTGAAGAAAAGCTCTTCGCGCGCCGCGCGCTGGTCGCCTTTGCGCTGGTCGTTATCTGTTTCACTATTCTCGGCGTCAATCTCTACCGTTTGCAGGTGCGCGATCACGGCTATTACCAGACGCGCTCGAACCAGAACGACATCAAAATGATCCCTATCGCGCCGACGCGTGGGCTGATCTTCGATCGCAACGGCATTCCGCTGGTGCATAACGTGACCTGGTACGATATTACGCTGACGCCGTACAAAATCGACGATATGCAGGCGACCCTGAAGGCGCTGACGCCGATCGTCGATCTGACGCCCGACGAGATCGACGCCTTTACCCGCACGCTCAAGCAGAGCAGCCGCTATAAGCCGGTGGTGCTGAAAGAGGAGTTGACCGACGAAGAGGTGGCACGCTTCTCGGTGAACCAGTATCGCTTCACCGGCGTCAGCGTGGAGAGCTATCAGGATCGCGACTATCCCTACGGCGCCGACCTGGCGCACGTCGTCGGCTACGTCTCGAAAATCAACGATAACGACTACAAGCGCCTCAACGCCGCGGGCATCGCCGAGAACTACGCCGCCGACCACAATATCGGCAAGCAGGGCATTGAGGGCTACTACGAGTCGCTGCTGCACGGCAAGCCGGGCTACCAGGAAGTGGAGGTGGATAACCACGGCCGCATCGTGCGCGTGCTGAAAGAGGTGCCACCGGTAGCGGGTAAAAATATTACGCTGACCCTCGATCTGCATCTGCAGCAGTACATAGAGAGCCTGCTGGCCGGGCAGCGCGCGGCGGTGCTGGTGGAGGATCCGCACGACGGTTCAGTGCTGGCGATGGTCTCCAGCCCGAGCTACGATCCCAATCCCTTCGTCAAGGGCATCAGCTATCAGGCCTATAAGACCCTGCTTCAGGACAAGAATCTGCCGCTAATCAATCGCGTTACTCAGGGGCTTTACCCGCCTGCCTCGACGGTGAAGCCCTATATGGCGATGTCGGCGCTGCTGACCGGCGTCATCACGCCGCAGACCCATTTCTACGGCGCGCCGACCTGGACCCTGCCGGGCACCGATCGCCGCTATCGCGACTGGAAAAAAAGCGGCCACGGCATGCTGGACGTTACCAAAGCGATTGAGGAGTCTGCCGACACCTTCTTCTATCAGGTGGCCTTTATGATGGGCATCGACCGTATTCACAGCATGCTTAGCCAGTTTGGCTACGGCAAATCCACCGGCATCGATCTTAACGAAGAGTACAGCGGCCTGCTGCCGAGCCGCGAATGGAAGCTCAAGGTGCATAAAAAAGGCTGGTATCAGGGCGATACGGTCTCGGTGGGCATCGGGCAGGGCTACTGGATCGCCACGCCGATTCAGATGGTGAAGGCGATGGTGGCGCTGATCAACAACGGCAAGGTCATTGCGCCGCATCTGCTGGCGAAAGCCGAGCGCGGCAAATTCGTAGAGCCCTATCAGCCGACGCTGCCGCAGCCGCAGATCGGCGACGCCCGTTCGCCTTACTGGGCGCTGGTGCGCCGCGCCATGTTCGGCATGGCCAACGCGCCGAACGGCACCGGCTATAAATATTTTCACACCGCGCCTTACGGCATTGCGGCGAAGAGCGGCACCTCGCAGGTGTTTAGCCTGAAGCAGAACCAGACCTATAACGCGAAGATGATCCCGGTGCGCCTGCGCGACCATATCTTCTATACCGCATTCGCGCCGTTTAACAACCCGAAGGTGGCGGTGGCGCTGATACTGGAGAACGGCGGCAACGAAGGCGTGACCGCCGCGCCGGTGATGCGGCAGATCCTCGACCATATCTTCCTGCCGACAACGCCGACGCCGCCGGTCGAGATGGCGCGGCAGCCGTAAAAAACGGCTACAGCAGGGCGGTTGCTGCGAAAAAGCCGGCGCAGGGCCGGCCTTGCGCGCTACTCCTGGCTTAAGGTCTGGGTAACGTGGCTGATGGCGCGCACGACCTCTGACGAGCTGTCGCGCAGCTCGCCGATCACGCCGCCCGCCTGCTGGGCCAGCTCGACGCCGTGATCGGCGCGCTTCATGTTGGAAGCTATGCCTTTCAGCGCCTTGGACGCCAGCAGATGATTCTGCCGCACCCGATTTTCAATCTCGCTGGTGGCCTGATTGATATTGGCCGCCAGCGTGCGCACCTCATTGGCCACGACGGCGAAGCTGCGGCCGTGTGTGCCGGCACGTGCCGCCTCAACCGCGGCGTTAAGCGCGATCAGGTTGGTCTGATCGGCGATGCGGCGGATGCTGGCGACAATGGCGCCGATGCGGTCGGAGGAGTCGCTGAGATCGGCGATATCGTCCGAAATGCCGTGCAGCTCGCCCGCCAGCGCGTTAATGGTCTGCACGCTCTCTTCAATTACGCTGGCGCCGTGGCGGGTGCTTTCGCTGGTTTGCAGCGCGGTCTGATAGGCCTGCTGCGCCGCGTCGCGCTCCTGCTGGTTCTTCTCTACCTGCGCCGTTACGTCAGTGGCAAACTTCACCACCTTATAGAGCTTGCCTTCATCATCAAACACCGGGTTATAGGTGGCGCGCAGCCAGATGGTGCGGCCCTGTTTATTCACCCGCTGGAACTGGCCGGAGATAAACTCGCCGCGGTTGAGCTTTTCCCAGAACGCTTTGTATTCGTCGCTCTGACGCAGCGCTTCGGAGCAGAAGCGGCTGTGCGGCAGGCCGATCACCTCCTCGGCGCGGTAGCCCATGGTTTTGAGGAAGTTGGCGTTCGCTTTGAGCACTTCACCTTTGAGGTTAAAGGCGATAACCGCCATCGACCGCTCAATGGCGGTGGTCATGGCGCGCTGCTCCTGGGCGTCGACGATACGCGCGGTAATATCGGTCGCCAGCTTGACGATTTTCACCACGCGGCCGTGGCGATCCTGTACCGGCACATAGTTAGCCTCCAGCCAGACCGGACGGCTGTGTTTCGCCAGACGCAGGAATTTATCGCTAAAGCTTTCGCCACGCTTCAGGCGCAGCCAGAAGTCGCGATAGTGCGACGACTGCGCAAAGTCGGGGGTGCAAAACAGACTGTGATGCTTACCGACGATGTCGTTCAGCGTATAGCCCATGCGCTCCAGAAATAGCGGGTTAGCGTTAAGGATGATGCCGTCAGGCGTAAACTCAATCATCGCGATAGCGTCGTTGAGCGAGTTAAGCGTCGCCGCAGGGCGCGTTTGTTTTTGCCACGCAAGGCGTGACAGCAGACCTGATGAAATAGTGGAAAACATGGTGCACCTTATTATGGGTATGAAGTGTCGCTATCGTTATCGGCCAGGGAGGCGAAAAAGTAAGCGCAGCGCGACGAGGTTGCCGCTTTTTTTACCAGTTATTCTGGTGATTGCTATAAAACGCAGCAGTCAGTACGCGACTGGATGAAAAGCGTTTGACGCTGTGCAGCCGTTAAGGTTTAATGCGCCCCGTTGCCCGAATAGCTCAGTCGGTAGAGCAGGGGATTGAAAATCCCCGTGTCCCTGGTTCGATTCCGGGTTCGGGCACCAAAATTAAAGAACCCAGCCTTATGGCTGGGTTTTTGCTTTTGTGCGGAACCCGTCATCGAACCGGTTCGATGTCCTCGCCGCCTTATCATGGAAATGATGGTCTGAGCCGTCACTGACATGGCCCTTTTCCAGGCGCTTTCCATAAATCAGCTCGTGTCATATCCCGACATTGTCCGTCCGATAGATGTCCTTTCTGGTGGCTGGCGCGCTTGTGCAGGCTCGCCAGCTGCTGTGCGTCTGGATTTGAAAATATTCGTTATCTTTGATTCGGGAAAACGCCCTTGCCGCGCCTGAACGCACTGATGCTAATGACCATAGCAGCACAAAAAATATCGCACAAACGATCTTACGTTACATCACGAGTTATATAAAAAAAGCATAAATATGCCAGTGCTTATATTTTTATATTAAAGAGAAATTATTTTTAAAGGTATTTTGTTTATGCATGGTCGAAATAATAAAAAACGACTGTTTTAAGATGGCATATTGCAAAAAGGTAAATAAGTGGTAAAAGCCCTTTGTTCGCGAGAAAGGAGAGCGGGGTTTTATTGTTCTATATGATGTTTGATATCCGATAAGATGTTCTATAAATTAATAATTTTAAAGTGATTTGTTCTTGCTTGCTTGAGGCAGGGGATTTGACGCTTTGCGTGTATGTATTGCCTGTAAAGTGATTAAAGTATTCTTAAATTTAAATATGATTAAAAAAGTTTTATCAGCTTTTTTTTAGTGTTAGCATGAATATTGACCATTTCAGGTCGTTTAAAGTTAAGGAGAACTTTAATGAAAAATATTTTAAGTAACCAACTGGATTCTATATCGGGTGGATGGGCAGATGTAGACGGAAGCGGTCACCATTCAGCCACTAATGGTGGCTCTCGTTCCGGACAAAGCAACACCGGTGGGAATAGTGGTAATCATAGTCTTCAGTCTTTTTTATCTCAAAATTTCCCATATGGTAGTGGCTCTGGCGCAAGTGGGTTCTGGGGTGGGACGAGCACTGGTAATGGTTATGGTAGTAATACACACGGTTACAATGCAGATGCACGCCATGCAGGTGATAACCATTAATTAATTACCTGGAGAAATGAAGCGCAGAGCCAATGCTCTGTGCTTTTAAGGTGGCTGTCATGAATAAATATGTTTTTTTTTACAAAAGTAATTTTCTTAAAGCTATACAGAAAGATTTAATTACCGTAGCGGTCAAAAAAAACATGAAAGAAAGGGGCTATAAAAAACACCATATTGAAGTTGAGGCGGACAACGAAGTTGAAGCAGTGACAAAATTTGCTGAGTTTAATGATGGTTATCTAAATTCTTTAAAAGATTTCTCAGGTAGTATCTTAATCTGTGCGCTAGTTGTTGTTTTTATGGCCGTTATTTATATAGTCAGGACGTATTGATGTAGTAATCCTGTTAATTTGCATTAGAGAGTAATTATCAATATTAAATGGACTTAATAGTGAAATACAAAATGTCAGATATTAGTAAATCTCCAGGATGCAAGGTTTGTATTCCAGACTTGCTGCATTTCGTATGGGTTGGTGACACAAATAAATTTCATCCAAATTACATCGAAATATGGAAAAAAACCAATTTAGATAAACAAGTGTACTTTTGGTATGATTCAAGATGTTCATTAAGTTACGCGTTTAACGATATAGTTAAAAATCATATAGAACTCAAAGGTTTTCATGATAAAATTGATGCTGAAATATACATCAGGAATCAAGCTTTTAGATATATAATGACTAGTATTTCCCGGGGGGGTATATTTGATGATTGTCTAATTGATTTTTTTCACGAAGTTGGCATCTCTTGCGTAAAACTCCCTCGAAAACACTTAAATCCGGTAATAAAAAGGATGGGTGTGGCATTTCACGACATTAACGAATTGTTTGAGGGTGATCTGGCAAAGTTTAAGCTTTTTTATTATTATGAAATTATTTTGCGCGGTAATTTGGCTAGCGCAAGTGACATAGTAAGGCTTTTAATTATCTATAAGTTTGGTGGGATGTATATTGATGTGGATACATTACCCTACATTGATAACTTATTTAAAAAATCGAATGAGTTTATAATTGATGCAAATAATGCAGAAAATGAGATTTTGAACTTATTCAAAACCAGGCGCTTATTAAATAAGCTATCATCTTATGATAAAAATGATTCTGATTTTTTTTCTTATTGCGATAAGGTTTTACACAAAGATCTGCTTGAGTCAGTTGATTTTGACCTATCTCAATTTTCTATAAAAAATATTTTGCCTTTAGGTAAGTTGTATGTTCATAAAAATTTATTATTTCTAGGTGCCGTTAAGAAGCTAAAAGGGATTTACTTTAATAATATTATTGCTTCTCATCCCAAGGCCAAGTCTATAAATATCATCCTCCGTACAATGAAAAAGAGATACAGATTTCTGGAGAAGAAAGACTGTATTTTTAATCGTTATAACAGATGTGGCGAAAATGAAGAGTATCTTTCGCGTCTTTTAAGCTGGCGAACTGAATTAATAGATAAAAATTATAAGGTGACTTCAGTTTTAACAGGGCCGGGATTGATAGTTGAAGTTTTGCTTGGACTGGCTTATGTCTTAATTGATTCGGACGAGTTAACAGATCCCGTCTCTATAGCTTTAGATATGCATAATGACATTTTTGGCGTGGCTTTCTTTCAGCATAATATGGACACTCCTGAAGGTTTGATTTCCTCATGGAGGAAGTAATGAAGTGAATAAAGGTGGTTTTAAATCAACTAATTGAATGGTTTTTATTTCAGAGGTAACTTGATAATTAATTAAAAAATGAGAGAGTTATAGAGAACCTGGGTTTAGTAAAGCGTTTTTTTCATGATCGTTTTGCTTTTTCCCGCACTCGCTTACTTTCTGCTTAACAATCAGTTTTCAGGATTGTAAGGCAGCAGCAGCATCATCCCTGGCGCCAGCGCGGCAAACCCCAGCAGCGCCGTGCCTGCCCCCAGGCCCGCATAGGCCGCGCCAAACAGCGCGGATCCGGCAACCTGACCCGCCGCCAGCATAAAGAACGCCACGCTTACGCCTGCCGCCGCTGAAGCTGGCGTGGCGGCCGCGCCATACACCAGCAGCACGCCAGAAAGCGTCACGTAGCCCGCCCCGCCCAGCGCTACGGCGGGAAACAGCCACCATGAAAAGCCCTTCAGGCTCGCCAGCAGCAGCAGCGGCAGCGCCAGGCAGAGCTGCGACAGCCGATAGATCTGCGCCAGGCTAAGGGCGCGCCGCGCCGCCCCGGTCAGCGCGCCCGCAATGCCCGCGCCGCCGCTGGTCAGCCACAGCAGGCTGCTGGCGCGCGCGTCGAGATGCAGATGATTACGCAGAATATCGGGGCCGAAGCTCCACCAGGCGGCGCTGGCGGATCCGCTAATAAAAGCAACAAGCGCCAGCCGTAACAGCGATCGCTGCCGCATCAGATCGCGCCAGCGGGGGCGATCGGCATCGTGCCCACGGCGATCTTCAGGCAAATAGCGTCGCGCCAGCAGCAGGCACAGTAAAGCCAGCAGCGCAAAGGCAACGCAGGCAGCACGCCAGCCGCCGGGCAGCAGCATCAGCACGGGCACGGAGAGCATAATGCCCGCGCTGGTGCCGGCATTGATGGCGGTATTGGCGGAATCCTGCTGCGCAGGCGGCACGCCGGTGCTGACCGCGCTGGCGATAGCAGGCGAAGCGAGGCCGGCACTCAGTCCAGCGATAAACAGCCCGCCAGCGAGCATTAGCGGCGCAAAAGCGCAGGCAAGCAGCAGTAATCCGCCTGCGGCGCAGAGCGCGGCAAGGTAAGCCGTTTTTCGGGCACCAAACCGCGCCACTAGCCCGGGGGCTGCGGCGGTAGCAAGACAATAAGAGAGGTAGCTGCAGGCGGTAATGATCCCGGCAAGATGAACATCAAACGGCACTTCCTGCCTTGCCGCCGGCATCATCAGCCCCCACGCAAAGCGTGCCATGCCGTAGGTGACGGCAATCAGCGAAAAGCCAGTGACACCCAGCGCAGTCGCCGTTCTCATGGTCGCACCTCAGTCGGCAGCATCAGCCGTGCGGCGGCGTCGCCCGCATGGTTCGCCGCATCCGCGCCGAGCATCAGCGCCGAGATGACCGCGCCCTCAAACAGCATCCACACCGCGTTCGCCAGGCGCTCATCTGCCACGCAGTCGCCGATATAGCGACGCAGCGCATAGCGATAGTCGAGCGCGTGCGCCGCCAGCATCGCGTCTTTCTCCGCATATTCGCCCCAGGCTTTGATAAAAAAGCAGCCTTGCGCGCCATACTGCTCTGTCCATTCCCCCAGCGCCTCAAACAGCCGCCGCAGCGCCTGCGGATGCTGCGCAGGCAGCAGGTCGGCAAAAAATCGCGTCCGGCGCGCCGCCATCACGCTGATGGTCAGCGCTTCGCGCGAGGAAAAGTGATGATAGAGCGTGCGCGTGGAGACGCCCGCTTCCCGGCAAATCTGGTCGGTGCTGGTGGCATGAAAGCCGTTGTTGTAGAACAGCCTTTCGGCCGCCTGCAAAATATCGTCGCGTTTGTTCATCTTTTAAAGGTAAACCGATCGTTTTACTTTTGCGTAATGGCGGCGGCGATTTATTTTTCCGACAGGGCCAGATTACGCCAGGCAGCGCAGATAACGCGCCCCGGATTGCCTCACGATGGCCTTCGCCTGCTGGATGATATCCTGGCCTTCGAAGGCGCCGTAAAGCCGGGAAAAGGCCAGCGCGTCGCAGCGGCGCAGCATTTCGCTTACCGTTGCGGCGGAGAGCGGCAGCATATTGGGATAGCTCCACATAAAGGAGACTGCATCTTTGCCTGGCGTGACCTGAAAAATATCGCCCGCCAGCATCACGCCGCCGTTGGCTTTCCAGTGCAGCACGCAGCCGCCGGCGAAATGGCCGCCGAGGCGCACGATATCGACCTCGCTGTTTAGCGGCAGCGTCTCGCCCTGCCAGAAATGAATGGCGTCGCTGTCGCGCATCACCCATTGACAATCGTCGGCGTGCAGATAGATCGGCGCATTAAACTCCTCCGCCCACGCCTGCATCGTGGTGTAGTAGTGCGGATGCGAAATAGCGATAGCTGAAAGCCCGCCGATCGCATGGATCAGCTGGACGGTGGCGGGATCCAGGTTGGCGATGCAGTCCCAGAGAATATTGCCGCCGCCGCCGCTGCGCAGCAGCAGCGCGCGCTGGCCAATGGCGAAGTTCGGCACGGTTTTGATGCCGAGCAGGCCCGGCTCAAGCTGCTGCCATTTGTTCTGATGGCTGCGGGTAAGCGCGGCAAAATCGATCCACTGCTGTCCGGCGGCGGGCACCCACTGCCGCTCGTCCTCGCAGATTTTACAGCGCTGCGGCGAAACCTCAGCGTAGGCGGTGCCGCAGGTGGCGCAAAGTTGCATGCTTTTCTTCTCCGGAATAAAGGTTACTCTGACTATAGCCGTTGAGCGCGCAGGCGAAGGATCGCCCTGCAAGAGGCAGATTTCGCGCGCGCTGCCGCTGACTATGCGGAAACTGTGATTTAAACCGGATAAAATCTTGCGCTTAAGCCGATAAAGCGCGGCTGATCACGTTTCCAGCGCCTCTCTTTACAGAAATATCCGCACAGGCAAAATACATCTTATTTCTTAACCTCCGCGTGCCATGTCTGACGAAGCGCTGCGCCAGCAGATACAGATTTTGAAAAAGCATAATGCGCGACTCAAGCGTATAGCGCACGACGCCCGCAGCAAACTCGACGCGGCGCTGGATGGCACCGGCCTTTGCCTGTGGCAGCTGGATATTCCCTCGGGCAAGCTGGTGATCTTCAACCGGCGCTGGGGGGCGATGCTGGGCTATCAGCCGAAAGAGAGCAGGGCGCTGTTCTCCGAATGGCGAGAGAGCCTGCATCCCGACGATGCCGACGAGGTGCTGAAAGCGTTTTATGACCATCTCGAAGGCAAGGCGCCTTACTATGAGGCGCTGCACCGGATGATCGCCAAAAACGGCGGCGTCACCTGGGTGCTGGATCGCGGCCGCATCAGCGAGTGGGATGAGCAGGGCAGACCGCTGAAGGTCACCGGCACCCATATCGACATGACCAAAGAGAAGCAGTACGAATCACAGCTGGCGATGCTGGCGAATCACGATCCCCTGACGCAGCTCGCCAACCGTCACGCCTTGCGCAACGCCTTCATCCAGATGCGCAGCGCGTGCGCGCTCTGCGTCGCCTTTATCGATCTTGATGATTTCAAGCATGTGAACGACACCTTCGGCCATCGCAGCGGTGACCGCCTGCTGATCCAGCTCAGCCAGCGCCTGAGCGCGGTGTGCCCTGAGCCAATCCTGGCGGGGCGGCTGGGCGGCGACGAGTTTGTGCTGCTGATGCCGTACGGTCAGGACGATCCGCGGGTTGAGCAGGTAAGCCGCGCCTGCCTGCAGGCGGCGCTGGCCCCGTTTGAGCTGGAGAACGGCACGGCGACCATCGGCGCTTCGATCGGCATCGTACAGGCGCAGCCGCAGGAGGGATTCAGCGCGGCGGTGAGCCGCGCCGACGAGGCGATGTATCGCATTAAGCGTAACGGGAAAAACGGCATCGGGCTGGGCTAATCCGCCAGACTCCACGGCTATCCTCGCGGCAGCAGCCAGTTTTTAAACAAGCGCGTCAGCAGCGGCATCCACAGCCAGACCACCAGCGCGACCACGGTCGCATCGCCTAGAAAATGTCCCCATAGCGTGCCGCGGCTGGCGGGTATTAGCGCGGCCCAGAGCGGCGGGATCAGCAGGGTCGAAGGGAAAATCACGCCTAACGTCAGCAGATACTGTTTCCACTTCGCCGGACGCGGCGTCGCCTTTCTGGCGGGCGTGAACCAGAATGCGGCGCCGGGGCGCACGTCGATATGCTCCGGGCCGGAGAGCAGCTGCGGCAGTTCGGCAATCAGCTTCTTGCGTGCCTCGGACTGGCTCCAGTTGAATAAGTTATCGAGGCTGTCGAAGCGGATCAGCACGGTATAGACGCTTTCGCCGTGCACCGGACGCAGCACGTTCACCCCCAGATGGCCAGGAAACTGCGCCGCCTGCGGCATGATCTGTTCCAGCCACTGCTCATAAGCCTGCTCTTTCTCCGCCTGAACGCTATGAGTGATCACCAGCGTAACGTGACTGGCCTGATAATTGTTCATATCGCCTCCCGGCGCGTTGAAAGTGATTTACAGCAGTAGCGCTGTTGGATACAAAAATAGGAGATGAGAACTTTTATTGTTAGCGGAATGATTTTGGGTTGTTGTTCAACAATTTTTGGGGAGAGCTGAGGCATGCGATTAAACCTCGAGGCGCTGCTGATTCTGGATGCGCTCGACCGTCACGGCACCTTCGCCGCTGCGGCGGCGCGGCTGTTTAAAACCGCGTCGGCGCTGAGCTATACGGTGCAGAAGATGGAAGCGGACATGAAGATCACGCTGCTCGATCGCTCGGGTCACCGCGCCACTTTTACCCCAACCGGACGGCTAATGCTGGAAAAAGGGCGCACGCTGCTGCGCGCCGTCAACGAGCTGGAGCAGCAGGCGCGCTACGTCGAGAGCGGCTGGGAGAGCAATCTGACCATCAGCGTCGACGCCTCAGTGCCGTTTTCCCTGCTGTCGCCGCTGATTGACGCGTTCTATCAGCAGCATCCCCATACGCAACTGCAGTTTCGTCAGGACGTGCTGGCGGGCTGCTGGGAGGCGCTGAGCTACGGCGAGGCGGATCTGGTGTTCGGCGCGGTGCAGGAGCCCGCGACGCGCAAAGATATCGGCTGCGTGGCGCTGGGCTGGCTCGACTATGTTTTTGCCGTCGCACCAGACCATCCGCTGGCGCAGATGCCGGAGCCGCTGCTGCGCGAGCAGATACGCCAGTATCGCGCGGTGACGGTGCACGACTCCTCGCGCCACGGCGCCGGCGTCGATCTGCGCGTGCTGGATGAACAGAAGACGCTGAGCGTGCACGACTTTCATGCCAAGCTGCAGGCGCAGCTGGCGGGCCTGGGTTGCGGCTATCTGCCGAGCTACCTCGCCGCGCCGCACTTGGCGGACGGCACGCTGGTGGCGCGCCGGCTCGACAGCGAAACGCGGCGCGATATGGCTTATATGGCATGGAATGAGCGCGCCAGCGGCAATGCGGCGCGCTGGTGGCGCGAAAGGCTGCAAACCCTGGAGGGGCTGCGCGACATCTACGCCGCGCCCTGAGCGCAAAGCGCGTCTGAGGCTAGAGCGAGATAAAATGGTGCGCTTTCGGCGCGCCTTCGTCCTGATGGAACGCCAGCACCGCCGCCTGCAGCGCCGCGTCCGCTTTTGATACGCGCTGATGCTGACGCAGATGCTCCTGCCAGGATTCCACTAAAAACCACTCCTGAATCCACGCCGCGTCCTCCGTATGCGACATTACGCCCCAGGCGTAAGCGCCATCGCGGCGACGCGCCAGCGCCAGCTTATTGATGGCCGCCAGGAAGGCGGGGCGATCCTCTTCCGCCACGCGGTAGTGGATCTGCACCATCACCGGGCCGCGATGCGCGTCGATGCTTTGCGCCACCGCCGGTTCCTGCCAGTGCAGCGCGGGCTGCAGATCCGCCTCGCCCTGCGGCAGCGTTTTGCGACGCAGCAGCAGCGCGCTCAGCATCAGCGCTGCCGCCGCTACCACCAGCGTCGCGACGACGCCCGCCTGCTGCGCCACCAGGCCCCACAGCAGGCTGCCGCCCGCCAGCGCGCCGTTAAACACCATCAGATAGACCGCCAGCCCGCGGCCGCGCACCCAGTCCGGCAGCACCGCCTGGGCGACGCCGTTCAGCGTGGTCAGCGCCACAATCCAGCCGCTGCCCAGTACCAGCATCAGCACCAGCGCCAGCCACTGCGGCGGCGTCAGCGCTAAGCCGAGCATCACCAGCCCGTTGATGGCGGCGGCGAGCAGCAGCAGCGCATCGGCGCTCATACTGGCGCGCAGACGCGGCAGCAATAGCGCGCCGGCAATCGCGCCGATGCCCACCGCGCCGAGCATCATGCCGTAAAATCCCGCCGTGCCCTGTAGCAGCTGGCGCGCCACCAGCGGCAGCAGCGCCCAGAGCGCGCTGGCGAAGATAAAGAACATCGCGGCGCGAAACAGCACGCGGTGCAGCTCGCGACTCGCTTTGACGTATCGCAATCCGGCGCGAAAGGCGCCGAAGAAGTGCTCGTTCAGCGCATCCTGCGCTTTCGCCGGGCGTTGCCAGCACAGCAGGGCGGCGATAACGATAAAGTAGCTGGCGACATCTGCGCCGTAGGCCGCCATCGCGCCAAGGCTCGCCAGCAGCAGCCCGCCAGTCGCTGGACCGATGGCGCGCGCGATATTAATGCCGAGCGAATTAAGCGCGACCGCGTTTTTCATCTCCTGGCGCGGCACCAGTTCCGGCACGATCGCCTGCCAGGCTGGCCCAAACAGCGCCGCGCCGATGCCGCCGACGAAGGTCAGCCCAATCAGCCACTCCGCCGTGAGCCAGTTGTTGTGGGAGAGGATCAGCAGCGCGCCGCTGACGCTGGCCATCAGTATCTGAATCGCAATCAGCAGGCGGCGACGGTCAAAAATATCGGACAGCACGCCCGCCGGCAGCGCCAGCAAAAACACCGGCAGCGTGGCGGCGGTCTGCATCAGCGCCACCGCGGCGGGATTATCTGACAGGCCGGTAATCAGCCAGGAGCTGGCGACGTCGCGGATAAAACTGCCGGTATTACCCAGCACCGAAGCGCTCCATATCAGGGCGAACATGGCGTAGCGAAAAGGGGAGAAAGCGCCGCCCGCAGGCGTAGGGATCATATTCTGGCTCATCTTCTGTCTCCGGCCGCGCGGGGTGGCGCAGCGTGATTAAGTGGCGATAGCTGGAACATTACGGGGGCTCTGCCAGGCTTGATAGCGGAATATCTGCGGCAACTTGCCCAGGATTTTTGCACAACCTCAGTCGCTAAAATTGTTTAACGACTTATTAAAATTTCTGCTTTAGGTTTTATGGTACGTCCAGGTTAGCTTGATTAGCGAGACACAACCTCACTGATAACGGAGACCCGAAATGAGCACCTTCACGACGAAAGATGGCGTAAGCATTTACTTCAAAGACTACGGCAAAGGGCAGCCCGTTCTGTTCAGCCACGGCTGGCCGCTCGATGCTGATATGTGGGAGAGCCAGCTGGTTCACCTGGCCGAAAATGGCTACCGTGCGATTGCTTTCGACCGTCGTGGTTTTGGTCGTTCCGATCAGCCGTGGGAAGGTTACGACTACGATACCTTTGCCGAGGATATTCACGGTCTGATTGAACATCTGGGGCTGAGCGACGTGACGCTGGTGGGCTTCTCTATGGGCGGCGGCGACGTGACGCGCTATATCGGCCGTTACGGCACGGAGAAAGTGAAAAGCCTGGTGCTGCTCGGCGCGGTCACGCCGATCTTCGGTCAGACCGCCGATCACCCCGAAGGGCCGGAAAAAGCGGTGTTCGACGGTATTATCGCCGGGCTGCGGAAAGATCGCGCGCAGTTTATCAAAGAGTTCGCCACGCCTTTCTATGGGCTTAACGCGGGGCAGACCGTCTCCGACGGCGTGCTGACGCAGACGTTGAATATCGCGCTGCTGGCGTCGCTGAAAGGCACTCTCGACTGCGTTACCGCCTTCTCGCAAACCGATTTCCGCGGCGACGTGGCGAAAGTAGACGTGCCGACGCTGATTATTCACGGCAGCAACGACCAGATCGTGCCGTTTGAAGCGACCGGCAAGCTGGCGCACGAGCTGATCGCCGGATCGGAGCTCAAGGTTTACGACAACGGCCCGCACGGTTTCGCCGCAACGCATCAGGATCAGCTTAATCAGGACCTGCTGGCGTTTCTACAGCAGCATTAATCACACTTTCTGTAAATCTGACGCTAAACGCCCGTACGGGCGTTTTTTATTTACGCTTCGCTTAACGCGCGTGCGCTAAATAAAGTTCAGGAAACCGCAACTTCAATAAGCTAAAGGTCAGATTGTTTATTGATCGTTTTTAATTCTCTAACAGAGGCTACGGCTTTTTATACCGCTTCGCTTTATTACCCTTTTACGCCTCACCTGTTGAGTGAGGAATTATCTTATTTTTATACGAAAAATGATCATTTTATGATCAATCGTCTCGCTTAAATAAGCTCAGCTCCTCTCTTTCACGCTTCGCTTAACTAATGCCATTTCTCCAGAGCGAAAGTTAAATAGCGCTGCTTTTCGCCTTTATAAAGCTGAATAACCGAAAGGAAACGAGGATTTTTTCACGCTAATAACGGGGAAACACGATTTCATCAAGAAACAGTTGGCACGTTGATTTGTTTGTTGTTGCCGACAACTTTTTGTTATTCGCTGGCAAGCAGTACTTGATCCATTATTTTTAAAAGCTACATTTAACCCTGCGCCATCGACGCTGATGAAGCGTAGGCTGTGATATTTTTATTATTAATCCTTAAGAGGAACACAGTATGTCTCAATATCGTGGTGGAGCCGGGAACTTTGCGGTAGATCGTGAGCGTGCAGCAGAAGCAGGTAGAAAAGGCGGCCAGAAGAGCGGCGGCAATTTCAAAAATAACCCTGAGCGCGCAATCGAAGCCGGTCGGAAAGGAGGTAAGATTAGCCGTCGTGGCTGAAATATCAGTAAGTTAGATGTGATAGCTGTCAGCATCTGACCGCGGGTGACTCATCTTTTTTCTCTTTTAGTTCTCCTTGTGAAACACATTTGACAAGAGCATATTCCTGCCTTTCTTTGAGAATCAGGATCGCCATAATTAAACCGGACTCGGTCTTTTCCCTGTCCGGTTTTTTATTGTTTTTTTGTCAAGCTGGCGCAGCAGTAAAGTTAACTTTCACACTGATATGGCGCTGCGCGACTGATAACGTTTATTCAAAAACCGCTTTAATTTATACAAGTTCCTGCAGCTTGTACAATTATGCGTGAGAGAGTGACGTTTAACTGCTGCAGCAGGAGAGAAAGTAAATTTAGCTAACTCCTTGCTGTAGATAGAAAAATGTATTCTGTATGCCACTTTTGCTTAATAGCGCTTTCATTTTTTATAAAATTGTGGCGAGGAAACCGACGCATTTTATCGCGATAAAATGAAGGCCGCGGCTCTTATGGAAACTCTCGCCTTCACGCAGAAAAAAAGATTCAGCCGCAGCGGATAACGGCCAGCCTGTCCAGCGCGAGGTCGCAGACTGTTTGATTAGGTTTTGCCTGAGAGAGAGGCCCATTAACATCAGCTCGATGTCAGCGACTGAGAGTAGGGTAATGGCGTTAACCGCCATATTTTAAATATCTCTGGTGTAGTGCGAAAAGCGATCTGGATAAAACGCAAGAAAGCAAACTAAATAAAATTTGCGTCTCAATCCAGATATATCAAGCTTTTTATCGAAAGTATGTACTTACTATCTGTTATGGATGGCAGGCTAAGGGTGCTGGCTCGACTGAGCCAGCGAAAAGATCAGGGCGCTGCGGGCTGCCAGACGTCTGGCGCCTGCGCATCAATGCGCGTTGGCAGCAGCTTCGCATTGTAGAAGGCATCGGCGATGATCTGCTGCTCCGCCAGATCGCTTTTTTTCACCGGCTCAACCTGGTAACTGCGCTGGGCATTTGCCTTCTCAATCGTCGCAGCAGGCAGTTTGCCCCACAGCGGCGAAAGCTGTGCCGCCGCCTGGGCAGGATTCGCTTTCAGCCAGGCGGCTTCCTGTTTAAGCGCCTGATAAACGCTGTTCAGTACCTGCGGATGCGCGCTGGCGTAGGGCGTTGACGCAAGATAGTAGCGCTGATAGTTCGCCAGCCCGTTGCCGCTGGCGAGCACGCGTGCGTGCTGTTCTACCTGAGCGCTGGTGACGTAGGGCTCCCAGGTAACCCAGGCAGCAACGCTGCCGTTCTCCAGCGCCGCGCGTCCGTCAGCGGGCGTCAGCCAGGCGGGCGAAACCTCGCTGACGCTCAGCCCTGCTTTCTTAAGGGCGGCAATCAGCAGATAGTGGCTGCCCGCCGCTTTGGTCACGGCGATCTTTTTCCCCTTTAAATCCTGTAGCCTGTTTATTGGCGAATCGGCAGGCACCAGAATCGCCTGCGCTGCCGGCGATGCTGTTTCACGCGCATAGTAGGTGAGGTTCGCGCCCGCCGCCTGGGCGAACAGCGGCACGGTGTCGGCAACGTCGGCGGAAAGATCGACGTTGTTGAGATTGAGCGCCTCCAGCAGCGGCAGTCCGCTGGAGAATTCATGCCAGCTTACTTTAATACCCTGCGCCGCCAGAGCTTTGTCGAGATCGCCGCGCTGCTTGATCAGCGTCAGCAGGGTAGAGGATTTCTGATACCCGATACGAAGGGTTTCATCTGCGTGCGTAGAGAATGAGAAAAGGGCGGTGAGCAACAGCGCACCGCCCAGTAAGGGACGAAAAGGTTTCATGGGCGTTCCTGTGAGAGAGGGATCATCAGACTGATGATAAAAGCGCGTCAGGGACGCGCTAAACGCCTTTTTCGCATAAGCTTTGCGCCAGCGCGGAAATACGCTAATCGGCCATCAGATGGCCATACATCGTCATCAGACGACGCGTGACGCCGTTGGTCCAGCCAAAGCCATCCTGCAGCGGATATTCGCCGCCGCCGCCGGGACGGGCGCGATCGCCGCTGATGTCATATTTCTCTACCAGCTTATGGTGCAGCTGATAGAAGTTGTTCACCGTGGTAAGCCAGTTGACGGCAATCTCTGTCGCCAGCGTCTCTTCGCCATACTGGTTGAGCCCGATGACTGCCATCCACTGCAGCGGTGCCCAGCCGTTGGGTTTGTCCCACTGCTCGCCGCTTTCGACCATTGAAGCGACCAGTCCGCCACTGGTCAGCAGCAGCTGACGCAGCGCGATAGCCTGCAGGTGCGCCTGTTTCGGCGTTGCCAGGCCAACAAACAGCGGCACTACAGCGGCAGCAGTAAAGGCGCCGAAGCGCTCGCGGCGCCAGTCGTAGTCGCGGTAGACGCCTGCCGTGCTGTCCCACAGGTAGCGGTTAATTGCGCGTTTGCGCGTTTCCGCTTTCTTCTGCCATGCCAGCGCGGTTAGCTCTTCGCCTTTCGCATGGGAAAGCGTGGCGATCATCAGCTCCAGCTTGTAGAGAAACGCGTTCAGATCGATCGGGATGAACTGCGTGGTGCGAATGCTGGCCAGACGTTTAGGATCGCGCAGCCAGCGGGAGGAGTAGTCCCAGCCGGATGCCGCGCCCGCGCGCAGATCGCGATAGACTTCATTCGCCGGTCGGCTGGAGTGGCGCGCCGTCTCGACATCTTCGATCCAGGACTCATCACGCGGCGTATCGCGGTCGTCCCAGTAGCGGTTCAGCAGCGAGCCGTCAGCCATACGCACCACGTGGCGATAAGCCTGACGCGGCATCAGCGAGCCGGCCCCATCCATCCAGAACTGATACTCTTTCATCAGCTGGTCGAGATAACGCTTCGCGCCGCGCACGCCATCTTCTTCAAACAGCTCGACCATCAGCGCGAAGACCGGCGGCTGTGAACGGCTCAGGTAGTAGGTGCGGTTGCCGTTGGGAATATGGCCGTAGTTATCGATCAGCCATGCGAAATTGTCCGCCATATGGCGCAGCAAATCGTCGCGTCCGCTCTCCGCCAGGCCGAGCATGGTGAAGTAGGAGTCCCAGTAGTAGGTCTCGCCAAAGCGGCCGCCTGGCACCACGTAAGGTTTCGGCAGCGGCAGCAGCGACGAGTGCGGCAAATGCTGCTGCGGCATTTTGGTTAGCACCGGCCATAGCGCGTCGATATGCTCGTTCAGGGTTTTATCTGGATTCGAAACATAAAAACTTTCGTTTATCGCCGGCAAATAAAAATGGTCCGCCACAAAACGCGCCAGATCGAAATCACGGCTGCGTTTCTGACGACGATAGCGCATTAACACATCCAGCGGATCGTATTTAGGCGAGCAGTCCGGAAAGGTTTTGCTGTCTTCGAAGATGCGCGACATCTGCACATGCTCGAACAGCTCCATGTAGCGATCGGCAGGCGTGAGCGCGTCAGGCGCCGGTAGGCCTTCAATCAGCTCCGGTTCCGGCTCCGAATCCTGCATACGATTAAGCTTGAGCTCGTGGGGATCGTATTGATACTCAACTTCCGCCCCTTTGCGAACCTCATCGAATGCGTTGAGTTGCTGGCGATAAGTATTAATAGCGGCCTCCTTGAGTCTGAGGGTTGCATAAAAGAAAAATTATAGACTTATGGCGGCCCCAAACAACAATGCAGAATATCTATGAACGTAATAAAAATTGTCTATCAATGGGTTATTTAGCGGAATTGCTCTGCTTATCAAGCAAATAACGCGCTGCGCTTAAAACATCTATTTAGGAGTAATCTTTCAGGAACAGAAATAAATCGCGCAGAGTTGAAAAAAAGCGGCAAAAATTGACAAAAACCGACGTTGCCGCTGCGCTGTGGATTGAGCAATTTGTGGCATTTTTGCACAGTTAGCGATGGTGCTCTTCTGCCAGCCGCATACAGGGATGCGGCGTGGCTTGTCGCGCTTTAAAAGTGATGCTGTTTTACTCGCTGACGCGGTAGCGTTCCAGCCAGTGTGCATACGGCGCAGGCAGTACCCATGATGGCTGCGGCTTGTCGAGCGCCAGCGCCGCCTGATAAGGCCAGTGCGGATTCTTCAGGTGCGCGCGGCCGACCATCACCAGATCAAGCTGGCCTTTCTCGACGGTAGCGTTGGCGATCTGCGGCGCATCAATGCCCCATGCTGAGGCAACGGCGATATCCGCCTCGCGGCGAATCCGCTCGGCAATCGGCGCCAGAAAAGCAGGCGTGCCCCACGGAATAGTGGCGTCCGGCGTGGAAAAGCCGACGCTAACGCTCAGCAGGTCCAGACCGTTAGCGCGCCAGTAGCGCGTCAGGTCGATCGCTTCCGCCAGCGTCTCTTCGTCGCGGCCGTCATACTCCAGCACGCCAAAGCGCGCGGTTAGCGGCAGATTTTCCGGCCAGACTGCACGCACTGCGTCGAAGGTTTCGCGCAGGAAGCGGCTGCGGCCCGCGGCGTCGCCGCCGTACTCATCGGTGCGCTGGTTGGCGTGCACCGAGAAAAAGCTCTGCGCCAGATAGCCGTGAGCGAAGTGCAGTTCCAGCCACTCATAGCCCGCGTCGCGCGCGCGGATGGCCGCCTGCACGAAGTCGTTGCGCACGCGCGCAATATCGTCGAGCGTCATGGCGCGCGGCACCTGCGGCAGGTTATGGCCGAAGGCAACGGCGGAAGGGGAGAGGGTCTCCCAGCCGCGTCCGTCGTCAGCTGCGATATGGTCATCGCCTTCCCAGGGTTTGTTGGCACTCGCTTTACGACCGGCATGACCAATCTGAATGCCCGGCACGGCCCCCGCCGCTTTGATCGCCTGGGCGACCTGCGCCAGCCCTTCGGCCTGCGCATCATTCCATAAGCCCAGACAGCCCGGAGTGATGCGGCCTTCTGGCGAAACGGCGGTCGCTTCGACAATCACCAGGCTCGCGCCACCGCGCGCCAGCGCCGCGTAGTGCACGCGGTGCCAGTCGTTGACCTGGCCCTGCTCGGCGCTGTACTGGCACATAGGCGGCACCGCAATGCGGTTGCGCAGCGTCACCTCTTTCAGACGAAATTCAGAAAACAGAGACATAGCACCCTCTTGATTGTGTGAGATTTCAGCCGCTGATTTTCCCGTCAGCGCACGTCGCCAAAGCGTCACAGGCGACGTTGGAGAGGGGAAACATCAGGGCCGATTCGCCATGCAATGTATCCTGAGACCTTTAACGCAGCCTACGCTCCCTGTGCTGCGTCAGAGGCGCGACGCGGACGGATTCAGGCGTCTGATCCGCGGCGCGCTTCCGTTTCCGCCTTATTTTGCCAGCGCCGCCTTAATGACCTCCTGATAAGGCGTGGTGGCGCGGCCAATCAGCTTGCTCAGGCTGCGTGAGTCGTCGAACAGGCCGCCCTGCGACGCGCCCTTGTCGGAATCCGCCAGCATCTCCGCCAGGCCGTCCGGCAGGCCAGCGCCTTTCAGCGCAGCGGCAAATTCGGCGGGAGAGAGGTTAACGTATTCCACCTGCTCGCCGGACTGGCGCGCAATCTCTGCGGCGAATTCCGCCAGCGTATAGCTGTCGTCGCCCGCTAGCTCATAGATTTTGCCCGCCTGATCGTCGCGGCTGATCACCTCTGCCGCCGCTTCGGCGTAATCCTGGCGCGCCGCCGAGGCGATGCGTCCTTCGCCAGCCGATCCGATAAAGGCGTGATGCGTCAGCGCCGGCGCGATGCTGGCCGCGTAGTTCTCGGTGTACCAGCCGTTGCGCAGCAGCGCGAACGGGATGCCGGAGGCCTGCAGCAGCGCTTCGGTGGCGCGATGTTCGTCGCCGAGGCCCAGCGGCGAGCTGTCGGCGTGCAGCAGGCTGGTGTAGGCGATAAATTTTACGCTGGCTGATTTAGCCGCGTTAATCACCGCTTTATGCTGCGCTTCGCGCTGACCTACTTCGCTGCCAGAGATCAGCAGCAGCTTATCCACGCCGGAAAAAGCGGACATCAGGGTATCCGGCTGGCTGTAGTCCGCCTTACGCACCGTCACGCCTTTCGCCGCCAGGTCTGCGGCTTTTTCCGGCGAACGCACGGCGGCGACGATCTGCTCTGCCGGCACTTTTTTCAGCAGGGCTTCAATCACCAGACGGCCTAGCTGGCCAGTTGCGCCTGTCACTGCAATCATTTTCTCTCTCCTTTGCGTTTGTCGTTGTCGAACGCAAGAGTAGGATATAAGCTAACTTTTCGTAAGTACTTACAGCTTTGTTAGTTTAGAGAAACAAGATTAAATGTCTGAAAAAATAAGTGAAAAATTTAGCCGCGGCGAACTGCTTAACGTCAACTGCCCGTCGCGCGATGTGCTTAAGCGCGTTACCAGCCGCTGGAGCGTACTGATTTTTCTCGCGCTGCGTAATGACAGGCTGCGCTTTAGCGAACTGCGCCGCGCGGTCGGCGGCGTCAGCGAGCGCATGCTGGCGCAGACGCTGCGCCATATGGAAGAGGACGGCTTCGTCGAGCGCATCGCCTATAACGTCGTGCCGCCACATGTAGAATATCGCCTGACGCCGCTCGGCCGCGAGCTGGAAGGGCAGGTGGTTGGCCTGGCGGACTGGCTGGAGCTCAACGTGGACCGGATTCTGGCGCAGCGGAAAAAAGCCTGACGGCGTTGCCGCCTGGCAGCGCGACGGCAGGCAAAGAGGCACGGGCAATATTCGTCCTGAATAAAAAACGGCGCTGATGCCTTTATTCCCGCTGCGCAACCTCTGATTGTTATTAACAACTTTATTTCATGCTTGCGCGGCGACTTAATTAAACGTGGCGGAAATGGCAATAATGGCCAGGGGCAATAAATCAGGTTTTTTAAACGTAACGCCTTAAAAAGAATTCTTAATCACCTAAATGCTTAATTTACTGTCATTAAGCGTCACAACGAACCGCAAAATTGACCGCTTTTCAGCTGTGGGTATAGATAAAATAACATGCTCAAACAGGGCGTTGCGTCAGGAAAGCGTCGCTACGCCGCCTGGATTCCCCTCCGCCGTAATCATGCAACAATAAATAACAAAGATGTCACATTGACGCCTGTCAATTAACCTAAAGTAGGGCATTAAAATAGGTGATTGCGGACAAAAACAATGACCAAAATCAAAAAACGCTGTTATAGTTTTTGCATCCCAGACTGTTTCTGTTTGTCAGGCGCAAGTTCTTATAAATTTGCGTCAGCAAGTGGCTTAAGCGCAGCGTAAATATTAACGCTGTGCTTTAGTTGTTAACTATAAGTAAATATATGGTGTTATATGTGGCAACGAGGTAAGCAATGTTCGGATTAGATGCGTTTCACCTGGCCAGGATACAGTTCGCATTTACTGTCTCCTTTCACATCCTTTTTCCCGCCATTACCATCGGTCTCGCCAGCTTTCTGGCCGTGCTCGAAGGGATGTGGCTGAAAAGCCGTAACGAAACCTATCGCGATCTCTATCACTTCTGGTCCAAAGTCTTTGCCGTTAACTTTGGTATGGGCGTGGTCTCGGGCCTGGTGATGGCCTATCAGTTCGGTACCAACTGGAGCGGCTTTTCGCAGTTCGCGGGCAGCATCACCGGTCCGTTGCTCACCTATGAAGTCCTGACCGCCTTCTTCCTTGAAGCGGGCTTCCTCGGCGTGATGCTGTTCGGCTGGAACCGCGTCGGTCCGGGTCTGCACTTTTTCGCGACCTGTATGGTGGCACTCGGCACCCTGATCTCCACCTTCTGGATCCTCGCCTCCAACAGCTGGATGCATACGCCGCAGGGCTACCTGATCCAGAACGGCATCGTGGTGCCGGAGGACTGGCTGAAAATCATCTTCAACCCCTCGTTCCCCTATCGCCTGTTCCATATGTCAGTGGCGGCGTTCCTCGCCAGCGCCTTCTTTGTCGGCGCATCCGGCGCATGGCATCTGCTGCGCGGCAACGACAATCCGGCCATCCGCAAGATGTTTTCGATGGCGCTGTGGATGGCGCTGATCGTCGCGCCGATTCAGGCGATGATCGGCGATGCGCACGGCCTGAATACCCTTGAGCATCAGCCAGCCAAGATCGCGGCGATTGAAGGCCACTGGGAAAACCCGCCGGGCGAAGCGACGCCGCTAATCCTGTTCGGTATCCCGGATATGGATGAAGAGCGCACCAAATACGCGGTGGAAATCCCTTATCTTGGCAGTTTGATTCTGACGCACAGCCTGGATAAGCAGGTGCCGGCGCTGAAGACCTTCCCGAAAGAGGATCGTCCTAACTCGCTGATCATCTTCTGGTCTTTCCGCGTCATGGTGGCGATGGGGCTGCTGATGATTACGCTCGGCGTGGTCAGCCTGTGGCTGCGCTATAAAGGCCGTCTCTATCAGTCGCGTCCGTTCCTGTGGTTTGCTTTGCTGATGGGGCCGTCTGGCCTGATCGCGCTGCTGGCGGGCTGGTTCACCACGGAAATCGGCCGTCAGCCGTGGGTGGTGTACGGCGTGCAGCGCACTATCGACGCGGTTTCCGGTCATGGCGATCTGCATATGAGCATCAGCCTGCTGGCCTTTATCGTGGTCTACTCTGCGGTGTTTGGCGTAGGTTATGTCTATATGGTGCGCCTGATTAAGAAAGGCCCGCTGACCGGCGAAGGTAAGGATGTGCGTCACGGCGGTCCAGGCCACGGCAAGACGCCGGCTCGTCCGCTCTCTGCGGCCCATGAAAGTCTGAACGATCCGCAGGAGGAAAAATAACATGATCGATTTTTCCATTATCTGGTTTGCGATTATTGTTTTCGCCACCCTGATGTATATCGTCATGGACGGTTTCGATCTCGGTATCGGCCTGCTGTTCCCTTTCAATAAGGACGCGGTTGAGCGCGACATGATGGTGAACACCGTCGCGCCGGTCTGGGACGGCAACGAAACTTGGCTGGTGCTGGGCGGCGCGGGCCTGTATGGCGCCTTTCCGCTGGCCTATTCGGTGATTGCCGATGCGCTCTCTATTCCGCTGACGGCGATGCTGATCGGCCTGATCTTCCGCGGCGTTGCCTTCGAGTTCCGCTTTAAGGCAACCGAGACGCACCGCGCATTCTGGGACAAGTCGTTCGTTGCCGGTTCTGTGCTTGCGACCTTTAGCCAGGGCGTGGCGGTCGGCGCAATGCTCGACGGCATTCAGGTGTCGGGGCGTCATTTCAGCGGCTCGGCGATGGACTGGCTGGCGCCGTTCCCGCTGTTCTGCGGCGTGGGTCTGGTTATCGCCTATGCGCTGCTGGGCTGTACCTGGCTGATTATGAAAACCGAGAACGAGCTGCATCGCAAGATGTCCGCGCTGGCAACGCCGCTGGTGATTGCGCTGCTGGTGGTTGTCGGCATTATCAGTCTCTGGACGCCGTTCAGCCATGATGCCATCGCGCAGCGCTGGTTTACCCGTCCAAATCTTTACTGGTTCCTGCCAGTTCCGGCGCTGGTGCTGCTCTGCTCGTGGGGCATTGTGCGCGCCATCAAGCGCGAGGCGCACTATTCGCCGTTCCTGCTGACGCTGGCGCTAATCTTCCTCGGCTTCTCTGGCCTGGGCATCAGCGTGTGGCCGAATATTATTCCGCCTTCGGTGACTATCTGGCAGGCGGCGTCGCCGGCGATTAGCCAGGCCTTTATGCTGGTGGGCAGCTTGTTAATTATCCCGATGATCCTGGGCTACACCTTCTGGAGCTACTACGTGTTCCGCGGGAAAATCAAAGCAGACGAAGGATACCATTGATATGCGAACCGAGGTCGGCAGCGTGAAAAACCACAAGGAACCCAAAGCCCCGTTGTGGAAACGCATTCTGTGGCTGGTGGTGATCTATGGAGCAAGCGTGCTGGCGCTCGGCGTCGTGGCCATGCTGTTCCGGATGATGATGACAGCGGCAGGGATGCGCAGCCACTAGTGGTTTCTGGTTGATGATGAAGGCTGGCTCTGCCAGCCTTTTTTTATGCTGGTGTAGGTGCTGGTACAGACGCGGATGGCCTAAGAGCCGTCATCCGCAGCGAAAAGGTTCAGCAGGCGCACCTGTGGCTGAAACGCGGATGGCATGGGCAGAGGAGCAAAGCGTCCCGCGACAGGGATGTCGCGGGCCGAGCGCGCAGGGATGCCTTGAGCGACTTTGCGATCGGCCCATGCCATCCGCGTCTGCACCAGCACCGCACCTTCATCAAAATAAGAAGGCCAGCTTCACCAGCCTGTTCTCCTCCGTTATCTGGCTAAGCATTAAATGCCTTTTCTCCGCGCTTTGCTTACGCTCCCTTTACCCTTCCTTACATGCGTAGGTCGTTTTTGTTATGATTATGTGACTAATCTCGCAATACTTTCTACGATCCGCACCGAAATGCTCAGCCTGAACGTTAAAAAACAGTACATCAACGATCTGGTGAACTGGATTGAGGCCAATCTGACCGACGATCTCAACATCGACCTGATTACCCTGAAATCTGGCTACTCCAAATGGCACATGCAGCGCATGTTCAAAGAGATGACCGGCCAGACGCTGGCGGCCTACACGCGAAAGCGTCGTCTTACCATGTCTGCTATGGCGCTGCGCCTGACCCGCATGCCGCTGATCGACATCGCGGTGCGTTTCGGCTTTGATAACCAGCAGAACTTCACCCGCGTCTTTAAAAGCCACTTCTCGCTTACGCCGGGCGCCTTCCGACGCGTGCCTGAGTTGCAGCTGCAAAGCTTCCACGGGCCTATCTCCGTCTATGGCGAAATGCTGCAGGCGCAGCTGGTGGAGCGCGATGAGCTACAGCTGCGCGGCGAACTAATCGAGTGGGAGTGCAAATTCGGCGACTACGTGCGCGACCATGCGCAAACCGTCGCGCAGCAGGCGCGCCACTTTGTGCAACTGGCCGCGCCACACGTCGAGCGCGGCTGGCTCGGCTTTCAGTACGGCCCGGGCAGCTCGGCGGCGGAGCAGCAGCATATCAGCCTGTTCCAGGCGCTGGAGAGCCAGCACGCCGACATTCTGGGGTCGCAAACAGTCAACTGGACCTCAGCACGTGGCCTCTACGCCACCTTTCCCTGGCAGGGCGCGCCTGAGCAGCTGACGCGCTTTATCGCCGATCTCTACTACGTGCATCTGCCCGCGCTGGGCGTCGCGCGCCGCCAGGGCAAAGATCTGCTGCGGCTCGACATGAAAGCCTCGACGCCGGATGCGCTGGTGGGGCTCTTCTCAATACCGGTCGCGCGCAGCTGAGAACGGCTTTTCGTGCGGTGAAATGTGATAAACCGCACGATTTTATAAAATAGATGCGCTTTCTGGCGTAAAATTCCTGCCTTAACCCGACAGCCATGCGGATATCGTGCATTTGGCCTGCCGGACTGAATATTCATCTGCCTTTCAGGTTCTTTCCGAACCAGACAGTTAAAACGACGACAATCATGAAACTCTCTACGCTGTTCCTTGTTACGGCGCTTGCTGCGTTGCCGCTCTTCGCCAGCGCCCAGATGGCTGAACCCTTTACGCCGCCTGCTGGCCTGCACCCGCATGCCCAGCCGAGCCAGCACGAAATCCTGGGCGACAATGCGCTGCCGCAGCAGCCGCAAAAGCCGTTCAGCTCCGACGCGTTAAACGACAACGTCTAATCGCCACGCGCGCCCATCTGGCGCGCGCCTTTGTTTTACTCCTTCTTTTACCACTGTGCAGGCCGCTGCCCGCGCAGGCTTTCGGCTGCGCGAAAACAGCACAATCGAGCCTTGCGCGTAAGATATATCATGAGTACTCTGAGCGTCTTAAATGAGAATCATTTCTAAAATATCTCACCTACTGACCTTTGCAGCCAAAGGCGCTGGCCAGCTGCGTAACAGGAGAACTTATGCATTCCGACAACCGAGCCTCCCGCAGCCGCGCGCCGCAGCGCGTGCGCAACGAGCTACGTTTTCGTCGTATTAGCGTTGTCAGCAAAACGCTCATCGCCGGTGAATTCTGGCGCGTGGAGTTTCACGGCAGCGATCTGGCGGGCTTCGCTTCACCTGGTTTTGACGACCATATCAAACTCTTTTTCCCGCAGGAGAGCGGCGCGGAGTTGCCGCTGCCGCAGGTGACCGACGAAGGCGTGGTCTGGGCGGACGGCGCTCGTCCGCCAGCGCGCGACTACACGCCGCTCGCCTTTGACGGCGAATCATCGCTGACCATCGATTTTTATATCCATGAAGGCGGCGTCGCCAGCGGCTGGGCGCAGCAGGCGCAAGTGGGCGATCGATTAATCATCGGCGGTCCGCGCGGCTCGCTGGTGGTGCCGACCGACTACGCGTTTCAGCTCTATGTCTGCGACGAAACCAGCCTGCCTGCCTTTAAGCGCCGCGTGGCGGCTGCCGAGGCGCAGGAGCTGCATCTGTTCGCCTGCGTGGATGAGACCACCGGCCGCGACTACCTGCCGGACCTCGCTGGCGTGAACGTGCGCTGGCTCGGCAGCGGCGCCGCGCAGGCGGGTAAGCTTGAGGCGCTCATCGCCGAGCTGGATACCATTACGCTGCCGCAGGAGGATTACTTTATCTGGCTGACCGGCGAAGGCGCGTTCGCGAAAGCGCTTGGCGACTACTTTGTCGAGCGTCGCGGCCTGGATGCCGCCTTCGTGCGCGCTGTCGCTTACTGGCACGCCAGATAGGCCGCCACCGCCGCCCGTGTTGAATTTTGCCAGGCGGCGGACTACTATCATCCTCCCGTAAAAAACTCCCTTCAGGCAGGCAATGAAACAGGATCTGGCTATCTCGTGTCACCAGGATTCCGCGCCGCGCGCTGAATGCGGCGGCCGTCGCAAACGTCGTGAGAAGATGCTGGATGCCAGCGATATCCGCCTGTTAATGCTGCACTTCCTCGCGCAAAACGACGCGCACGGCTATGAGCTGATCAAATCGATCGAAGAGCTTTCCAGAGGGGAATATTCCCCCAGTCCAGGCATAATCTACCCCAACCTGACGCTGCTGGAAGAGATGGACGCTATCCGCGTGGTGGATGCGCAGGCGTCGCGCAAGGCCTATACGCTGAATGTGGCAGGGCGCGCGCGGCTGGCTGAACAGCAGGCGCATATCGCGCACCTTATCGAGCGTCTCTCATCGCTGGCGGTGCTGGTGAACAACCGTAGCCTTCCTGACGTCGATCGGGCAATTCATCGCATCCGCACCACGCTCAATAGCCGCCTGTCGCAGCAGGACATTTCGGCGGAAACGCTGGAAAAGGTGGTCGAGGCGCTGAATGCGGCGGCGGATAAAATCGCCGCCAGCTAACGCCGCTGCCTCAGGGCTTCTTCTTGTCTACATGACCCAGCGAACGCTCCGGGAAGCAGAGATCGCGCACGCGCTGCTTCAGCGCCGCCGCATCGGGAAAACCGCCGTCGCGCTTACGCTCCCAGAGCGTCTCGTTATCAAGGGTAATAACAAAAATGCCGCCGGTGCCCGGCTTGAGCGTCACCGCCGACAGGTCGTCCGCGAAGGTTTGCAGCAGCTCCTGCGCCATCCAGGCGGAGCGCAGTAGCCAGTTACACTGCGTGCAGTAGTGAATAGTGACGGACGGTTTCTCAGTCATAGGGTTTCCGTAGCGAAAAAAGAGAAGAGCGCACGGCGCAGCTTGGCAATTCGTGCGGTGTAAGATACATCTTACTCTAAAGCTAGTTGATAATGATTACCACTTACATTACATTTCTGGCGAAATTATTCCTATAAAAATGACGTTTCTCTTTACGGTTTTATGTGCGAAGCCGGAATTTAGCTACTGACAGCAAGTAAGTGAGCAAATACTAACAATCAAAAGGTATTTGCGCTTATGTCTTTAATGTTTCAGGGATTGACCCAACAGCGGCTGTGTAAAATTGCGCTGCTCGCCTCATCTGTTCACGCCGCCTGCGGCTACGCCGCCAGCGATTCGCCTCTCATTGACACCGCCAGCAGCGATGCGGTGATGACCGTCACCGCGCCGAAACCCAAAGCGGGCAACAAAACCACCCTGACCGCAGCCGATCTGCAAAAGCGCGGCGCGAACGACTTCGGTTCCATCATGCGCTACGAGCCGCTGATCGCCGCTACCGGCTCGGCGGGCGGCTCCTCCTCGGGCAAAAGCGGCTTCGATCGCGCAGGCTACAGCGGCTACAACATTCGCGGACTGGAGAGCAACCGCGTCGGACTTGACGTTGACGGCATTCCGTTGCCGGACGCCACCGGCCGCGCCTATGCCAGCCGTGCTGGCAACAATACCTTTGGTATCGGTCGCGGCGACTACATCGATCCCTATATGTTCGGCAGCATCGAGATTGAGAAGGGCGCGACCGCGGTCGATCAGCCCAACGCCTCGATTGGCGGCAACGTCTCGTTTCACAACAAAAGCGCCGACGACTACCTGAGCGGCAGCAAAAACACGTACTTCGGCTATCAGAGCAACTACAACTCCGCCGACCGCAGCTGGCACAACGGCATCACGGCGGCAGCGGGCGACGATGAGCTGCGCGGGCTGTTCGTCTACAGCCGCCGCGACGGGCAGGAGACGCAAAACAACAGCGGCGTGAAAGAGGCCTATCCGGCTAACTGGCACTCCGACGCCTTTATGACCTCCGGCATCTGGCAGCCGAACGACCAGCACAAGCTGAGCGCCACCTTCGACTACTACCACAAAACCAATCACACCCACTATGATGGCTGGGATACCTCCGGCAACACCGTCTGGGGCACCTCGCAGCAGCAGAGCGACACGCGCCGCTTCGGCGTCAGCCTGGCGGATGAGTGGACGCCCTATAACGACCTGCTCGATACGCTGACCACGCACCTCTACTGGCAGAAAACCGAGTCGCACGACAATACGTTTATGCCGGGCAGCGCCAGCGCGTATCAAAGGGTCTATTCGGATTACAACACCCGCAGCCTGGGCTTCGACACGCGCGCCAGCAAAATCGTCGGCCGCCATGAGCTAAGCGCCGGCGTCAACGCCCGCACGGAAAACAGCGAGCGTCCGTTCCGCCAGTCGCCCGCGCCGAGCCAGACCAGCGTGATTATGCAGCCGCAGGCCGACAGCCGCAGCTACACCCTCGCGGGTTACCTGCAGGATAAAATCAATTTCGACGCCGAGGGTCATAACGTCGCGGTTATTCCCGGCGTGCGCGTGATGTATCAGAACACCAAACCGCGCAACCTCGTCGATCTCGCCGCGGGCAGCAGCGTGCTGACCGACGCGCAGCTGGAAACGCTCTACGGATCCGGCAACAGCGACACCGAAGTGCTGCCATCGCTCACCCTGCAGTACGATCTCACCCCTGCGCTTATCACTTATTTGCAGTACAAGCGCGGCGTACAGTTCCCGACCGCCAGCCAGCTTTATGGCTCCTGGAACCTTGGATCCAGTTACGCCGGGCGCGCCCAGTACGCGCTGGTCGGCAATGCGGATCTCGACACGGAAACCAGCAACAACTTCGAGTGGGGCCTGAAAGGCCAGGCGGTGGAAGGCGTGACGGTAAACGCCTCGCTGTTCTACAACCAGTATAAAAACTTTATCGCCTACACGCGCTACACCCGCGCCGGTAATCCCGATAAGTTCGTCAACGTGCCGGGCAACATCTATACCACCTATCAGGCGGAGAACCGCGATAAGGCCTATATCTACGGCGCTGAGCTGGCGACCCGCATCAACTTCGGCAGCTGGTTCCAGCCGGTCGACGGGCTGAGCGCCACCTTCGCGCTGGGCTATAACGAAGGGAAATCGAAGTCGAGCTACTCAGGCGACAAATATGTCGATCTCGACAGCGTCGCGCCGCTGAAGGCGATTGTCGGACTGGCGTGGGACGACGTGCAGCGCGGCTATGGCGCGGCCGTGACCGCGACCTTCGTGAAAGGCAAGCGCGCCACCGAGACCGGCCGTGAAAGCTACAGCAACAGCGGCGCGGCGCTCGCTGACGCCGCCGGCGAGTATATGCGCGTGCCGGGTTATGGCATGGTGGATGCAACGGCCTACTGGCAGGTGGCGAAAAACGTCCGGCTGAGCGGCGGCGTCTATAACCTGACCGACCGCAAATACTGGGATTACACCAGCAGCCGCGAGCTGACCAGCGACACGGCGCAGGATCGCAACGACGTGGCGCTGGCGGTGATGCCGGGCCGGACGTACCAGCTGGGCGTCAACGTCGATTTCTAATCACTGGAACGCCCTGCGCAGGCGCAGGGCGCATCTCTTAGGGGAGCAAGGCGCAATGAATTCACTGTGGCAGCACTACCAGACGCTGAAAAGCCGTCATCCGAAAAAATATGCCCGCGAGCTGGCTGCGCTGATGGGCATCAGCGAAGCGGAGCTGTGCGCAGCGCGCGTCGGCCAGGAGGCGCAGCCGCTGAAGCCGCAGTTTCGCGAGCTGCTGTCGGCGCTGGAGGCGGTGGGCGAAACGAAAAGCATCACCCGCAATGAATATGCGGTGCATGAGCATCTTGGCCTTTATCAGAACCTGAAGCTGGGCGATCACGCCGGGCTGGTGCTGAACCCGCGCGCGCTCGACCTGCGCATCTTCCTCAGCCAGTGGCGCAGCGCTTTCTTTCTGCGCGAGCAGAGCGCGCGCGGCGAGCGGCAGAGCATTCAGATCTTCGATCGTCACGGTGACGCGGTGCTGAAAATCTACGCCACCGACCACACCGATATGGCGGCCTGGCAGGCGCTGATCGCGCGCTTTGTCGACGACGCGTCCGCCGCGCTGCATGTAGAGCCTGTGGAAACCGCCCGCTTCGCCGAGCATATCGACGCCGCCGCTATCGACAGCGAATGGCGCGCCATGACCGACGTGCATCAGTTTTTCGCTCTGCTGAAGCGTCATAACGTCTCGCGGCCTCAGGCGTTTCGCGCGGCGGGCAGCGATCTGGCGTGGCGGGTGGATAACGACGCGCTGGCGCGGCTGCTGACGCTGGCGCAGCGAGACGGCAACGAAATCATGATCTTCGTCGGCAATCGCGGCTGCACCCAGATCTTTACCGGCGCGGTGGAAAAAGTGGCGCCGATGGAGAACTGGCTCAATCTGTTCAATACGCGCTTCACGCTGCACCTGATGGCGGATCGCATCCACGAAAGCTGGGTGACGCGCAAACCGACCGGCGACGGCTTCGTCACCAGCCTGGAACTGTTCGCGGCTGACGGCACGCAGATCGCCCAGCTCTACGGCCAGCGCAGCGAAGGCACGCCGGAGCAGGCGTGCTGGCGCGAGCAGGTGACCTCGCTGAGCGCGGCGGGAGAAGCCGTATGAAAGGGGTAATCGCCGGCCTAACGCTGCTGCTGGCGCTGCCGTCGCTGGCGGCGGATCGGGTGATCTCCATCGGCGGCGACGTCACGCAGATCGTCTACGCGCTTGGCGCGCAGCGGGCACTGGTAGCGCGCGACAGCACCAGCCAGCATCCGGCGCTGGCGAAGCGGCTGCCGGACATCGGCTATATGCGTCAGCTCAACGCCGAGGGCATTCTGGCGCTGAAGCCGACGCTGGTGCTGAGCAGCGAGCTGGCGAAGCCGTCGCTGGCGCTGCAGCAGGTCGCTCAGGCTGGCGTTAAGGTGGTGGAGATAAGCGGCGAGAACAGCCTGGCGGCGATCCCCAAAAAGATCGCCGCCATCGGCAAGGCGCTGCACCGCGACGAAGAGGCGCAGGCGCTGGCGCAGCAGGTTAACCGGACGCTGGCGGCACTGCCGAAGCGGCCGCTGCCGGTGAAGGTGCTGTTTATTATGTCGCACAGCGGCATGAAGTCGCTGGCGGCGGGTAGCGATACCGCCGCCGACGGCGCCATCCGCAGCGCGGGCCTGATCAACGCCATGGCGGCGGTGCCGCGCTATCAGCCGCTGTCGCAGGAGGGCGTCATCGCCGCCGCGCCGGATCTGGTGGTGATCGGCGACGATGGGCTGAAAACCCTCGGCGACGAAGAGAAGGTGTGGCAGCTGCCGGGCCTGGCGCTAACCCCGGCTGGCCAGCATAAGAACCTGCTGGTGATCGACGAGATGGCGCTGCTCGGTTTCGGCCTGGATACGCCAGGCGCCATCGTTAAGCTGCGCAAAGCGGCGGAAGCGGCGCGGCATGAGTAATGCCGCCGCGCCGCGCTGGCTGGCGCTGATGCTGGCGAGCATGCTGGCGGCGATGGCGCTGGCGGCGAATCTCGGCGCGATGCCGCTGTCGCTGCGCGCGCTGTGGCGGGCGCCGCTCAGCGATATGGTCTGGCAGATCTGGCTGCATATCCGCCTGCCGCGCGTGCTGCTGGCGGTGCTGATCGGCATGGCGCTGGCGGTCTCCGGGGCGCTGATGCAGGGGCTGTTTCGCAATCCGCTCGCCGATCCCGGCCTGCTCGGCATCAGCAGCGGCGCGGGGCTGGCGGTGGCGATCGCCATTCTTCTGCCGCTGACGCTGCCCCCGCTGCTGGCGCTCTGGCTGCCGACCCTGGCGGCCTTTCTCGGCAGCCTGGCGGTGATGGCGCTGATCTTCAGCCTCAGCCAGCGGGCGCAGGGCAGCCTGGCACGGCTGCTGCTGGTGGGCATCGCCATCAACGCGCTGTGCGGCGCGGCGGTGGGCGTGCTCTCCTGGCTCAGCAACGACCAGCAGCTGCGTCAGCTTTCGCTGTGGGGCATGGGCAGCCTGAGCCAGGCGCAGTGGCCGATGCTGGCGGTTTGCGCCGCCTTTATCCTGCCAGCGCTGCTGCTGACGCAGCGACGCGCGCGCCATCTTAACCTGCTGCAGCTGGGCGAAGAGGATGCGCACTATATGGGCCTCGACGTCAGGCGCACCCAGCGGCAGCTGCTGACGCTGAGCGCGCTGCTGGTAGGTGCGGCGGTTTCGGTCAGCGGCATTATCGGCTTCGTGGGCCTGGTCGTGCCGCACGTGATGCGCTTCTGCCTTGGCAGCGATCACCGCTGGATGCTGCCCGGTTCGGCGCTGGCGGGCGCGATCCTGCTGCTGCTGGCGGATACGCTGGCGCGCACCCTTGTGGTGCCGGCCGAGATGCCGGTAGGACTGTTGACCAGCCTGCTGGGCGGTCCCTGGTTTCTCTGGCAGATCCTGCGCCAGCAGCGAGGAGTGGAATAATGGATCAGTTAGAGGCGCGCAGCCTGCGCTATGCACGCGGCGGACGGGTGCTGATCGACGCGCTGGATCTGTCGCTGGCGTCGGGCGAGCTGGTGGCGCTGATTGGCCCGAACGGCGCAGGCAAATCGACGCTGCTGCGGATGCTGACCGGTTTTCTGACGCCCGATGAGGGCGAGTGTCGGCTGGGCGATCGTGCTTTAGCGGCCTGGCCGCGCGCGCGGCTGGCGCAGCGGCGCGCGGTGATGCGTCAGCAGAATCCGGTCGCCTTCGCGCTGCCCGCCGCCGACGTGGTGGCGATGGGCCGCGCGCCCTGGCCTGCCGCAGGCGCGGCGACTATTGTCGAGGAGGTGATGGCGCTGACCGGCTGCAGAGAGCTGGCCGGGCGCGACTATCGGCAGCTTTCCGGCGGCGAACAGCAGCGCGTGCAGCTGGCGCGCGTGCTGGCGCAGCTCTGGCGCGACGGGTCGCCGCGCGGCTGGCTGTTTCTCGACGAGCCGACCTCGGCGCTCGATCTCTACTGGCAGCAGAAGACGCTACGGCTGCTGCACCAGCTGTCGCGCCAGAGCGATTTCGGCGTTTGCGCCGTGCTGCACGATCTCAACCTGGCCGCGCTCTGGGCGGATCGCATTCTGCTGCTGCATCAGGGCAGTCTGGTGGCGCAGGGCTCGCCGCAGGCGGTGATGACCGAGGCGACGCTGACGCGCTGGTATCGGGCGGACCTGCGCGTCTCTGCTCATCATGAAAGCGGCAGGCCGACGATTCAGCTGCGCGCATAAAACCGTTTGGCTTATTATTCATGGCGTTAGCGCTTAGCGGCGCGCCGATTTTCAGCCATACTTGCTACTCTGAATCACTGAACAGGGAAGCAAGATATGAATGATGCATTAGATCAGGCCGCTGAGCAGCTTGGCGAGCGGCTTCTCTCCTCTGAGTGGCGGTTAGCGACCGCCGAATCCTGCACCGCCGGCTTGATCAGCATGACGCTGGCGAAGGTGGAAAACAGCGGCAACTTCTATACCAGCGGCTTCGTCACCTACAGCGATAAGGCGAAAAGCCAGCTGCTCGGGGTGCGGCCGGAAACGCTGGAGGCGCATACCGCGGTGAGCGAACAGACGGCGCGCGAGATGGCGATCGGCGCGCGCGAGCGCTCCGGCGAGCCGGTGAGCCTGTCAATTACCGGCTATGCCGGACCGGACGGCGGCGAAGATGGCACGCCCGCCGGGACCATCTGGTTTGGCTGGACCTTGCCCGACGGCAGCGTGGTGGCTGAGATGCGACGCTTCGAGGGCGAGCCGAAATCGGTAATGGAGCAGGGCGCACAGTTCGCGCTGGCGCGCCTTGCGGTGCTGCTGCGCGACGTCGCCCTGCATCAGACCGCTTAGCGGCAGTCGACAATCAGGCGGCCGCGCACCTTGCCGTCCAGCAGATCCTGCGCGCCCTGTTTCGCTTCGCTGAGCGGGATCAGCGTCGTAAGCTGGGTCAGCGTGTCGCTGTTCAGCAGTTCACCAAGGCGCTGCCACGCCTGCTGGCGCAGCGGTTTCGGACACATGACGCTGTCGATGCCGGTCAGGGTGACGCCGCGCAGGATAAAGGGCGCGACGCTGGCGGGCAGATCCAGCCCCTGCGCCATACCGCAGGCGGCGACCACGCCGTCGCGCTGGGTAGCGGCCAGCACGTTACTCAACGTATGGCTGCCGACGCTGTCGATTGCCGCCGCCCAGCGCTCTTTCGCCAGCGGCTTGCCGGGCTGCGACAGCTCGTTGCGGTCGATAACCGAACGCGCGCCGAGCGTATCGATCAGATAGCCTTCGTCGCTGGCGCGTCCGCTGGCGGCGATCACCTCAAAGCCCAGGCGCGCCAGCAGGCTGACGCTGAAGCTGCCGACACCGCCGCTTGCGCCGGTGACCAGCACGGGGCCGCGGTCCGGCGTCACGCCCTGTTTCTCCAGCGCCATCACGCACAGCATCGCGGTCAAGCCCGCAGTGCCGATCGCCATAGTCTGTAGCGGGCTCAGGGCGGCGGGCACCTCTACCAGCCAGTCGCCGGGCACGCTCGCCTTCTGCGCCAGGCCGCCCCACTGTTTCTCGCCGACGCCCCAGCCGGTCAGCAGCGCTACGTCGTCCAGCCGCCACTCTGGATGGCGGCTGGCGGTGACGCGGCCGACGAAATCGATGCCCGGCACCATCGGGAAATGACGCACGATCGGCCCTTTATTGCAGATGGCGAGCGCATCTTTGTAGTTGAGGGTGGAGTAGGCGACGTCGACGGTGACGTTATGGTCGGGCAGCTGGGATTCGTTGAGTTCTTTCAGGTTGGTGCGGTAGCCTTGCTCATCATTTTCAATGACTAATGCTGTAAACATGCAGCCTCCGGCAATCAGGAAATGTGCCGGCCAGTCTACTCCTCCTCGGGGGTAAGGGGTAGAGCGTGCGCAGAGGCGGCAGGAAAGCGCCGGGAAATGCATAAACTTTCATAAAGCAAAGATAATTAAGCATTTATTTAAGGCGTTTGTTTTTTAAATACTTATTTATCATGGCGTTGCATATTTATCGCCTGCCGGGTTATTAAGCCAGGCGGGTTGTTCCCGCGCGAAAAAAATGACATGATTGCGCCTCTTTTTACCTGCCCGTCGAGGATTTGCTATGGCCGGAATACTGCGCAACCGCACCTGCCGCCGCTCGCTTTGCCCTGTGCGCAAGGCGCTCCTCTCTGCTCGCCGCTTTCCGCTGTGCCCGCTCATCATGCGGTGAGGCCAGCTAAACGTTCGCTGTTGGGCATGCGTAAAGACAGACGCCATCTGGCTTTACTGATGTCTATCGGGTGCGGCTTTCGCTTTTGCTCTGACTCCGCTTCCGCCTGACGTTATTCGCCGGGGAATCTTCCCTATTGCCGTGCCTCTGGCACCCACTCATCCTTCACCGTTGGGGATTTGTGTTATGACACCACTGAAAATTGCCGCCAGCGTTGCTGTGGCTCCCAGCCTTACCCTCAATACCGGGCGTGACGTAGTGACGCTGGACAACACCGACTTTACCGATGTGGCGGCAGTGGTCGTCTCGCTGGCCGATACGCGCAGCGGCGTGCTGGCCCTGTTGCGCCATACCGGCTTCAATCTGCCGGTGTTTGTCGCCAACGCCTGGGAGGAGGAGGTGCTGCATCTGCCGGGCGTGACCGGCGAGCTGAACGGCTCCGCGCAGGAGTGGGCGGCGCTGGAAGCGGCCGCGGCGGAGTATGAGGCGAACCTGCTGCCGCCGTTTTTCGATACCCTGACGCGCTATGTTGATATGCAGAACAGCACTTTCGCCTGTCCTGGCCATCAGGGCGGGGCGTTTTTCCGTAAGCACCCGGCGGGACGGCAGTTTTACGATTTTTACGGCGAAAACGTGTTTCGCTCCGACATGTGCAACGCCGACGTTAAGCTCGGCGATCTGCTGATTCACGAAGGCTCGGCGAAAGATGCGCAGAAGTTCGCGGCAAAGGTCTTCAACGCGGATAAAACCTACTTTGTGCTCAACGGCACCTCCAGCGCCAACAAGGTGGTGACCAACGCGCTGCTGACGCGTGGCGATCTGGTGCTGTTCGACCGCAATAACCATAAATCGAACCACCACGGCGCGCTGATCCAGGCGGGCGCGACGCCGGTCTATCTGGAGGCGGCGCGCAATCCTTTTGGCTTTATCGGCGGCATCGACGCGCACTGTTTCGACGAGGCCTGGCTGCGCGAGCGCATCAAAGAGGTGGCGCCGCAGCGCGCCGGAGAAGCGCGTCCTTTCCGGCTGGCGATCATTCAGCTTGGTACCTACGATGGCACGGTTTATAACGCGCGTCAGGTGGTGGATCGCATCGGGCATCTCTGCGACTACATCCTGTTCGACTCTGCGTGGCTCGGCTATGAGCAGTTTATTCCGGTAATGGCGGGCACCTCGCCGCTGACGCTGGAACTCACTGAACAAGACCCGGGCATCTTCGTTACCCAGTCGGTGCATAAGCAGCTGGCCGGTTTTTCGCAGACGTCGCAGATCCATAAAAAAGATAACCACATTCGCGGTCAGAAGCGCTTTTGTCCGCACAAGCGGCTGAATAACGCCTTTATGCTGCACGCCTCCACCAGCCCCTTTTATCCGCTCTTCGCCGCGCTGGACGTTAATGCAAAGATGCATCAGGGGGAAGCGGGCCGCCAGCTGTGGCAGTCGTGCGTGACGCTCGGCATCGAGGCGCGCAAGGCGATCCTCGATCGCTGCGAGATGATCCTGCCGTTTGTCCCGGAGCAGGTAGACGGCATGCGCTGGCAGGATGCACCCACGGAGAGCATCGCCCGCGACAGCCGCTACTTCAGCTTTGAACCCGAGGCGAAGTGGCACGGTTTTGCCGGGTACGCGCAGGATCAGTATCTGGTCGATCCCTGCAAGCTGCTGCTGACCACGCCGGGCATCGATGCGGCGAGCGGCGAGTATGCCGACTTCGGCATTCCCGCCACTATTCTCGCCAACTACCTGCGCGAAAACGGCATCGTGCCGGAGAAGTGCGACCTTAACTCTATTCTGTTTCTGCTGACGCCGGCAGAGAGCGCGGAGAAGATGGCGCATCTGGTGGCGATGCTGGCGCAGTTCGAACAGCACGTCAGAGAGGATGCGCCGCTGGCGGAGGTGCTGCCGACGATTTATCGCAAAAATCAGGCGCGCTACAAGGGCTATACCCTGCGTCAGCTCTGCCAGGAGATGCACGATCTCTACGTCAGCTTCGACGTGAAGGATCTGCAGAGGGCGATGTTCCGGCAGCAGCGTTTTCCGGCGGTGAAGGTAAACCCGCAGGACGCGCATCAGGCCTATATTCGCGGCGACGTCGAGCTGGTGCCGATCGCGCAGGCCGAAGGGCGCATCGCTGCTGAAGGCGCGCTGCCTTATCCGCCAGGCGTGCTTTGCGTGGTGCCGGGCGAGGTGTGGGGCGGCGCGGTGCAGCGCTATTTCCTGGCGCTGGAAGAGGGCGTCAACCAGCTGCCGGGCTTCTCGCCGGAGCTGCAGGGGGTTTATACCGAGGATGACGGGCAGGGGCGTCTTCAGCTGGTGGCGAATATGATCGTGGAGGGGCGCCTGGCCGGGCGGTAGCGGCGGCGGGTTCCGCCCGCCAGACGGTTTTGCCTGCTGCGCAGGCGGCTCTGAGCAGGTTTCGTTCGCCCGGCAGCGAGGCAGTTTCATTTCGCCCGCTGCGGGCGACCGAGCAGGGCCGGTGGGCGCCGGCCCTGCACCCGCGCCCCGGGCCAGCT